>JAIXVI010000007.1 GCA_027483065.1 Planctomycetaceae bacterium
GGACCTGGCTGCGCGGGGCCGACGTCGATGCCTGCAATCGCCGGCGCATGCGCTGTTCGAAGCATCTCGGCAAGCGGACGGCCGGCCGACGAGCTTCCCTTCGACTTCGTCCACTCACGTACAAGGACGCGCGCGATTTCGCGGCCCTTCGTCCAACGCGGAAGATTCACAAAGAGCGACGTTGTGCTGTGTTGGTGCGACGGATCCGCGCAACTCTCACGGCAAGAGCGCGTGTCGAGCCGCACCGAGTGAAGCAACGCGCCCGATGCATCGAACGCTTCCACGAGCACATTTCCAGCAGGGTTGTCGAGGGTCGGCACGACGAGCTCATTTGGCATCGCAGCGTCGAGTGTTACGCGACGCATCACGTGATCATGGACGCCGGTCAGTCGCAACACCGATGTCGCGTCATTCGGAACATCCGACGCTGCATCCGTCGCGCCGCCATTTTCATCGGCGGCGGTGCACGTCGTACGCGCGTCGTTGATGCAGTCGAGATACGAACCCGACGCAACCCACGCCTGATTCGTCAAGAGGCCCGCAACCATGATGTCCGACTTTGTCGACGGCTGCACTTGCGCGATACTGAGCGGATCCTTGAGTTGATGCTCAACGTCAAAGGATGCGACTCCGAGCGTCGTTGAATTGTGCGAGAGTCCCCACAAGTGCCCGATTTCGTGCGCAAATGTGCGTTGGAATCGCGAGTTCTCCGTGTTGCCGAACGCCGCATCGCCGGGGATGCCGATCGCTTGCCCGTTTCCGCTGAACGGATTTCCGGGAAGCCAACCGTAGATGAATTCAGGCCGCTGAAAGCCCAACGCAGGAATCGTTGTCTGTCGCAACGAACTCAGCGTGTTGAGAAGCGCCGTGTTCGCCGTTTCGATGCTCGACGAAACAACGGGTGGCGTGACCGGCACGCGGTGGTAGTTCCAGTCGCCGGTCTTGTAGATACCGCGCAAGAACGCGTCGCCGAATCCTGGCTCCATGAACGATTGCTGCGGAAGCCCCGCGCCAAACGTGTAGTTCACAGGCACGTACGCGATGTCCACCATCTTTCGGCAGAGGAACGACTTGTTGAGCACACTCGTCGTGTTGTTCGCGTAGTTCGTCTCCGCAATCGTGCGGAACTGGTTCACCGTCACGGTGAAGTCGACGTCGGTCGATTGCGGCGGGAAGCAGATGAAGTTGAGCGTGTCGTTGATGTTCGCGCTGTTCGGCGAAACGGGCGCCGTGATCGGACCGTTCGACGAGTAAACCGGCGAACTCGGAATCTCGACACCATTCGCGTAAATGCGCAGCACCGCGTCGACGCCCGCTTGCGTAGTCGTTTGGCCGTTCAATGAAATCTTGACGCGCACCGCCGTCGCGTTGCGGGCGATGAGTGGCGTCGTGCCTGCCGCGGCCTGAAAGCCCTGGGTGATTTCGATGGCGGAGACCGAAACGTCGACCGCATGTGCCGCACCGGCGAGGATGAACGAGGCCATAAACGAGGCCAAAAACGAGACCAAGTCAGGTGCGATGCGCGGTGCAGCGAGCAGACGGTGACCGGCACGACGGGGAGCTTTCGACATCCGCACACTCTACTTCCGCTTGGGTGAGATCCAACTGAAAGCGCGCATTTGCGTCAGGTACAGTGGCGGAGCATGGCTGACGAACCCGCCTCCGCCGAAACGAGTGCACGCGAAGACCGCGGTTTCACCGCGATTTTCACCGCGTTTCTCGTGTTTGGACTGCGTGCGTTCGGCGGACCCGTCGTGCAGATCCAAGAACTTCTCGCCGAATTTGTGCACCGTCGCGGCTGGACCGACGAGCCGCGATTCCGCCGCGCGCTTGGCGTGTATCAGGTGCTGCCCGGTCCGGAAGCCCATGAAATGTGTTGCTACCTCGGCACGGTGCGCGGAGGTCGCCTCGGCGGCATCGCGGCAGGACTTGGATTCATGCTTCCAGGGCTCGCTCTCATGCTCGTCGCGAGTGCGCTCTACGGCCAACTCGATTTGAAATCGCCGCCCGTTGCGGGCGCGATGGCGGCAATGCAGATCGCAGCGTGCGCGCTCATTGTTCGAGCGGTGATCAAACTCGTGAAACCGATCTGGGCTGCGGCGTCCGACACGAACAAGATGCCGATGGTCGTCTTCTTCATCGCTTCGATCGCGTCGACATACCTGCTGGCGGGGTCGATCGACGGCGCCGCGGTCGAGCGCGCCACATCGGCCGAGACGCGCACAGCGGGCGCGCTCTTCGGGCACGGACTCGTCGCAGGACTCGTCACCTTCGGCGGCGCATACACGGCGCTCCCCTATGTGACATCGGTCGCCGCAGGCGACGGCGGCTGGATGACGCAGCAGGCGTGCCTCGACGGGATCGCGATCGCAAGCGTGCTGCCGGCGCCGCTTGTGATCTTCGGCACGTTCGTTGGCTATCAAGGCGGCGGGATCGCAGGCGCACTTGCCTTCACTGCGGGCATCTTCCTGCCCGCATTTAGTTTCACGTTTGTTGGATTCGGTTTCTTCGAACGGCTGGTTGGGTGGAAACCTGCGCGGCGGGTGCTCGACCTCCTCAGCACGATCGCGGTCGGCATGATCGCGAGCGCGGCGATCCTCTTCATGATCGAGACGGGCGGCGGATGGCCGAAGCGGCCGGTCTTTTTCGGCGGATGGACCGCGCTGCTCATCGGGCTTGCGATCGGCGTCGTCTTCCGCGTGAAGCATCCGCTCGGTACACCCATCCTCGTGATCGGTGCAGGCGCGGCGGGTGCGATCGCTGGACTCCTTCGCTGACGAGGCGCACGGATGGGCCACAGTCGGGCACAGCATCAATCTCGCTTGAGAGCCGTACACTCCGCGCGTGCCGAAGCCGTTCCGTGAGCAATCTGATCGTTCGAATCGCCCGCCGCATTCTTCTCGCGGAGGTGGCGATGCGCGCGATGCTGCGCCGCGTCGCCGCGAGGAACGCCCGCCGCTGCGCATTTTCCCCACCACGCTGTGGGAATACCCGAGCCAACACTACGACAGCCCCGCGATGCGCGAAGCGCAGAAAAAGCAGCGATTGCAGCGAGGTGAAGAGCCGCGCGAGA
>JAIXVI010000304.1 GCA_027483065.1 Planctomycetaceae bacterium
CCCCGAACATCGGCGGTCGTTCATGCGATCGAACCCGATGCGCGACTCTCCCGCCAAGCCGCGCGAGTTCCAAAGGCCGCTCTCGAGATCCTCCCAGTCGTCTCGTCTCGCCTCGTCTCGCCACGCACCGCTCCCTGTCATTCAGAGAACTCTCGATGGACCGATTCCCTACCCCGTCAATGCGCCTCTTGCAGAATCCAAACACCCGAGAGACCGCCCCGGGCGGCAAACTGGCGCACGGTGGCCTCCTCCTGTGGGCAGCGAAGCGTTCGTGTGGCGGTCGCGCCCTCGCGTGCGCCGTGGCCTTGGCCACGTTCGTGCCTGGTGCTCGCTTCGCGACCGCCGGAGGCTGTCTCGGTGACGTCGATTCCAACGGCGAAGTTGGTGGCACCGACCTCGCGGCGCTCCTGAGCGCGTGGGGTGGCACCGATTCGGCGGCGGACATCGACGGCTCCGGACTTGTCGACGCGGCCGATCTCACCGTACTCCTCGGCGCTTGGGGACGGTGCCCGGCAACCGCGCCCGTTGCAACGGAGCTCGCGAGCATTCAAGCAACGGTCGCGCCCTACGCGATCTACCTCGATTCGTTCAACGTCGGAGCGACGGTCAATCTCGCAGTGGACCCGCTGAAGTTTCCTGATCTCGCCGGCGACGTCGTTGACGTGTACGTGGTTCCAAACCGAACAGCTGCGGAGTGGTCGGCTTCTTCCGCGCTGATCGACGTGCGGGGTGCATCGCAAACGGTCGCTCTTCCCGCAAACCCAACAACGCCAAACATCGCGCTCACGATGACCGGTGTCACCGGCGGCAATGGGCTCAGTCCCGGCCGCGGGTTTGATCTCGTCGTCGATGCGAATCGCGACGGCGTGCTCGGCGATGGCGATCTCATTGATGGCGCAGGCGATGAACCAGGCTTTTGGTACGTCGTCGACCTCGCGGCGGCAGGTCCGCTTGCTGTGTCGCAGATCGCGTCGTACGACGTCAACGACCCCGACATCCTCGACACGATGGAGCTCGAGCGGATCTACTACCCGACGTCGATTGCGACGCTCGGCGTGCGTCCACTCGTCGTGATTTCGCACGGAAACGGCCACAACTACGCGTGGTACGACTACCTCGGCAATCACCTCGCGAGTTGGGGCTATGTCGTGATGAGCCATCAGAACGACACGGTGCCTGGCATCGAGACTGCGTCCACCACGACGCTTGAACACACCGAGAGTTTCCTCGCGCAACTCGCGACGATCGGCGGCGGCGTTCTCAACGGTCGCGTCGATGGCGACGTAATCGTCTGGATCGGCCACTCGCGCGGCGGTGAAGGCATCGCCCGCGGCTACGACCGACTCTTCGACGGTACGTTCACATCGCCGAACTACCAGATCGGCGACATTCGTCTCTTGATTTCGATCGCGCCAACCGACTTCCTTGGAACCGCGAGCGCGAATCCGCACGGCGTGCCGTTCATGCTGATGTACGGCGCCGCGGACGGCGATGTCTGCGGATGCCCCGACTCCGACATTGCAGACAGTTTCAACATCCTCGAGCGCGCCGAAGGGTTGCGTCAATCAACCTACGTGCACGGAGCCGACCACAATGACTTCAACTGCTGCGGCTTCAACGATTTCGCGGGCCCAACAGGGACAGCGATCGGAAACGCCGAAGCGCAGGACGTGATGAAAGCGGCGTCGCTCGCGATGATCCGTCGGGTCGTGGAAAACGACTCTTCCGCTGAGGAATACCTCTGGCGTCAGTACGAGAGTTTGCGTCCAATCTCGGTCGCGTCGACGACGACCGTCATCAACGAGTGGATCGCGGCACCTGCCGATCGCATCGTGCTCGACAACTTCCAAACCAACACTTCGACTACGGTCTCGAGCTCTGGTGGAGCGGTGACGTTGGTCGGAGTGGCGAACGAGGTCGAAGGCCTGCAGAACGACAACAACACGGCATTTACCTGGGTGACGACCGATCCGATGAATGGCGCCACGCGCGGCCGCACGACCGACCTCACACGCGCGTTTGTCTTGAATTGGACGATCGCATCGTCGATCAACTGGACTGTGCCGCCCGATCGCCGCGACTTCACGCAAGGCAAGTTCCTCTCGATGCGCGCTGCGCAGGGAACGCGCCACCCGCAGACCATTGCATTGCTCGGCGACCTGACCTACACCGTCACGCTGATTGATGAACTCGGCGAAGAGACATCGCTGCAGATTTCCGCCTTGGGCGGCGGTGTTGAGGAGCCCTATCAACGCACAGGCTTTGGAACAGGAACGGGTTGGCAGAATGCCATGGAAACGATTCGGCTTCCATTGAGCGCGTTCACCAGCGGCGGAAGTGCCATCGATTTGACGCGCATTGCATCGGTGCTTGTCCAGTTCGGCGGAACGTCTGGGTCTGCGCAAGGCCGTCTTGTCATCGACGATCTTCAAATCGAGAAGAAGTGACGCGCTGCACGCTTGAAACTCCTTTGATCCTTTCACCCCTCCGAACTTCAAATCTCACATTGAAACTCTGACGCGCACACGCGCTCATTCAGGAAGAACCATGCAGACGACTTCTTTCATGCGCACGACATCCAACTTCCGCGGCCTCAGCGCGGCGTTCATGGCGCTCACGGCATGCATCGTGTCGAGCTCGACGTTTGCGCAAGAAGTGACGGCACCGACGAAGGCTCCAACGCAGCAAGTTGGCATGCCCGCAATGCCGGTGACGCCGGCCGCCGCCGCAGAACTCATCGAAGTCATCCCCTTCGAACTTGCGCAGCCTTTCACGCACTCGATGCGGCGCGAGCGCCCTGAGTACACCCGCGGTCACGTGTTGGTGCTGCGCGCACCAGAGGCGTACCTCGTGCCGCGGCAAGTGGCAGAGCCCGTGCTTCTCGTCGGCGGGCAGACGGCGGAGCGCATCAACGCGGGTTACGCAAGCGGCTTCCTCATCGTGGTGGTGCCAGAATGGCGCGAGCGCGGAGCGGATGGAGTGGAGCGTGCGGGTGATCCAAGCACGGCGCGCATTTGGTTCGCGTCGCCAGAACTCCCTGAGCGTGTCGACGCAGCGTGGATCGATGCGGCAGCGGCTTCAGCGAGCAAGGCGGGGTTGGCTGCAGCCGCACCTCGCGTCGCTGGCTTTGCGCCGGCGAAGGCAGAGCGCTTCGAAAATCGTGATGCGCTCGGTCGGTTCCTGGCGGACATCATCGCGAAGCGATCGCCATCGGAGACCGATGTGATTGACACGCTGCGGGCGACGAACTGACGCGTGTCATTCCGCCGAGCGCGACCGCAATCCGTTACGCTCGGCGACATGAACGCGACGAAACACGCGAGGTTTGAAGTCACACGCGCCCATGCACGTGCCCATGTGCGCACCCATGTGCGCACCCATGTACGCACCCATGTACGCACCCATGTACGCACCCATGCACGAACAGCGTGCGGAGGGCTCTTCATGCTCTGCGCCGCGTCGCTCGTCCATGGCGCGATTTCAGGTTGTGCGAGTTCGCCGCGCACGAACAGCGCTTCACGCGACATGCCGGCGCCGCTCCAACATGTGGTCCTCGTCGATCTCGCCGATGACAACGACATCGCCGCCATGCGTGCGGCGAGCGACGCGATGCTGCCAACGATTCCGATGGTGAAGGGTTACGTGTGCGGCGCCCCTGTCGACATCGGGCGCGCGAACGTGCACAAAGACTACGACCTCGGCATCATCGTTCAGTTCGATTCGGTGGAAGACTACAAGGCCTACCTCGAACATCCGATCCACGTCGAACTCGTACAGACATGGCGGCCGAAGTGGAAGAAGTCGTTCATCGTCGACTTTGCGCCGTAAGTGGACCGAGTTGCGATGGCGCGGACTTCACGCGCCCTTCAATATGGTTTTCCACTCCTGTGAGATGCGATCGATCGCTTCGTCCAGCACTTCGCGTGTCGTTGCGAGGCTGAAGCGCAGGTGTCCCGCAGCGCTCGCGCCAAACCAGCGCGGGCTTCCAGGTACGACACGGACGCGCGCGATGTGCTCAATGCGACGCGCGAGTTCTTCTTCCGCGATACCGGTTTGCGCGATGTTTGCGAAGAGGACGAACGTCGCTTCGGGCGCGCGCTCGATCGCGACCCCTTTGAGTCGCGTCAGGCGCCGGATCGCGTGGTCGCGCATGCGACCGCAGTGCTCGAGAAAAGCTGCGCGCCATGCCGTTGTATCGCGCAACGCCGCGACGGCCGCAATTTGCGACAGCGTCGCGACACCCTCGATGGTCTGGGCGAATCCTTGCGTGGTGATGAAGGTGTCTGCGGCTTTTCGATTTGGTGCGATGACGGCACCGATACGAAGTCCCGCGATTGCGAATCCCTTCGACATGCCGTGGATGACCCACGCGTGACATTCGTCTTCGCCATGCGCCGCAAACGATCGAAACGAGCGGCCGTCGAGCACGACATCCGACCACACTTCGTCCGAGACGATCGTGATGCCGCGTTCGTTGGCTTCGGCAGCAATCGCGCGGACTTCGGTCGGCGTCCAAAGAGTGCCCAACGGGTTGTGCGGATGACAGACGAAGAGCGCGCGCGTCTTCGATGTCAGCGCTTCTTTCAGGCCATCGACCGTGAATCGTCCGTCGGTTGGCTTCCAGAATCGCAGCGTCGCGCCCGCGCGGCGAACACTCTCTGCGACGAGGAAGTCAACCGGATCCTGCACGACAACTTCGTCGCCTGCTTTGAGAACTTCACGTGCAACGAGCACGATCGCGCTTGCCGCAGAGTTTGTCGCGATGACACGCGAAGGATCGATGTCCGCAGACTTCGTGCGCGCGAAGTGTGATGCGAGCGCTTGTCGGAACTCGACGAGTCCAGCCGGTGGACCGTATGGGAGGTGGGGCGTCGCAACGTATCGCGCGATCGCTTGAGTGACGACCGATGACACGGGGAGATCCGGGTCAGCGGCGGTGAGTGGAATGACGTCGGGCGCGCACTCTGCCCAGCGAAGATTGAACGCGCGCTTTCGGAGCGCATCGAAATCGGGCGTCGCAGCTGTCACCACGGAACTGCGCAGGTTCGACGGCGATTTGAGCGACACGGGCTCCGGCGAAGCGCGCGGGGTTTGCAGCGACGGAGGGACTGCTGCCGTTGTTGCTGCGGCTGTTGTGCGCGCCTCTTGCGCAGCTCGCACAAATGCGCTGACCATGGACTGTGGAATATTGGTGTTCATGACGTGACCCGCAGAAGACGAAGGAGATTCGGCGTGCTCGCGCGATGGTTCCCGAAGGTGCGTGTAATCACTTTCAAACGCAGGATTTGCGCTTGTGCACTCGCGACTGACAACCGAATCACTCCTCACATGAGCCCCCTCATGCAACCAATGGAAGCGCCGGGCCGGACGAAGCCACGGGTGCGAGAAATGCCGCGCGAAGTCGACGACCTTCAAGGAAGAGACGTCGATGGTTCGGCCGTCGCAGCCGCGTGTATTCGGCAAATGCCTCCGACGCTCCTCCCGCCGTGCGGACATCACGGAGGAGCCGCGCGAGGACTACGGCGTCGACCAGCGCGCTGTTCGCGCCTTGACTCGTGAATGGCAGACATGCGTGCGCCGCATCGCCAAGGAGCACAGCGTTTCCAAGATGAAGCGCTGAAAGCGGGGGCAGATCGCGGGTTTTCCAAAGGTGCGATTGATGGAAGTCCGTGGTCGAGAGCGCCTCGATGACATCCGCAGCCCAGCCGTCGAGCGTGGCATCCACGAATGCGGCAAGCGAGGACCCGGATGTGTCGCTCACGCGGTAGCGCGCGGCATCCATCTGCACAAACCACACGACGCGGCCATGGCCTTCCGCCAACATGCCGACGGCAAGGCCGCCACGCGGATCGTGGTACTTCCGAAATGTGGTTCCAAGTTCTCGCGCGAGTTCTGGCGCGTCCGCGATGGAGACGATCTCGTGGATTGCCGCGTCCGACAGTTCGGCCTTCGGGAACAGCATTTTTCGAAAGCGCGATTGCGCTCCGTCGCATCCAAAGAAGAGCTCGCCATCGAGCGCCTCTCCGGTCTCGAGCATGACTGACTGCACGCGATCGCCGCAGGCGCCATCGGCTGGAAGGGTCGTGCGTTGAGTTACGCGTGTTCCTTCGAGGATGCGCGCTCGCCCGCCGCCGAGTGCGGTCGTGCGAAGTTGCGAAAGGAAACGTGTGCGCGAAACGCAGAGCGCAGGCTCGAGTGCGTGTTCGCACAGAATGGAACCATCTGCGGCGCGAAGCGACGCGCGTTCGATCCAGTGACCGGCGTCCGACCAATCGATCGTGGGGGCGAGTTCGCGGAGCGCTGACAGCCCGTTTGGCATGAGAAGGAACCCCATGCCGCTCGGCGCGTCGGTGGGACGTCGCTCGAGGATGGTGCTCTCCGAGAAGTGAGGCAAAGCACCGAGCGCGGTGGTCATCGCCAAGCCAGCGACGCCTCCGCCAATGATGATGGAACGCATCTGAAACTCCTCAGGAGAGCCACGTCACTGCTGGTGGACCGCGCATCGGAACGATGACGCACGGTGGGCAGGCGGGGCTCTTCTCAAGGCGTCCGAACGAGCCGAGCGGTTCTCTCTGCGGCGACTCGAGATTTCGCGAAATGCCCTGTGTCACTTCATGGGTGCACGCTCGCCAGCGCGGATCGTAAGAGCGAGCCGGTTTTGTGCGGGCGGCATCGGACAGGTGGCGAACGGGGTGAAGGCGCACGGCGGGTTTGTGGCGCGATTGAAGTCGATCGTGGTCTTGCCTTCGACGGGCGCGGGGATATCAAGAAATCGGCCGCCGCCGTAACTCTCACGACCGTTGGTCGCATCCGCGAAGACGACGAAGAGTCGACCGTTCGCGCCCGCCGTTGCAACGAAATCGATCGGCGTGCCGCGGAGCGTGCTTCGAAGGCGTGCGACGACGGGTTGGCTCTCAACGAACCCCGTGACATTCGTGATCGCGATCGTCTCGCCTTCGGTCGGCGCGACCACTTCCGCCTCAACGACGAGTGATGCGTCGAACGAGAAGAGTTCGATACCGCGGAACTTCGTGCGTGCCGGACTCGCGTTGTCCTTCACACGCAACGCGAGTGCGCCGTTGCGACGGATCGCGGTGATGGCGAGCGTGCCGTTCCGTACGACGGAGGGAGTTCCTTGATCATCGACGACGAGGGGTACAACGCCGTGCGCGTTCTTGCCGTCGATCGTGATGCCCTCAACATCTGCTCGAAAGGCGACTTGGCTCTTGGACGCATCGCTGCCAGTCACGATGAAGGCCCCGCACTGCGGCGCCGTTGCACCTTGGTAGCGAAGCGCACACGTCGGTGCAGACCCAATCGTGTGTTCGCCCTCCTCAAGAAAGTCGAGGCCCACAAGCGTCAGCCAGCCATCTTCGGCGGCGAGGGTTTCGAGGCGTTTCGCGTGCCAGATGTCGCGCGCGGCAGAGTCGGCTTCGGTTTGCTGCGCGTGCGCATCAAGTGATGCGCACCCTTGAAGGCTCAACGCGATGCTGAGCATGAGTGTGAACAGTACAAGTCCCCAGGCATGACTCTCGGTCAGACTTGTTGGCGTGAGCGACGACGACAGAGGTGTCTCAAGCATGCGGAAAAAGGTACCGCACCGAGTGAGGATCCACGCGTGTCGAGTGGGTACGGAGTTCACGAGGTCGTGCGCGTTCGGTTGTCGCCCTGCGAGACGCGACTGGAACTGACCGACTCAAAAACGCTGCCCCCCGCGGAGGTGGGTTCCGCGGGGGGCGCAAGCAGGACCTTCGCGTGGGAGGCCCCGTCGTGGTGACAAGGTCGGAAGCACTGTGCGATCAGTCGGTTACCCGTCCTGCGCGTGAGGCCGCGCGATTCGGGGAAAGGGCTCTGCGAACTCCGTGCGCGCCCAGTCGTTGCGAGAAGGATCCATCCACTCGCCAACCTACCTGTCTTGTGCGAGCGTTCGCGAATGCTCCGCGCCGCTCGCAACACTGTGCTGTCCTACGTCTTGGTCGGGTGTGTCGGAGTCCTCAGCAGACACCCGATCGAAAGGGGACACATTGTTCGGCTTCCATTCCATTCGAGCCGGCGGTGGGTGCCGGCCTGTTGGCCACTTCCTGTGGCGTGTCACCTGTCGCGCGTCAGGAATTGCCTTCCTGTCGCCTCAAGTTCCTTGTCCGCACACGTTTGGTGACACGAAGGAAGCGTGCGGTCATCCTTCGTGTGTTGTGATGGGTCACTGGAGGCAGTGGCCGCTGTCGCGGAACTGCACTCGCTGTGTTGAAACTCGTTCCTTGCTCCCCGTTGACCTTTCGCCAGGTTCGACTGGCGATCGGAAAGCGGGGCGTCATGCTCGATCACTTCATGCTTGAGAACTTGATGCTCGATCACTTCATGCTCGAGGAGACCGGGTCGGTGTTGGTCGGACTGCATCGAGCAGTGACGAACCATCAGGTCGGCCCGAACTTCTTCGAGTTGCATCATGTCTCTTCGCGACCCATGGGGACGCGAAGAGCACTTCGCTCAGCTGCATCCCATGCTGTTGCCGCAGTTGAGGCAGCGGTAGCACGTTCCATTGCGCACAGTGATCGAACCGCAGACGTCGCATGCCGGAGCGTCGCCCATGAGCGCAGCGTTCGAGGCATCCAACGCGTTCGCTGCGACCGACGTGTTCACGGCGGTCTTCGCGATGCGCTCGACCGAAGCGACTGCTTCGATGGTGCGCTTCTCCGAGAAGGTGGTCTCGGTGATCGTTTCGGTCAGCAGTTCGGTCACTGGAATACGGCTTGTCGCCGTCGTGGTCGTAGTTGCCGTGGTCGAGAAGCCGGTTGCGGCCGAGACTCCGTTGCCGCGCGTTTCGGTGGCCGAAATCGCCGCTTCGCGACGCGCTGCCCAGCCGCTCACCGTCGTGCCGGATCCGTTGGCACATGAGGCATCCTCCTTGATGGTGGTGATGGTCGCTTCTTTGCGAGAGGTCTCACGAGTTGCTTCTGGCGAGCTTGGCTGATCGCCACCGCTCGAACCAGGTCGGCGCGGTGCATTCAACTCGCGGTAACCGGAGATGAATTGCATGCCGAGCCAACGGAAGATGTAGTCGACGAGGCTCTTGGCGAACGGAATGTCGGCGTTCGTTGTCATGCCCATCGGCTCGAAGCGCTGGTGGGCGAACTTCGTGACGAGGCTTTCGACTGGCACGCCGTACTGCAGAGCAACCGAGATCGCGGTGCCAAGCGAGTCCATCAATCCGCCGATGGTCGAACCTTCCTTCGCCATCGTGATGAAGAGTTCGCCTGGGCGACCGTCCTCGTAAAGACCAACGATGAGGTAACCCTCGTGGCCTGCAACGTTGAACTTGTGTGTCACCGAGTCGCGCGTGTCGGCGAGCCGACGACGCATTGGACGCTCGATGATCCGCTCAATGACGCGCTCCACGACGATTTCGCGAACATCCGCGACAACCGGCTCGCCTGCGAGGGCGATGTCGGTCAGCGTTGTCGTCGTAGCCTCGGCAACGAGTTCGGCCTGCTCGGCCGCAGTCGTCACCATTTCGCTCTCCTGAACAACGCTCGTCGCGACTTCTTGCATGGAAGCCACGCTCGCCGAGGTTTCGGACTTGTCGTCCTTCTTGTCGTCTTTCTTGTCGTCCTCTTCGCTCTTGTCGCTCTTCGTCGAGAGCGGCTGCGAAAGCTTGCAGCCGTCGCGGTAGAGCGCGTTCGCCTTGAGGCCGAGCTCCCAGCTCAGCCGGTAGCACGCACCAATATCTTCAACCGACGCATCGGAGGGGAGATTGATGGTCTTTGAGATCGCGCCCGTGACGAACGGCTGTGATGCAGCCATCATGCGGATGTGACCTTCTGGCTTGATGAAGCGCTCGCTCAGCGGTCCGCAACGGTTCGCGCAGTCGAAGACGGGCAAGTGCTCGTCCTTGAGGTGAGGTGCACCTTCGATCGTCTGCGTGCCGCAGATCGTGCGGTTGAGGACGTCGATTTGCTTTCGTGAAAGTCCGAGTGCGCGGAGTCCGTTGAAGGACATGTCGTTCTTCGCTGCCGCAGCATCGACGCCGCAGTTTGCGAGGACATTTTCCGGCATCGACCACGCCGAGAAGGCGAAGGCCAATTCGAAGACGGTCGGGAGGCTGTTCTCGACGGCAACGAGTTGCTCGTGCGAGAAGCCCTTCGCGAGGAGGAAGTCGCGGAAGGTCGTGCTCTTCGGCGTGGAGCTCTCCACCGAACCATCGACCGCGGGCAAAGACACGTCGAGGCTCAACGTGCCCATCACGTAGGTGACCATGTCATCCGCTTGCTCAGCCGTGTAGCCAAGCGCGCGAATCGCTGGACGCAGCGACTGGTTGGCGATCTTGAAGTAACCACCACCCGCGAGCTTCTTGAACTTCACGAGCGCGAAGTCGGGCTCGACGCCCGTCGTGTCGCAGTCCATGAGAAGACCGATGGTGCCCGTTGGCGCGATGACGGTGGTTTGCGCGTTGCGGAAACCAAACTTCTCGCCATAGCCGAGCGCGTCATCCCAGCACGCGACCGAGCGATCGAGGAGATCAGCGGCGTTCGTGAGATTGATGCGGCCGTTTGCCACGAGCGAGTGATCGATTGGCACTGGACGAATGCGAAGGTTCTCGTATTCGTCGCTGTTGCGCGACATACCCATCGCAGCGCGACGGTGATTGCGCACGACCCGCAGCATGGTCTCGCGGTTCTCTGCGAAACCTGCGAATGGTCCATGCTCAGCGGCAAGCAACGCGCTTTGTGCGTACGAGCGGCCTGTGAGCACCGAGGTGAGCATGCCGCACACCGCGCGACCTTCTTCGCTGTCGTATGGAATGCCCGCTTGCATGAGCATCGCGCCGAGGTTCGCGTAACCAAGGCCGAGCGTGCGGTAGCGCCACGAGAGATCAGCGATTTCCTTCGATGGGAACGCTGCCATGAGCACCGACACCTCGAGGACGATCGTCCAGAGGCTGATCGCGTGCTCATAGCCTTCGATGTCGAAGCGACGCGATTGCGCGTCGTAGAACTTCATGAGGTTGATCGACGCAAGGTTGCAGGCCGTGTTGTCGAGGAACATGTACTCGGAGCACGGATTGCTCGCGTTGATTCGGCCACCCGCGGGGCACGTGTGCCACGCGTTGATGGTCGAGTCGTACTGAACGCCTGGGTCGGCGCAGCGCCATGCGGCAAAGTTGATTTCCGCCCAGAGTTCCTTCGCTTTGATCGACTGCGCAACCTTGCCGTCGGTGCGGCGAGTCAGGTTCCAATCAGTGTCGGCGTCGAGCGCGTCAAAGAATTCGTCGGGGATACGGACCGAGTTGTTCGAATTCTGTCCGCTGACGGTGTAGTAGGCCTCACCGTTGAAGTCGTAATCGAGCTTGAGGCCGTACTTCTTCGCGAGTTCCTTCTGATCTTCGCTGAGAACCTTCAGGCCTTCGACAAGCGCCGCGACCTTGATTTCTTCGCGTGCCTTCCAGCGAACGAACTGCACCACATCGGGGTGATCAAGATCAAGGCAAACCATCTTTGCCGCGCGACGGGTCGTACCGCCCGACTTGATGGCGCCAGCGGCGCGATCGCCGATCTTGAGGAAGCTCATGAGGCCAGAGCTCTTGCCGCCACCCGAGAGTGGTTCGTTCTCGCCACGGCACTGCGAGAAATTGGTACCGGTGCCGGATCCGAACTTGAAGAGGCGAGCCTCTCGCGTCCAAAGATCCATGATGCCGCCCTCGCTGACGAGGTCGTCCTTCACGGCTTGGATGAAGCAAGCGTGGGGCTGCGGGTGGGTGTACGCGTCGGCTGCGAGCTTCGTCGTGCCCGTGCGGTGATCAGCGAGCCAGTGACCCTGTGCTGGTCCTTGAATGCCGTACGCCCAGTTGAGGCCGGTGTTAAACCACTGCGGGCTGTTCGGCGCCGCCATCTGCGTGAGCAGCATGTAGGCGAGCTCATCGTAAAACGCTTCAGCATCTCGCTTCGTCGAGAAGTAGCCGTACTTCTCACCCCAGTGCGTCCAGCAACCCGCAAGGCGGTGCACGACTTGGCGCACTGAACGCTCGGGGCCGAGGACTGGCTTGCCAGCGTCGTCGACAAGCGGCGAACCATCAGTGCCAACTTGCGGCACACCAGCCTTGCGGAAGTACTTGCTCACGACGATGTCGGTCGCGAGTTGGCTCCACGAAGCGGGGATTTCCGCGTCTTTCATTTCGAAGACGGTGGAGCCGTCAGAGTTGCCGATACGGCTTGAGCGCTTGGTCCACTCGATGGTGTCGTAGACGTTTTGGCCGGCCTTGGTGAAGCGTCGCGAGATCTTCATTGTTCTTGTGCTTCCTGCGCGATCAAACGGGCGGAGAGAGAGGTGTCGGAGAGGGGAGTCGGAGTTGAAATCGGAGTGTTGTGCAGAGTGGTTGGCGGTACCGCGGAAACCAGCCGGTTGGGCAGACGCTTGGTCAAAGGCGTCAGTGCGTCCCAACCGGCGAAAGATGTGATTGCGAGAGATGTGATTGCAAGAGATGTGATTGCACGGGTGGCGTGGTCGCCTGCGAGTGGTTCGGCGCAGAAATGCCGTCCACCATCGGGAGTGTGAGGCCCGCTTGATCTTGGTACTTGCCGCGCTTGTCGGCGTAGCTCGTCGCGCAAACCCGGTCTGCTTTCAGGAAGACCATCTGCGCGATGCCTTCGTTGGCATAGATCTTTGCTGGCAGAGGAGTCGTGTTCGAGATTTCGATCGTGACCTTGCCGCGCCACTCAGGCTCAAGCGGTGTGACGTTCACGATGATGCCGCAGCGCGCGTAGGTCGACTTGCCGACGCAGATTGCGAGGACGTCGCGAGGGACATGAATCGTCTCCACGGTCTCCGCGAGTGCGAAGGAGTTCGGTGGAATGATGATGTGGTCGCGACCGGTCTCAACGGTGTCGATCGTCAGGAAGAGGTCGTTGGTGAAATTCTTCGGGTCGACGACCGCGGTACCGCCGGAGGTCGCGTTCGTGAAGATCTTGAAGCGCGTGCCTACGCGAACGTCATAGCCGTAGCTCGAGACGCCAAAACTGACAGCGCCCGGTCGCTTCTCGTTGGACGCGAACGGTTCGATATGAACCAATTCACGGATCTGCGTATCGCTCAACACAGGCATGGAACGCACCGGACGCAGGTCCCACCGACCTGCACGGTCCCCGATCTGCGCGCCACCATGCGGCAGATCAGAGTGTTCGACGTGAAGTGGCTGTCATCCAGTCAGCCACACTTGTTTGAAGAACTCCAACCAACTTCCGCGCAACTGCCCAGAGGAGCCTCGGTGCTCCGCGCGCGCTACCTCGACGGCTCCTGCAAACCCTGTCGCAGCGGGGTCGCAGCGGGGTCGCAGCGGGGTCGCAGCGGGGTTGCAGTGAGCGTCCAGAAAGCGATCCGTTGCAGGCTTCGCAGCGACGACTGTTTGCGGACAGTCGGTTCGACAGGAAGGCGAGAGGTTTGACACCGGAACTCGACTTCACCCGTCGGTCGTGCGCATCGCTTGCATCGCGATCCACCGATCAACTTGAGAACAGATTGTTTGGAACGCCCGAGAACTTCACCATCCCGGCGCGACCGGATCCTACCCCAACCTGTTGGGGTAGCAAGGGAGAACCACCACAACTGATCGTTCTTTTCGAAGTTTTTTGGGATTACGTTTGGAAGTGCAAAAAGATGAAATTTCAAACCGAGCCCTCTTGGCTGAAGACAAGTTGAGGACTTGCAGAACTCAGGCGCTCGCAGGTCGCGCGACGCAGAGCCTGAGGTGCCGGATGCACAAGGACTTGCGAGCGTTTGTGCATTTGCTCTGACTTGCTTCGGCACGCCCTTCACAGGGCGTTCCCTTCACTGGCTTTTGCGTCCACAACAGATCGCCCGTTGGTTTCGCGGCTGTGCTCCCTTTTCCACGTTCACGGTACCGATCACTCCCAACTGACAGAACTGAGCATCTTTGCGGTGGACAACTTGTTCTGAATGTTGGCGACTACGTGCCGTGATGCATCCCGTGATGCATCCCGTGATGCATCCCGTGATGCACCTCGTGATGCATCTCTCGGTGCATCTCGTGGTGGTCGACGGCGTGCTTCCCGTCGTGCCCATCGCCATGCACTTCTGAGGCGGCGTCCTCGATGCAGCGCGGCCCTCTCGACAGCTTCGCGTGGCTCGGCCAACGACGTCAGTCCTCAACTTGATCCCCCAACCTAAACCTCCCTCCGCGACTCCCAGCAAGACTCCCAGCAAGACTCTCAGGAGCACCCCCCCAGCAAGACTCCAGGCGAACGCCGACGTCCAGCCGTTCGAGCGAGGTCTCGTGACAATTCCGCATGCACGGACGAGCAGGCCTTGCGAGCGAGCGGCCGGGACGATACCAAACAAAAACCAAACGTCAAGCGCGAACTTGTGGAACTGCGGACACCTTGCCGCGGAACTTCCAAACGCGCGTGTGTTGCCGTCCTCCGTTGCTCCCTTCTCGCTCCGTCCCGGCTCCGTCCCGTCCCTTCGCCGTCCGGCTCACCCTCGCTCCGACTCAATGCTGCGCGCGGATCACGTCCACATCCTCAGTTGAAAGCGCAATCGCCCGTAGCATCGCGCTCTTCCGCGCCGGCCAAGCTCGGAAGCGCGATCGACTCCCTTTACTCCGCCGCACACGCTGATGCACACCCTCGCCGACATCGATCCCGAAACAGACGCGCTCTTTCGCGATCTCACACAGGCGCAGCGCACGGCCGCCGCGCATGGTTCAGGACCGGCGCTCGTACTTGCGGGTCCTGGTTCAGGGAAGACGCGCGTCATCACGCGGCGTATTGCCGCATTGATCGCGCGTGGCGTTCCACCGTGGAAGATTCTCGCGCTCACATTCACGAACAAAGCTGCGGGTGAAATGCGCGAGCGTGTCTCGCAACTCGTCGCGCGCGAGGACGGCTCGCGCACCGGCCTCGTCGTCTCAACCTTTCACTCGCACTGTGCGGCAATTCTGCGTCGATTTGGAGATCGCATCGGTTTACAGCCGGGCTTCTCGATCTACGACTCGGGTGATCAGAAGGACGCGATCAAGAGCGCGATCGAGGAGTCCGGCCTTTCAAGCACCCAGTGGACGCCTGCGAGTGTGCTGAGTGAAATCAGCGACGCAAAGAATCGCTTGCTCGATGCGAACGGCTATCTCGCAGAAGCGAATGACTTTTGGTCGCGCTCAGTTGCGAAGGCATACGCCGCATACGACGCCGTACTCACACGCTCAAACGCGGTCGACTTCGATGATCTTCTCTTGAAAGTCGCGTTGCTTTTGCGCAACGACGAAGAAGTCCGCACGCTCTTGCAACGACGCCATGAGTGGATTCTCGTCGACGAATACCAAGACACGAATCACGCGCAGTTTGTGATCGCGCACGCACTCGCCGAGCGTTCGCGCAATCTGTTCGTCGTGGGCGATCCCGATCAATCGATCTACGGATGGCGTGGCGCAGACATCTCCAACATCCTGGAGTTTGAAGAGCAATTTCCCGGCGCAGTGGTGATTCCGCTCGGTGAGAACTTCCGTTCGACGTCGCACATCGTGTCCGCCGCCGCGGGGCTCATTGGGCACAATCGACGGAGGAAGCACAAGGAACTCACCACGTCCCTCGGCGAGGGCGCGCCTGTTCGACTCTTGAAAGCGAATGACGAGTATGAAGAAGCGGATCGCATCGCGGACTTCTTCGAAGAGCGGTCGCGCGCGGGTGTTCCTTGGCGTTCGATGGCGGTGCTTTATCGCATGAACGCGCTTTCGCGTGTCATTGAAGATGCGCTTCGTCGTCGCATGATTCCTTCGACGGTTGCGCGCGGAACCGCCTTCTATGACCGCAAGGAAATCAAAGACGCAATCGCCTATCTGCGCGCCTGCGCAAACCCGCGCGATGAAGTGTCGCTGCATCGCATCATCAATTTCCCCGCACGTGGCATTGGTGATGTCACGGTGCGAAAGATCGATGCGTACGCGGTTTCAAATGGATTGCCCTTCATCGCTGCTTGTGCGCAAGCATCGACTGCGGGGATTATCTCGGGGAAGACTGCGAAAGCCGTTGATGGCTTCGTCACGATGATTCGCGACTTTGCGCGGAGTTTAGACGAGCGACTTCCTGGCGACCTCGCGTCGTTTGTGAACGAAGTGCTCGAAACAAGCGGGCTCGATCGACTCGACGATCACTCCACGATCGAAGAACGTGAGCGCGTCGCGAACCTCGAAGAACTTGTCTCAGCAGCTGCCGATTTTCGCTTGCCGGAGAGCGATCCCGCGGCCGACGCACCTGTCGAGCCCGACTTTGAAGTGGACGGCGCTGCCGACGCGCCGCTTCCGGCGCAACCGACGCTCGGTGATGCGCTTCGCTTGTGGCTTGAGAGCGTGTCGCTCGTCGCGGATGCTGACGCAGTCGATCCAGAGCAGGGCAGTGTGACGCTTATGACGATGCACGCGGCGAAGGGACTTGAGTTCGACACGGTCGCAGTGATTGGCGTCGAGCACGGCATTCTGCCGCACAGTCGTTCGAGCGAAGGTGAAGATGCCGTTGAAGAGGAGCGCCGGCTGCTCTTCGTCGGCATGACGCGCGCGGAACGAGCGCTTTCCGTGAGTTCTGCAGCGGTGCGCACGGTGCGCGGAGTGCGACAGGCGTCGATCGAGAGTGAGTTCCTGCGCGAGATTCCTGCACAGCATGTTGCGCGAACGGATCTCGTCGAGCGCTTCTCAGGTTCGCGCATTGAGTACGACGACCCCGAAGCGTTTGGCGATGCGGATGTCGGCGAGATGTTCCCGATTGGCTCGATGGTTCGGCACCCGATCTTCGGTGTTGGAAAGATCGAATTCCTTGCGCGCGGCTTTGGCGGCACGCGTGCGCGCATTGCATTCCGGTCCGTTGGACTCAAAACGCTGATTGTTGAGCATGCGAAGTTGAGTCGAGCGTGAGCTGAGAACCCTACGGATTTCGAGTTCCGTCACGCCGCGCGCTTGACTGCGGGCGCCGCGAGTGCAGCGAGTGCGTCAAACGCTGCGACTTTGTAGAGCTCCGTCAGCGACGGGTAGTTGAAGCATGTCTCGACGAGATGCTGCATGCCGTGCCCGCTTGCGATGGCCTGCTGGCCGAGATGCACGAGTTCGGTTGCGTCCTCGCCGACGACAGAAACGCCGATGAGTGCTCGCGTGCGACGATCAAAAATCGCTTTCAAAAGCCCGCGATCGTCGCCGAGCATGCGGCCACGCGCGTTGTCGCGATAGTGCGCACGACCGACGACCACGTCACGTCCTCCTTCGCGCGCTTCTTCTTCGGTGAGTCCGACGGAACCAATTGCGGGAATCGTGTAGATCCCCATCGGTACGGTGTCGGCGAGTCGAGTGATGAATGGGATCCCGAACATGTGGCACGCAGCGATGCGGCCTTGTTCCATACTCGTCGAAGCAAGTGCGGGGAATCCGATCACATCTCCCGCGGCGAACACGCTTTCACAACTCGTTCGATAGTGCGTGTCGACCTTGATGTTGCCGCGTTCGTCGGGTGTGACACCAACGGCTTCAAGCCCGATTCCGCGGGAGTTTCCGTTCCGACCGAGCGACCAAAGCACGCAATCAGTGTCGATGGTTTCGCCGTCCGCGAGCGTCGTCCGAGCGCGTCCATCCGCGAGTCCTTCAACTTTCGCGGCTGCGCGACCGAAGAGGAGGCGAATGCCGACATCCTCCATGCCGCGCGTGAGAATGTCGCGAATCTCTTCATCGAGAAACCGCATAAGCGTGGCACGCGGTTCGATGAGCGTGACTTCGACGCCGAGTTCGGCGAAGATACTGGCGTATTCGCTGCCAATGACACCTGCGCCGACGATCGCAAGTGTGCGCGGCATCGACTCGAGTTCGAGGATTCCGTCTGCGTCAACGATGGCTGGATGCGTGAAATCAACGTTCTTCGCGCGTGCGGGCGACGAACCCGTCGCGATGAGAATGAACTCGGTGGTGAGTACTTCACGTGAGCCGTCTGCGTGGGTGACGGCGACGGTGTGCGCGTCGACGATTTCGCCGCGACCGCGAATGATCTCAACGCCAGCAGCCTCGAGCCCGCCTTCGATGCGATCGTGCTCTTCCATTTGTACGAGCGTGCGTCGCGCCATGAATCGCTGCATCGAAAGGCCACTTGGAGCGACTGCTTCGAAACCCGGAATCGGTCGTCTTCGCATCGCACTCGCCACGAGCGCGGTTTCTCTCAGTGCCTTGGAAGCAACGGTGCCGGTGTTCACCATCGCTCCACCGGGCCGCGGCGCCATCTCGACGATCGCAGCGCGGCGGCCGAACTTTGCGGCGACCAACGCAGCTTTCTCGCCTGCGGGCCCGGATCCGATGGAAATGAGGTCATACGACGGCACGTGGGGGCCATCGGCAGGCCGAGTGCGTGACTTCAACGGAGCCTCGGAAACTCGCAGGTAGGCCGCGGAGTTTTCCTTTGAGCGGCCTCAACGTACGGCAAAAACAGCGCGGACCGCGCGTTGGCGCGGTCCGCGAGTTCCCGAGATGCGTTGTCGCTGCGGCGCGTGTCGCCATGGTTTTGCAGCGATTTCGTGGCCGTCTCAGCGGCAGCAGCCGGTTTGCCACATGACAAACGACCACTGGTCCACTTCGTCCTCGATGCGCTTCGCAAGTGGCTTTCCTTGGCCGTGTCCTGCGTCACGATCGACCCACAGCATGATTGGTTTGGTCGTGACGTCGTTCGCGGCGCGCTCTTGGACGCGCGCGACAAACTTCCGTGCGTGCAACGGGTGAACGCGCGAATCATTCTCGCCCGCGGTCACCAAAAGCGCGGGGTACTGCACACCCGACTTGATGTTGTGATAGGGCGAGTACGCGTAGAGCCACTTGAATTCATCGGCGTTTTCACTCGATCCGTACTCCGGCGTCCAGTAGCGCGCGATGAGGAAATCTTGGAAGCGGATCATGTCGAGAAGCGGCACACCGACAATCGCGGCAGCGAAAAGATCGGGTCGTTGCGTGCTCGCGACGCCAGTCAAGAGACCGCCGTTCGAGCCACCTTCAATCGCAAGATGCGCGGGGCTCGTGTACTTCTCAGCGATGAGCCACTCCGCACACGCGTAGAAGTCGTCGTAGACATTCTGCTTGTTTCCGCGCATACCAGCGCGGTGCCAATCCTCACCGTACTCGCCGCCGCCGCGAAGATTGGCGACGACATAAACGCCGCCAGCGTCAAGCCATGGAACAATCGACGGATTGAACGCCGGCGTCAGTGAAACGTTGAAGCCACCGTAGCCGTAGAGCAGCGTGGGATTCGCGCCGTTGCGAGGCATGTCCTTCTTGCGAACGATGAACATCGGCACCTTCGTGCCATCTTTCGAAGTCGCGCGGACTTGCTCCACGGTGTACTTCGAAAGATCTCCGGGCACCTTGGTTTCAGCCCAGACGCGCATCTTTGGATGAATGACGTTGGTTTGATAAATCGTGCGCGGCGCGTCGTAGCTCGTGTAGGTGACGAACGCTTCTGCGCGGCGGTGATCGGTGGAAACGCTCGCAGTTCCAAGGCCTGGAAGTGGAATTTCTCGCAGAACCTTGCCGTCGAACGACATCACTTCGAAACGCGAGCAGACGTCTTTCGACCAACTCGTGACGAAGCAGTCCTTCGCGATCGAAACACCCTCGAGCACCATGTCGCTGCGCTCCGCGAGGATCGTTTTCCAATTCGCGCGCTCGGGCTTCGCGAGATCAATCGCGACAACGCTTCCCTTGGGAGAGCCGAAGCTCGTTGTGATGAAGAGCGTGTTTCCGATGACGTCGATCGGATCGAAGCGTCCATCGAGGCCTTCCGCGAGCACCGTCTTGCGCAGTTCACCCTTCTCAAGCCAAGGGGCCATCGGCGCAATCCAAAGATCATTCGCTTGCCAACCCTTGGAGAGGCTGCCAAGGAGCCACTTGCCATCGGTCGATGGGCCTGCGCCTGGGATTTCGCTTGGATTCGTTTGCTTGACGACGATCGCGTCCTTTGCGACGTCGCTGCCGATCATGTGAAAGCGCGTTTCGCGGGAATACGGATCCTTCACATCACGCAACGCTGAGTAGAAGAAACTCTTCCCGTCGGGCATCCATCCGGAGAAACTCACTTTGCCTGCGATGGTGTCAGAGAGCCACTTTCCTGAGGAAACATCGAGAATCTGCAATTGGCTCATCTCGCTGCCCTTTTGCGAGGTGCCGAATGCCATGAGCGTGCCTTGCTCATTCGGACGCCACCAATCGAGGCTCGTGAGACCCTTTACGTCGAGCGTGTTGACGTCAAGCAGCGTGCGCGGTTCGCCGTAGGCTTCGGCGCGGAACTGAACAACTGCTTGATTCTGCGTACCGCTCCGCTCGGAATAGAAGTAGCCCGCGTCGGTCATCGTCGGTGCGCCAACCGCGCCGAGCGTCATCCACGGCTCGAGTGCCTTCGTGAGTTGTTCGCGGCAGGGAAGCGAGCCGAGGACTTCCTTCGTGTAGTTGTTCTGCGTGGTCGTCCACGCTTCCACTTCCGGCGAGTCCTTTTCGAGCGGCTCGAGCCAACGGTAATCGTCGGTGATGGCAACGCCGTGGACGGTGTCGACGACGGGAGCCTTCTTCGTTGCTGGAGGAGTGGCGGTCATGCGAATCGGAGTGTTGCTCGCGCAGCCAAGGATCAGCGCTGGTGCGAGCGAGAGTGCGAGAAAGCGTGGCGTTTGCATAGAGGTCGTTGCCTTGGATGGCGTGTTCGAATGGAACGGTGCGACGAGCCGACGATGGATGTCGGCCCACTCTGTTAACCAACAATTTCAGGGAGATTGAACAGACCCTGCGTGAGATTGACGGGCCCTTGCGCGGTGACGAGCACATCC
This sequence comes from Planctomycetaceae bacterium, assembly GCA_027483065.1. Lineage (GTDB taxonomy): Bacteria > Planctomycetota > Phycisphaerae > Phycisphaerales > SM1A02 > QWPT01. Next base: position 20,833 of record JAIXVI010000304.1, read on the forward strand.
GCTTCGTAGTGGACACTCATCGAGCCATCGGCGGTGTACACCGGCCATTCACGGCCATTGGTGCGCGTCTCTGAAGTCGACACCGCGATCATCGGTTCGACGGCGACGAGAAGGCCTGGCTTGATTTCTTTCCACGCCTCAGGCCACTCGCCGGGGTACGAAGGAACAACATTCGAGACAAACGGGGGCCCGTGAAGTTCCTTCCCATAGCCGTGTCCACCGAGGCCACGAATGAGCGCAAAACCGCACTCCTTCTCGACATGTCCTTGCACAGCTTTCGCGAAGTCGATGAGCGGACGACCTGGCTTCAACGCTGCGACGCCGCGGCGCAAACTCTCGACACCGCAGCGCATGAGCGCTTCGCTGATCGCGTCGCGTTCTTTGATGGCGTATGTCCACGCAGCATCGCCAATCCAGCCTTGGTGGCGAACACCGATGTCAATCGAAATCAAGTCGCCGCGTCGCAGCGGTGACGCGCGCATGTCGTGCGTGCCATGCACGACGCAACTGTTGACGCTCAAGCATGCGTGCGAAGGGAATGGCGGATGGCCGCGAATCTTGTATCCAACGAAGCAACTCGGAGCGTCGAGATCCTTGAGCGTCTTACCGACGAAGGCATCGATCTCAGCGAGTGTTTGTCCTTCACGGAGGTACTCGACGAGTCGCTCGTGCGTCTTCACGACGCACTCAGCAGCCTTCGTCGCTCCTTCAATGTCTGCGGGCTTCGTCACAAGCATGGGAGGGGAAATGTACCCGTTCCCGCTGGGGAAAACCGCGGATCTTCGCGTTGCCGTTGGCGCCGTGCACTGCGTGGAATCGCGCGATTTGAGCCAAAAATGACATCGCCGTAAAAATGACATGGCCCAAAAATGACATCGCCTAAAAATGACATCGCCTCGGAATCCTCCGGGCGATGTCGCGTGGTGGATGGACTGTCTGGCGCTTGCCGAGGTCAGGCGACCGTGCGGACCTTCATCGTTGGTCCGCAGTTTGTCGTCGTGCCGCAGGTGCCGTTGTTCGTGTTGCCGGAATTCGTGTTGCAGCCGAAGTTCGACTCGTGATTGGTCGGCGTGTAGTTGTTCGGCGTGTTGCCGTTCCACGTGTTGTTCGTGTTGACGTTGCCGTTCCAACTATTGCCGTTCCAGCCGTTGCCGTTCCAGCCGTTGGTCTCGGTACCGTTGTTGCCCGTGAAGTTCGACGAGGTGTTGCCGTACCAGCCGTTGTTCCAGTTGGTGAACGGCGTGTTCACTGGTGCGTTGAACCAAGGGTTCGTCGCAGCGAACTGACTCCATGCGTTGAACCAGTTCCACGCGGTGTTGTTCCACGCGTTGTTGTTCCAAGCAGAGTTGTTCCACGCGTTGTTGTTCCAGCTGTTGTTCGTCCACGGCGTATTCCCGCCGTTGAAGTTCGGGAAGGTGTTTCCGCTGTTGAACCACGTTCCGGTCCACGGCGTGTTCCAGCCATTGAAGAACGTGTTCGGCGCGAAACCGTTGAAGCCGTTCCAACCATGGAAGCCGTTGAAGTTGTTCGAATTCCACGGCGTGTTCCAGCCGTTGAAGCCACCATTCAAACCGTTGTAGTGACCGAAGCCACCGAAGCTGTTCGTCCACGGATTCGCGTGGAACGCGTTCGTGCGGTTCCAGTTGTTGCTGTTCCAGTTGTTGTTGAAACTCGCGTTGTTGAACCAGGCGTTCGTCCACGGCGTGTTGCCGCCGAAGAAGTTCGCGAAGTTCGGATTCCAACCGTTGTTCCAACCGTTGTTCCAGCCGCCAGTCGGTGTGCCGTTCTGGAAACCGTTGCCGCCGCAGCAGTCGCTGCTCTCGAAGCCTGGGCAGTTGTTGCAAGTATTCGAAGGCGTAAAGGGCGACCAGCCGTTCGGCATCGTGTTGTACATGTGAAACTCCGTGGGGACTCTTCGCGCGCCGCGGACCAACCCGCGACCATTGCGTGGCGCAGGGATCGGGCAACTCGTGGCGCGACTTTGGTCACCGCTTCGAAAGTTTGGGAAATGACGATTGTGCGGGCAGTCGCCGCGCAGGAATTGCGCTTCAGCGCGATCAGAACAAGAGTGCGTGACCGGCGAAGACTTCAATCGGTTCAGACATCGCCCACTCGCAGGCGAGTGCGCGCTCGTCGTGCGTCGGAAGCAGGACGAAATGCGCGCGTTTTCCGACTTCGATCGAGCCGGTTTCGTGCTCGATGCCGAGGACGCACGCGGCGTTGTAGGTTGCGGCAGTGATTGCTTCCGCAGGCGTGAGTCCGCAGAAACGCGCCGCGAGCGCGATGATGAGAGGCATCGAGACGATCGGGCTTGAACCTGGATTACAGTTGGTTGCGATCGCGACAGCAGCGCCTTCGTCGATGAGAAGCCGACCGTTCGCGTAGCGGCCATCGAGCGTTAACCCGCAACCTGGCAGAAGCACCGCCGTCGATTGTGATCGCGCGACGCGTGTGAGCCCATCGCGCGATGTTGCCTCAAGGTGATCAACGCTGCGCGCACCCATTTCCAAAGCTGTCTCGAGGAATCCAAGTTCGTTGAATTGATCGACGTGCACGCGCAGCGGGCAACCGAGTGCCTGCGCGCGTTCGAAAAGGCGCTTCGTCCATGCGGGACTCCACGCGCTCTTCTCGCAATAGGCGTCGCACGCGATCGGCCCGAACTCTGCGACGACTTCAGGCAAGAGTTCCTCGATCACGCGCGTGCAATACGCCGTCTCGTCGCCGTCGATTGCGTGTGCGCCGAGAAATGTCGGCACGAAGAAGCCGTCTCCATCGTGCTCGGCGTTGTTTCCGTGTGCGCGCACCGCTCTGAGCATTTCAAGCTCGGTCACGCGATCGAGGCCGTAGCCCGACTTCACCTCGATCGCGAGGCTGCCACGGCGGCGCATTTCATCAGTACGGCGTGCGAGGATGCGAAGGAGTCCTTCGCCGAGTGGATCGTTCGCAAACGCGTCGCGCGTGGCGCGCACGGTGGACATGATGCCGCCGCCGCGCGCAAGAATGTCGAGATAGGGGACTCCCGCGAGTCGCTCGGCCACTTCCGCGTATCGGTTGCCGCCCCAGCACGCATGCGTGTGGCAATCGACGAAGGCGGGCATCAAGACGCGGCCCTGCGAGTCGCACCACGCGGCCTTGATATTCGCGGGCGGATCGCCCGCACCAACCGCTGCGATACGGCCGTTGAGCGTGTGCACGTAGCCGCGCTCGATGACGCCGAGTTCGCGCATGGCATATCCACGGCGTGGACCTGCACCGTTCGACGCATCACCGCGCGGAGTCGGTTGCGCAAGCGTGAGAATGCGAGCGTTTGTGAAGAGAACCTCGGACGCCATGCGGCGATTGTCGCAGATTCGGGCCAATCGGCTACTGTGCGGCGGTTGTTGTTCGCATGGTTGTCGCTCGCTCGTGTTCCGTGAGGTTTCCGATGGAACTGATTCTCGTCCGTCACGCCAAGGCTTTCGACCGCGACGCATCGGCGTGGCCTGACGACAGTCGGCGTCCGCTCACGGCGGAAGGCCGCGAGCAATTCGCGCGTTTCGCCAAGCGTTTACGACGACTCGTCCCAAGCGTCGATCTTGTCGAGTCGAGCGGATTTGTCCGCGCTTGGCAGACGGCGATGTTGCTCGAAGAACATGCGCGGTGGCCCAAGCCCGCGCGACTCGAACGCCTCGAGGCGCGAGACAACGCAGAAGACGAAGCAGCGCAACTCAGCGCCATGCTGCGCACGATTGCGGCGCTGCGTGCGATTCCAGTGGTTGTCTGGGTTGGCCACGAGCCGTCGCTTTCGCGCTTCGCGTCGCTGCTTCTCACAGGCTCGGCAGATGCGATGTCGATCGACTTTCGCAAAGGTGCAGCACTGTCGCTCGAAATCGATTCAAGCCGCGAGCGCGACGATCTTCCGCGTGCGCGATTTCGTTGGATGCTGACGCCAAACGTTGCGCGGCGCATTACGAAGCGTTAAACGGTCCATGCACCGCTCTCGCGATTCGCTCATGCGAGCAGTGCGTCGAGCTCACGCTGGTCTTTCGCGAAGGTGTAGAGCTTGTCGATCTTCATCATCGTGATGACTTGCATCAGTTCCCTCGGGGTTCCGTAGAGGATCGGCTTGCCGCCAGCGGCGTGCGCCTTGTGCCGAAGCGCGATGCAGATACCTAGGCCCATCGAGCTCATGAACGTCACCGACTGCAAGTCGATGATGAAGTACTTCAGCGTTTTGCCTGCATCACGAAGGTACGGGTCGACCTCTTGACTGATCAGCGGCGATTCGCGCTGGCCGATCTGCGGTCCGAGGAATTTGACGTACAGGAGACCAGGCTTCGTCTGAATCTCGACGAGGGTCGTCTTCTTGGTGGCAGGCAGAGAACTCATGTGGGCAGATCCTTCTGAGAAGGATCGCATCCTACATGGTTGTCATGAGGTTGCCGCGAGGTCGCCGTGAGGTCGCCGCGAGATCGCCGTGAGGCGCTCATCAGGTCGCCATCAGGTCGTTCGGAGGTCGCGCTCAGATCGCTCTGAGGTCGCGAAACACACGGGATCTTGGCTCAAATCGTCGCTTCCCCGACATTGGCGGCGGGCGTGGTCGCCGATTCCTCGGACGGGTTCTCCGCGGGGGCGGGTTGGGCGGGTTCGGACGGAACCTGCGCTGGCGGAGCCACGACGGGTGCCGGTTCGCGCTTCGCGCGCGCGACGGGGAAGCCGTAGATCACAATGTCGGCAGCACCGCGATCTTCTTCGCGCAGTGTGCGGCTCGAGGCGTCGATCACGGTGATCGTGAGCACGCGGTCGCTCGGTCGTCGCGCTTCGTACTGCAGCACGGTGCCGCCGTCACGCTCGATGTGGAAACAGCCCGCGCAAAGGACGACCTTCGGCGCGCCCTGCTCACGTGCAAGTGCCGCGCTTGCGCCCATCGTTCCGTCCCACACCGATTGAGAAAGGAAAATGTTCGCGAGTCTCTCTCGCGTCGCAGCGGGATCCGCGTCGTCGTCCGATGACATGATGTCGACGAAGCGATCGAAGTACGCGTTCCATCGTTCGTTCCAGTCGCCAGCAAACGGGTCGTTGCGCTTGGTGATTGGAAGCTCGAAATCTGCGCGCTCATCGGCTGGCTTTGCACGCATCGCATCGTGGCCGATCGTGCGGGCCTCGCGGACCGCGTCGCGCGGCGCATTCGCAGCAATCACGGGCGAATCGGTGTCGCGCGCGGCATCAATCATGGGCTGGAAGAACGGCACCCACGTGTCTTTCCCCGCCCAATTTCGGCTCTCAGTTCCATCGATGAATGTGTCGACGGCAATCTCTCCGCGAAGATAGCGATCGACAAGGGGTTGCTCATTGCGTTCGAGGTGTTCGAGCGCGAGTGCGGTACCGGGATACCCCGCAGCGAGGTCCTCGAACACCGCGAGTTGCACCGCGTGCGCGACGGGGTCATCGTGTCGCTCGCCAATGAACGTGCAATCGGCCCACGATGCTGCGGCCATCACGTCAGCCCAGCCGAGCGAACGTCCCGTTGAACCCTCGAACATCGCAAGACTTCGCGGAGCGGCGGGCTCTGAGGGCACGATTGCGCCGCTTGGATCCGTGAGATTCGGGTCGCTCTTGAAGTACCGCGAGCAGCCGCCGAGTGGAAGCGAGACTGCCGCTGAGAGCGCACCGAGTGCGAAGAAAGCGAATGCGGACGAGCGAGCGCGATCGAGCATTCAAGCGAGTGTACCGCTGAGCGCACTTCGAAGTTTGGCTTGCGAAAGTGCGCGAATCAGCGGTTCTTGGCTTGCGATGGCGTGAGATCGGGCGCACACTCGCGAGATGCTTCTTCCGTTTGCGATTGCACTCCTTCCGACGAGTTTCTTCTTTGGCGCGGCAGCGGATTCGTCTATCGCGGTCGTGAAGACAAGTTCGCCTGTGGAGCGCGCGGTATCCACGGTGCCCGCTGAACCGCCGTGCTTCCATGACGGTCGCTCCGTCGTTCGTGCGACAGTTCGAACAACACGTGAACTCCGCACGGTGCTGGCCATCGCATCGGATCTTCTCACGCATCGCGTTGACATTGGTCCTGTCGACTTCATCGTGGATGCAAAGGGCCGCGCAGCGCTCGTGTCGAGCGGCGTCGCCTTCGAAGTGCTTGTGGAAGATCTTGGGCCGCTCCTCCGGGCGGAGTACGCCGCACGCGGGCCGCGTGGTGAATTCCGCGGTCACACGCAAGGCGGTGCGCGAAATGGAGAAGGCGGTGGCGCTGACGGCGGCGTTGCGGGCGACGACTTCTTCACGAACTTCCGCACGCTCGCCGAGATTGAAGCGAAACTCGACGCGCTTGCCGCCGCGCGACCCGATCTCGTCACGCCGATCACGCTTGGCACTTCGCTCGAAGGTCGCACGATTCGCGGTGTTCGCATCACGAAAGCGCCGGTCGGCAGCCCCGGCGTACTCTTCAACGCGACGCAGCATGCGCGCGAGTGGGGCGCGACAACGGCTGTCTCATACATCGCAGCCGAACTCGTTGCGCAGTACGGCGTTGATCCGCGCGTCACGGCGCTGCTCGATCGCGCCTGGGTCGACGTTGTTCCAGTGTGCAATCCCGATGGTTATGTCTACTCGTGGACGACGAATCGCTTGTGGCGCAAGAATCGCCGCAACAACGGCGACGGCTCGTTCGGTGTCGATCTCAATCGAAACTGGGCGTTTCAGTGGGGTGGCGGCGGCGCGAGCACGATTCCCGCGGATGAAACGTATCGAGGCCCTTCCGCGTTCAGTGAGCCAGAAAGCGCGGCGCTGCGCGACTACTTCGTGCGCGAAACATCGCTCGCTGGACACATCGACTTCCACGCATACAGCCAACTGATTCTCTCGCCGTGGGGTTACACCACCACGCTTCCGTCGAATAATGCGGCGTTTCTCGCGCTTGGAAGTGAAATGCGTGCATCAATCGCGCGCACAACGGGCGCGAGTTACATCGCAGGCCCGATCGCAACGACGCTCTACATCGCGAGTGGAAGTTCGGTGGATCACGCCTACGGTGCGCACGGCGTACCGAGTTACACGATCGAAGTGCGCGACACGGGTTCCTATGGATTCGTGATGCCTGCGAGCGAAATCCTGCCGAATGCGCGCGAGAATTTTGCGGCGGCGCTTGATCTCGCGGATGCGACGGTGGATGGCGCGGTGCTTCGACTTCCTTCGGGTGCGCCCGCGACACTCGAATACGACGGCCTACGCACGATCACGATTGAAGCGCGCGCGATGCGTGGCGCGCTCAGCGCGAATCCCGTGACGCTCTACGCGCGGGTTGGTTCGAGCGGAGCGTTCACGCCGATCACGGCGACCGCGGGAGTCGCGGGCTCCTTTACTGCGGACCCTCCATTCGACGTGTGCGGTGCAACGATCGAGTGGTACGTGACAGGTGCGACCACTGTGGGAACCGCGCGGCTTCCACGTGCGCCTGGTGCGACGTTCAGCACAACGCTTGTCGAAACGAACGTCGCTTTTGAGGATACGTTCGTGACGAACCTTGGCTGGACTGTTGGCGCGCCGACGGATACCGCAACAGGTGGAATCTGGACGCGCGTTGATCCGGTTGGAACCGCAGCGCAGCCAGAGAACGACTCGGACGATACTGGGGCGTTTTGCTTCGTCACTGGACAAGGTGCTGTCGGCGGGGCGGTTGGTGCAGCGGATGTCGACGGCGGCACGACAACGCTGACTTCGCCCGCACTTGCAGTACCGAGCCCGAACGCGAGCATCGTGTATCGCCGTTGGTACTCGAACAACACGGGCTCCTCGCCGAACGCAGATTCGATGCCCATCTCGATGTCTGCAAACGGCGGTCCGTTCGTACAACTCGAACTCGTCAGCGAAAACGCGAACGCGTGGATCGAGAAATCGTTCCGTATCGCGGACGTTGCTCCCGGCGCGACGAGTGTGCGTCTCCGATTTGAAGCGCGAGATCTCGGCGCGGGGTCCGTGGTGGAAGCGGGCGTTGATCATGTTCGCGTACTTGCGACGGGATGTCCGGTGGTGCCCGGCGATCTCGATCGTGATGGCGATGTGGACGCCGCAGATCTCGCCCTCTTGCTTTCGGCGTGGGGCGAATCGTCGGGTGACATCAACGGCGACGGAACGACCGACGCCGCCGACCTCTCGATTTTGCTCGGCGCGTGGAGTTGAGCTGCGCGGCGCGTGGAATAGAGCTACGCGGCGCGTGGAATAGAGCTGCGCGGCGCGTGGAGTTGAGCTGCGCGGCGCGTGGAGTTGAGCTGCGCGGTGCGTGGAGTTGAGCTGCGCGGCGCGTGGAGTTGAGCTGCGCGGTGCGTGCGCTTGAGTCGGTCTGTGCGGGTTGTGAGGTTCTAGCAGTCGCGACCCCGTCATTGTCGCCGCGAACTGTTGGATCCCGGCTGCGTTTGAGGCAGACTCCTCGCGCGGTATGAGGGACGCTCTCCAACCAGTTCAACAATCATTAGAGCAACCAGTTTGCGCCCCAGCTCAACGGCGCAATTGCGCTGGTTTTGCGGCGTTTGTGCGCTCTTTGGCTGTTGCTCCCGTCGTTGCTCCCGTCGCAGTGCTCGTCATCCTCTGGTCGACGTTCGTTGCGATGTCGCCCACAGCGCGCGCGCAATCATGCGATCTCTACGCGACCGACTTTGGCATTTTCAGCGGGCCGCCCGATCTCACGGACGGCGAGTTTCGCGTGCGTTGGTGCCTCAACGGTGCAACCGTCACAGGCTCCAACTTTTGCCCCACGGGAAATGCGCTGAAGCTCGATGCATCGAGCGAAGATCCGATCATCCTTATCGCGACGGGCGCAGCGAACTGCTCCGCGATTGAGGTCAGTTTCAAGTACGCGCAGTTTGCGGCATCTTCGACGATTGTGAAGTATGCCCTCACCAACGCAACCACAGTGACTTGCAGTGCATCCACCACGCTGACGCTCGGAGCGCTCACGGCGACTGGTGGCGCATGCACGACCTTCTCTGCGACGATTCCGCTCGGGACGTCGGATGGCGTCTACCTTCGATTCGATCACGGCGCGAACACGAACGCCATCACGATCGACGATCTCGTCATTCGTCGCGTGGGATGCTGCACAACTGGCCACGCTTGCTGCGAAACAGGCTCGGCGGGATGCGCGGACCCTGCGATTGCAGCGTGTGTCTGCGCGCAAGATCCGTTCTGCTGTGAGTCTGCATGGGACGCGCAATGCGTTGCCGAGGTTACGCAGTTTGGCTGCGGAACATGCAACGGCGGAGGCGGTGGTGGTGGCGGCACATGCCTCGCGGGTTTCACACTTGACTTTGGGACGCTCTATTCCGGCGGCTCGATTTGCACGAAGTTTCCAGCGGTTTTCGAGCGTTGCGAAGGCGCCGCGCCGTTCCTGACATCGAGCCTCGGCTGTGCCGGATCAGGCGACATGGCGATGCGCTTTTCGCAAGGGTTCCCGTACTCCGCGGCGATTACGAAGTGCGTTTCGCTCGGCACGTTCAACGCGCCTGCACTCGCGTTCAGTTACTCGAAAGAGACGGGCACGCTCGGCCCGCGCATCGACATCTCGCTCGATGGCACGACGTGGGTGAATGCTTGGACAGCGCCGATCTCATTCGTTGGCCCGTGCAAATCACTTCTGCTCGATCTCTCGCCCATCGCGAGCGAACCCGCGGTTTGGTTCCGATTCTCAAGCGGCGCGAGTACGGCGAATCTCGCGGTTTTCGATGATCTCGCCATCGTCGAAGCGCCTCCGACGACGCACGGATGTTGCGAAGTTGGTGGGCCAAGTTGCGATGACGCGAAGACGAGCGCGTGTACCTGTGCGATCGACAACTACTGCTGCGAAACCGCCTGGGACACGTTGTGTGCAGCGATCGCGACCGCGTATTGCGGTGCAGCGTGTCCTGATCTTCCGGTCTGTGGCTCGCCAACGACGGGCGCGTGCAACGAAGTACACACGACTCCTGCGTGTGCCGATGCAGAGTGCTGCAACGCGGTCTGCGATCTTGATCCCTATTGCTGCGAAACCGAGTGGGATGCGATGTGCGTCAAAGAGGCCGCGGGTCTCTGTGCGCGATCTGCGGATATCGACGGCGATGGCGTCGTCGGTGCGATCGATCTTGCGATCGTGCTTGCGCATTGGGGCGAGGCGTATTTGCCTGCAGATCTCGATGGAAATGGCACCGTCGGCGCAGAAGATCTCGCGGCGGTTCTGTCGGCGTGGAGTTCGTAGCGCGCGCGGCTTCGGCGCTGAGTCATCGTTCAGTGATCGCGCGCGACGACACGATCCGCGAGTTCGATGAGAAGTTCGCGTGCACCGGTTCGGCGCGTCGTGGGGAGTTCGCGTTTCGCGGCTTCCACCAGTTCGACAGCCTGCAGACGCGCGCGATCGATGGCGCCCGACGACGTGAGTGCTGCGCGCAACGCTGCACCATCTTTCGCGTCGATTGCATCGAGCGCGGCCGTGCGCGCTGCACCGCTTGTGCCGCGAATGTGGAGGATCATCGGCAGCGTGAGTTTCCCCTTTTCGAGGTCGCGTCCAATGGATTTGCCGACGGTCGCTTCGTCGCCCAAGAGGTCAAGCAAGTCGTCTTGGATTTGGAACGCCACGCCGAGTTGCTCGCCGAATCTGCGCCACGCCGCAACATCCGCCGTCGAGGCGCCTGACAAGCGTGCACCGAGTTCGCACGCCGCACCGACGAGGACAGCGGTCTTTCGCCGCACGATTTCAAAGTAGGTTTCGGTGTCGAGCGACAGATCGTGTCGACGCGAGAGTTGCACGAGTTCGCCCTCGCAAAGGGTGTTCGTGACTTCGCCGAGTCGCAGATTGAGCGCAGGATCTCCCGCGCGCGAACAAAGGTGAAACGCGTTCGAGATGAGATAGTCGCCGAGCATGACCGCGGTCTCGTTTCCGCGGAGGAAGTTGACGGTTTCGCCGCGTCGACGCACGGCGGCTTCATCGAGCACGTCGTCGTGGACGAGCGTCGCCATGTGAATCATCTCGACCGTCGCGGCGATGATGTCGTGCTCGTGACGAAGCGGCGTGCCGTCGTCGGTGGTCGCGAGTCCGGCGACAAGCACAAGCGTTGGCCGCAGCATCTTGCCGCGGTAACGCTCGACGTAACGGCAGAGTTCATTCACCGCGGGGAAATCGCTGGCGAGCTGCGCATCAAAGAGCGTCGCAACACGCTGAAGCCCAGTGAGAATCTCAGGTGCAAGCGGGGAGATGGGGATCGCGGAACTCATGCGGGGTGGGCGAGTTCGACCAGTCGATGGTCGCGGAGTCATATGGCGCGGGCAAATCCGTACTTCTTGTCGTTCCTTTTTGCCCTTACTTGCTGCGTGCCTTCGCAGAAGAACCGGCGCGCTTTCCCTTGCGCGATGCGGGTTTCGGCGCGCCCTTCTCCGCAACGATGTACGCAATCCAACCAGCGCAGGCTTCTCCGCGCGTCGATGGCTTGAAAACGCCGTTGCCGCCGCCCGTTTTATGGTCTGTTCCTTCCCAGTACACCGTCGTCTTCGCGAAGCCCGCTTCACGCATCGCGTCTTGGATTTCGGGCAAACTCCAAAGGCGCCAGCGATAGGTGAATGCACGCTTCATTTCGCTGCCGTCGGGGAAGCGGAAGTGAATGTGATTGACGACGTCGCCGGTGATCGGGTTGTACTGGTTCTGATCCCACACGTAGGTGAAACCATCGAGGCTGCGTTCTTCCTCGACTTCGCTGTGCGCTTCGCTGCCGCCGTAGGCGTCGCATAGGAGGAGGCCATCCTTCGAAAGCGACTCAAAACAGCGGCGGAAATAGGCGACGAGCGTCGCGCGATCCTTGAAGATGAAGTACGAGAAGTTCATCGCGAGGATCGTCTCGACCTCAGGCGTCGCGACGTCGAGCACGTTCGCTTCGAGAATCGTGATGCGCGACGCAATCGATTCGGGCAAGTGCGCGCGGTGGCGCCGTTCGCCCCAAAGAATGACCGAGCGATCGAGATCGACGCCGATCGCGTGATTCGTCGGACGACGACGCGCCCACTCAGTGCACGCTTTCGCAGTGCCGCAGAAATCTTCGCGAATCGTCGTTGCGAGACGTCCACGATGCGCGCGCCACGCCTTGTCGATGAAATCGCACTCCGCCACGACTTCTTGCACAGCGAGTTCGTAGAGCTCATGACGATCGCTATTTGCCGCAGTGCGCCACACTCCTGCGCGTCGCGCACGCGGTGCCTTCGCGCCGCGCTTGGCTGCGTTGGCGGGCTTTGCAGTCTTCGCGGGCTTGGATGAACTTCGGCGCGGGTTGCGTGGCGACTTTTTGGGCATAGGTCGCGAAAGATACCGCCCGACGCGAAGGTCGGGCGGCATGAGGTTCACAGGATGTTCGCTTGTCGAGTGTTCAGTGCTTCGTCAAAAGCTTCGCGCTTCGCTGAGCACTTCGCGCTTCGCTCAGAACTCAGCGCTTCGCCAAGCAATCAGCGCTTCGCCAAGCAATCAGCGCTTTGCTTTCGTCCAACGCTTGCCGGCGTCGGCACTACCCCCAGCCTTCTGCGTGAGTTGGCGATTGGCCGCGACGAGGCTGTTCATGACATTCGGGTTGAGCGACATCGGGTGTCCTTGCCAACGAACGATGCCATCCGCGGAAATGACTGCGACGTGCGGAATTCCGCGGATTTGGAAGGCGCTCTTCATGCGTGCCTTGGTGTCGAGGCCAACGGCGTACTTGAAGTCGCTCTTGCTCAGACGACGCTTGAGGGCGCCTTCTTCGAGATCGCGCATGCTCTCGTCGGTGATGCCGACGCAGGCGACGTCGTTCGGATACGCAACCGCGATCTCATTCATGTGTGGAATCGCCGCGACGCATGGGCCGCACCACGTCGCCCAGAAATCGATGACAACGAGCTTGCCGCGCACGTTCGGTTCGCCGTTCCACCAGCGTTCTGCCGCGAAATCAGGCGCCTTCTTGCCGCGCAGATCGGCGGCACTTCCTACGGCTTCGGTGAAGGTGGGGAACGTGACGTCGCCGTTCGCCGCAACTGGTGCCTCTTCGCGCTTGCGAGGTTCCGCGGTTGGATCGAAGGTTTCTAGAGCGAGTTCCTTCGCCGCAGCCGTCACGCCAATCTCGGTGAGGCCGGCGTACTTCACGTTGCCTTGGCGATCGACGATGAAGGTGATCGGCTTCTTGAAGGCGCCGAGTTCATCGCAGAACGCACCGTCGGTGTCGATCAGAACGTTCTTGTCGAGCTTTGCTTTCTCAAGCGCTGCGCGCGCCTTGTCGGCTGACTCTGGCGTATGCACAGCGAGGAACGCCGTTTCGTCCGCCTTCAATCCAGCCTTCTCAAGCGCCGCGCGTGACTCCGCAACGACCGCAAGACCGGCAGGCGTGCGCGAGGTGAAGGTCTGAATCACAAGAATCTTGCCGCGATACTTCGAAACATCCTCTTCCGTGATGCCGATCTTCTCCGCCTTTTCGGGGAACGCGGGCAGGGCGTATCCAATCGCCGCATCGGTCGCGGCCTTGTCTTCGCGATCAAGCTTCACGAACCACTTTACGCGCTCCTTCGCAGCCTTCTCGGCGGCCTTCTCAGCAGCCTTCTGCGAAGCGCGATCGGACGCGGCGGGCTTCTCACCTTGCGGTTCGCTCTGCGCGAAGGCGGGTGCCGACGCCAAGCCGCCAAGCAGCAAGCAAGAGGGAATCGCGAGGGCGAATGTGAGCGCGAGGAGCGAGTTCGTGGGCTGTGACTTGGACTGTGACTTGGGCTGTGACTTGGGTTGTGAACCGAGGTTTGGCATGCGTTGTCTCCGAGGCGAAAGTGTACCGATGGAAACGCAGGGGTCCGTTGCGCATGACGTTCGGTGCACGGGTTTCACGCGAAAACGTGGGGAAACTTACGGTGCACGTGTCGCGAACGTCGGCGTGATCGTCTCGTGATCACCTCGTGATCGTCTCGTGATCACCTCGTGATCACCTCGTGATCGTCTCGTGTCGTGTCGCTTCGTGATGAGCGCGCGGTGTCAACGCCAAACGGTCAGCGCCAGATCGTCATCGCCGCATTGTCGATCAAACGGGTAGAACCGAGGCGCGCGGCGATCAGTGCCCGCGAAGGGCGCTCGAATCCGCGCACTGGAAGGAGCGTTCGTGCGTCGCGTACCACGGCGTACTCGGTTTCGAGGCCGAAAGCGTCGAGTGTGTCGCGCATGAGCCGCTCGGCGGTCTCAACCCGCTGCGCCGAATGCGCGACCTGCAGCGCTCGCGACAGCGCGAGTGCCGCGTCGCGTTCTTCGGCCTTGAGGTAGCGGTTTCGGCTCGACATCGCGAGTCCGTCGCGCTCACGAATCGTTGTACACGGCACCACCCGCAGCGCGCCAAATCGTGCACGTTCGGCGTCGACCATGTCTTCGATAAGCCGAAGTTGTTGGAAGTCTTTTTCGCCGAAATAGGCCGCCGACGGGCGGACCATGTCGAAGAGTCGGCCGACGACCAGCGCAACTCCCCCAAAGTGCCCCGGACGACACGCGTCTTCAAGTCGAGGCTCGGTCGCCACTTGCGGAAGGGGGAGCGCGGCCGCGACGGCGCGAGACGCCTCGAGGCCTTCGGGATAGATGGCCTCGACCGACGGCACGAAGACGCCCGCGACACCGAGCGGCTCGAGCAGTGCGCAATCGCTGTCGAGCGTGCGTGGATATCGGGCGTAGTCCTCGTTCGGTCCGAACTGGGTCGGGTTCACGAAGATCGAGACGATCACCGGTCGCCCGTCCACGGACGCGCGTCGCACCAGCGAGCCGTGCCCATCATGGAGCGCGCCCATCGTTGGGACGAACCCGCAGTTGGCAAGGTCCGGGGCAGCGAGTTCGGCTGGGTCTTCAATGATGCGCATGGGTTCTGAGAGCCATGGAGAGGGCGGTTCGCCCGCCCAAGCGGCGGGAACGCGTCCCGCGAAGGTACGCGAAAACGTCGACGCGATGCGTGACGCATGACGAGCGTGCCCATTGCGGCTTGATCAACAATCCGCCTCCACTCCGTTTGTGCCGTCGCACTGCGCACGTCGTTCGGGTGAACGCGGCACCGCGAAAGAAACTTCAAGTTGAACCTCGGCTGCGTCTGTTCTCGTCGGGCGCGCGAAGCCCTATGATGAGACTCGGTCGCAACGGAGCGGCCGAGCGAGGTTGCGGGACACCCGCTGACCCGCTGACCCTAGAGCCGGCCAAGCGCCGTCCAAATCAACGCCAAATCAGGAGTGATTCCGATGGCAGTCAAACTGCCCATCTACATGGATAACGCCGCCACGACCCGCACCGATCCTCGGGCTGTCGAAGCGATGCTGCCGTATTTCACTGAGAAGTTCGGGAACTCTGCCAGTCGCAACCACAAGTTCGGCTGGGAGGGCGAAGACGCCGTCGATCTCGCGCGTGAGCAAGCCGCTGCGCTGATCGGCGCGAGCCCGAAGGAAATCGTGTGGACGAGCGGCTCGACCGAGTCGAACAACCTCGCGATCAAGGGCGCTGCGCGCATGTACGCGAAGGGCCCCGAAGGCACGAAGAACCGCGGCCACATCATCGCGGCCGCGCACGAGCACAAGGCTGTGCTCGACCCGTGCAAGCGACTGCAGAACGAAGGCTTCGACGTCACGTTCCTCCAGCCGCCAGCGGACGGCGTGATTACGCGCGCGATGGTTGCGGAAGCGATGCGTGACGACACGATCCTCGTGTCGATCATGTGGGGCAACAACGAAATCGGCACGATCAACGAAGTGCCTGAAATCGGCGCGCTTTGCCATGAACGTGGCGCGATCTTCCACACCGATGCGACGCAATGGGTTGGCAAGATGCCGACTGATGTCGAGCGCGACCACATCGACCTGATGTCGTGGTCTGGCCACAAGATGTACGGCCCGAAGGGCGTTGGCGCGTTGTACGTGCGACGTCGCAATCCGCGCGTCCGATTGGAAGCGATCCAGGACGGCGGCGGCCACGAGCGCGGCATGCGCTCGGGCACGCTGAACGTCACCGGCATCGTCGGCTTCGGCAAAGCATGCGAGCTCGCGATGCATGAGATGGAAACCGAACGCGAGCGTTTGCTTGGTTTGCGCCGCAAACTCGAGCGCGAACTTTCGTCGCGACTCGAAGTCGTTCAGGTGAACGGCCACGCAGAGCGCCGTCTCCCGCACATCCTCAACATCAGCTTCGGCTACGTCGAAGGCGAGTCGTTGCTGATGGGCATCAAGGACATCGCATGCTCGTCGGGTTCGGCCTGCACCAGCGCGAGCCTTGAGCCGAGTTACGTGCTCAAGAGCCTCGGCGTCGGCGACGAACTCGCGCACTCAAGCCTCCGTCTTTCGCTCGGCCGTTGGTCGACGGAAGAAGAGGTTGATTACGCGGTCGACGCGATCGTGAAGGCAGTGAACCACCTGCGCACGATGAGTCCGCTGTGGGATCTCTACAAGGAAGGGATCGACGTCAGCAAGATCGAGTGGCAAACGCACTAGCCTTTACGGATCCGGAAATGGACTTTCCGGATCCTGGATGTACGGACCCGGAAAAGGACTTTCCGGATCCTGGGGTTCCGGATCCTGGATGTACGGACCCGGAAAAGGACTTTCCGGATCCTGGGGTTTCGGATCCTGAATGTACGGACCCGGCGAAGTACTCGCCGGGCCCTGAGCAAGACAAGCAACGCAACACTTCGCGCGAGAAACGCGCTCTGAAAGGAACACCACCATGGCCTACAGCGACAAGGTCATCGACCATTACCAGCACCCACGCAACGTCGGCAGTTTCGGTACTTCGAAAGAAGTGGCGACGCGCAAAGACGTCGGCGTCGGCATCGTTGGCGCGCCGGAGTGCGGCGACGTCATGCAACTCCAAATCAAAGTCAGCGACACGGGCGTGATCGAAGACGCGAAGTTCAAGTGCTTCGGTTGCGGCTCGGCGATTGCTTCGAGTTCGCTCGCGACCGAGTGGATCAAGGGCAAGTCGATCGACGAGGCCCTCGCGATCAAGAACACGCAAATCGTCGAGGAACTCAGCCTTCCTCCGGTGAAGATTCACTGCTCGGTGCTCGCGGAAGATTCGATCCGCAGCGCCATCGCGGACTACAAGAAGAAGAACGGCGTTGCTGCGGAAACTGCAGCGACGGCGAGCGCCCACTGAGTTGGGAAAGGAACACGAATATGCCAGTCACAGTCACTGAAACTGCCGCACGTCGTATTGATCAGATCATCGCTGAACACGGCTTCGATGCAGCCACCATGAAGCTTCGCGTGGGTGTGAAGGGCGGAGGTTGCTCCGGCTTCAACTACACCCTCGACCTCACCGAAGTCCAGAAGGACTCGGATGAGGCTTGGACGTTCACCTACGCGCGTACGCCGCGCGTTTCTGCCGCGGCTCTCGGCGAATCCGGATCGGACTCGTCTGGCGGAACGGCAACCGCAACGGCCACCGACGACAATTTCTCGGTGACGATCGTCTGCGATCCAAAGAGCTATCTCTATCTCAACGGCACCGTGATCGACTACAAGGACGAAATCATGGGCTCGGGCTTTGTGTTCAACAACCCGAACTCGACGTCGACCTGCGGTTGCGGTTCGAGCTTTAGCGCCTGATTTGTGTGAGGGCGAGAGGGTGCGCGTTTGTCGCCGCCCTCTCGCCCTCATCTTTTTTTGGGCCATCACGGCGCGCCGAATGCACGCGACAAAATTTTCCCGCGACAACGTTTTCCCGCGACAACGGTTTCCCGCGACAACGTTGAGCGTTGGCGTCGTTCCGAGTAACTCGGGAGTGACGATGCTGACCGATGAGGCGCATCGAACAGCTGTGGAGCGTGTTTTGCCCGGGGAAACTCGTCGCATACACGCGCGAATCACCGCGCGGGCGAGACGTCGTTTGGGCAGTTCAAGCACTCGCGCGGAGTGGCATGCGCATCGCGGCGTACGCGAGTCGAGCCCATTCAGAAGGCAAACCGGCGGCGGCAGCAGCGAGACGAGCGTCTGCTTCCTTCATCGTTTCCGACACGAGGAGTCGCCGTCGATACACGATGGAACTTGCTTCGAGGATCGCGAGTGACAACGCCGCGAGTTCTCGTTCGCCCGGATTGCCAGACTCCCGCATGGCCTCACACGCGATGAGCGCGAGCGTGTAATCCTCGTCGGAGGCAGCGCCATCGTGAAAGAGTTCAACCGGCGAGCCTGGCGCGGAGAGCGGGCCCGATTCAATCGAAGTTCGCGTGGGCAACAACCCGTCGCGGCGGCGCGAACGATCCAACACTCGACTGAGGAGTGGATCGGTCTCATCTCCAAGCGAGAGCAGCAAGCGCATGCAGTCTTGCGATGCTGGCGCCTGAATCGCTTTGGAGGCGACCTCGGAAATGTGATTCTTGATTTCGTTCATGACGTGACTCAAAGACAACTCTTGAGCCGATCCTCTTGCTTTCCCAGGTTGCGCAACGGTTTCAGTCGTCGCGATCTTTTCACCCGGCTTGTCCGTCGCACTCATCCCGGCCGCAAGGCCTTCATGAGTCGAGCGATCTCATCATCCAATTCCTCTTCCGTCGCTCCATCCTTGAGGAGGAGATCGACCACGGCTTGTCGGAAGCGAATCGATGCAGTTCGCACCATGCTCGCGCTCTGACCGCCAGTCACACTGAATTCCGTCGCCAAGTCCGCGTACGACACTCCCTGAATGAAGTGCCGCTCGAACATCTGCCAGTGCGGATCGAAGCCTTCCTGCGCGCAGCGCTCACGCGCGGCGGTCGCGGCGGAACGCACCATGGACGCGGCCCAAATGCGATCGAACTCCTCGACGGCCGTCTGAGCGTTCGAGGCGGGTTCGTCCACCGCAGAACTCGGCATCGCTTCCGTACGCTCAGACTTTCGGCGTCGGAGCTCTTCTTGCAAGAAGAAGAGGAAGCCGTTGATCAGCCAGCGGCGGAGCGGCAGATTGCTCTCGATCCAACGCTCGAAGTACGCGGGTTGCCCAAGTCGCGAGGCGAAGAACCCGGACACAAGGTCCGCGGGGGTGCCGAGCGAGCGGAAGCTCGATCCGGCGACGTAGTTCCCGAGAGGTTCTGCGTAAGTCTGCATGACGTAGGCATTGATTCGTGCCAAGCCGTCCGCACCCTGGGCCAATTGCGCAACGAGCCAACCCCGCTGGGTTGCGGGAAAGGAGTCGCGTTTTGATGCCTGGGTGCTTCGTGCTTTCGTGTCGCTCATAGAGGGGTCCGATCTTCCCTGCCTCGCACGCAAAGCGCCGCTGGGCAACGCGCGAGGTGGGGAACTATCGGCAAGCGAACGAACCTTGTTCGCAACCTCCATGCGAGAAGAGCAAGAGCAGCGAAGTTTCTGCGAACCAACTCCCGCCATTTTCAGGAGTTGTTGGACTTTCCCCGAGAGCAAGCCCTGGGAGCAAGCCCCGAGATCAGCCGAGAAGCGCAAGTCCTGCGGATGCGTCTGCGGCCAGTGGCGCCGCCGAGACCGGCCCGCCAACAGCCTTGCGCATCCAGAGGTCAGGCGTGAGGCAGCCGAGGCTTGTGATGCGCTTGGTCTCGCCCGCGAGGTCCTTGCCACGCATATAGGACCTGATCTGATGGCTCATCATGTGCCCGAGGGTGTAGTCGGGCAGGTAGAGCGGGTGGGCGATCATGTGCTGGTAGGCGGCGAGGATTCGATAGGGGTCTTGGCCGAAGTCCCGTTCGTAGAACCGCTTCCAGAGGTCCTCGGCGATGCGCAGCACTTCGGTGCGCAGCGCAGCCGGCGTCGCCGTCGGGTTCGCGTAGAGCCAACGCCAAGTGCGCAGTTCGAGGAGCGATGGGCCTGCGATCTGGCACGCTGAGAGCATCGTTGCGACGGAGTCGACGGCGAACTGTCGATCGGCCGCTGCGGCATCCTCGAGGCCGAGGACGCGCTTTGCGAGCGACTGGTAGAGGAATGCGAACGCCTCGGTGCACGCCGTATTCGGCACGCCGCGCAGCGCGGGGCGCGAGACGAAATAGGTCGAGCAGAGTTGCTCGAGGTTGTGGCCGAGTTCGTGCATCGCGGTGTCGAAGCCGTCCCAGCCGAGTTCGTTCTCGAGACTCGACGTGCGAAGCCACGCGCCGTAGCCCTCGAGGTACGGCCGCATCGCGTGACCGGCACCCTTGCAAACCTCGGCGCGGACATGCGAACCAAGGAAGTCGGCGTCCTTCGCGTCGAAACCGAGTTCGCGCAGCACCGTTGGGAGTTTGCGTTCGAAGTCCTTGATGTCCGTGAAACGTGCCTTCACGGCCGCGTTCATCTCGGTCGCTGGCTTTGCCTCGACGACATCGTCGAAGTAGATGTCGAACGGCTCAAGCGCGCGGCCAAGCTTCTTCGACATGAACGCTGCCAAGTCGCGGCGCACAGGTGCGTCGAGGAGGTCGGTCATGAGCTTCTCGACCTCGGCCTCTGGCATCTCGCGCTCAAGCGCGAACTTGCGCGCAATCGCAGTCGGTTCATCGGGGTAGAGCGGATCGAACTCGCGCGCCATGCGGAAGTTCGCAATCCAGTGTTCGTAGCGCTCGAGACCGAGCAGATCACCCGGATCGCCGTCGGAAACCGTGTTTTTCTCGGGGTTCCAGTCGCGTTTCTCTTCGCCCGACATCACGCGCTTTGGAATAGAGCCATCGATATGACGCGCCATCACCCACGAGAGCGCACGCTGCTTGAAGACGCCGTCTGGGTCACCGTAGCCCGCCTTGATCTCCTCGCGAACGAGCCAGTGCGCGATGAGTTTGCGATCGGCTTCGAACCAGCGCTTGCCGTTTGCGTCGACGAGCCCGCCGACCGGCACGTGGAAATCGGCAACGAACTTGCCCGACTCGAAGGAGGTCTTGCGCGCGCGATCCGCGAGCTCAACCGGAATGCGCGGCCCGAAATTGTGCGCAACGCGTGCGGCTGCCCAATCGGCATCACTCCACGACGTGCCCTGTTCGAGCATCTTGGCGAGTGTCGGCCGCTCGAAGTTGAGGAGCGCGAGGTGCGCGATCTTCTGCTTGTAGAGTTGCTCTGAGAGATCGGGTGCCGGGTCAAACTGTGCGAGGATGTCATCGACGCCGGGGAACTCGTCGCCGCGAAGATCGTGATGTCGTCGCAGTGTGCGGCGCATCTCGTAGAGGTGGCCGTCGATTTGCTCGAGCGCCTTCTCAAGCCGCGCAAGCAGGCGCGTGCGTTCCGCCGTGTCCGACACGAAGTGCGTGGCGCAGAACGCTTCAAACGCGGCGCTGTCGCCGTCCTTCGCGCTCCACCGCGATGCGACGCGCGCGACGCCCTGTTCGATCGCTGTGCGGTTTTGCTCGCCGTGCGAGGCGACCAATGCGGCGACGGCGCGCGAGGTGCTTTCGGTGAGGTTGAACGGAGCGGCTGCTTCAGCTGTGGCGGGTGTCATGGATATTCAGTTTTCTTCAGTGCTCTTCAATCTTCGATTGCGGCACTGATCGTCGTTGGATCGTCATTGGATCATGGGCGGACGTGCACCGACGTTCGGGTTTGAGCAATCCGCATCGAGAGCGCGAAGGGGATCATAAGCCGCGATGGAGCTTTGCTGTTCGACCGCAGAACAAGCGCACACCGCTTGTCGGCCGACGCGGAAGCGGCGAGGATAGACCGATGCCTCGTTTGTCGTCCCGTGTTTGTTCGGTGTGGTTCTGCGTTGTATCGCATCTCGCTGCGTCACTTTCGGCGGCGTCACTTCCCGTAGCACCGGTTCTTGTTGCGCCCCTTCTTGCGCCTGTTGTCGCGTCCATTCTTGTTTCGTTCGGTCTTCTGTCTTGCGCATCACAGCAAGTCGTCGATGGCTTCGCGCGCATCAAGCCCGGCATGACCAAGGACGAAGTGATCGAAATCCTCGGGCAGCCGAGTTCGACGTGGGCACTCTCAACGAAACTCGACGGGGTGCAAGGCACACGCCTCCAATGGGGCGATGGTCTTTCGAGCCTCGCGTCGAGCGCGGCGTTTCGCGGCGATCCAGATCGCGCGTACTCGGTCGTCTTCGATGAGAAGGGGATCGTGCTTTCGAAGGCTCTGCCGCGCTGGACCGAGGACGAGGCCGCTGAAGAAGAGATCCTTCGCGAGCGCCGCATCGAACGTGACAATGAAGTGGAATGACGTGCGCTTCAAACTGCGCTTGGGCAAACTTGGACTCGCGTACGACTGGGATACTCAGGACTTCGAGCGGGTGACGACGCCCGCCACAGCCTTCGCCCACGTTTCGTAGGCAGCAGGTGAGAGGTGCAGCGCGTCGGGCATCACGTCCTTCGAGATCGATCCATCGGGTGAGACGAATGCATCGCCGATCGCGTGGATCGCCAGAGGAGTACGTGCGCTTGCGCGGCCCTTCGCGGTGATCGCGCTATTCGCGACCGGCACCCACGCGCGCAGCGCTTGGTTGATCTGCAGGACATCGCCGCGCATCGCATTGAACTTCTCGCCGCGCGGGAAGATCTCAATGATGTGAATGGTTGCATCGGGGCATTGCGCGACGAGCAGCTCCGCGACCGCTTGAACACCTGCGAGCGTTTCCGCTGCGTTGCTCGTGCCGTGGCCGAGGTTGTTCGTTCCGATGAGCAAGAAGACGTGCTCCGGCGCGAGTCGCGTGAGCGGCGCTTGCGCAAGGCGATACAGCACGTTTTCGGTGCGATCGCCAGAGTTCCCGAGGTTGACCGCGCCGATCGGTGCGATGAACTTCTCCCACGCAGCCTTCCCTGGGTCTTCCCATGCTTGCGTGATCGAGTCGCCAACGAAGACGATCTTCGCAGGCGCCGACTCTTTCGCGCGGCGGATGCACTCCTTCTCGCGCGCGATCGCCCACTCATCCGTTCGCGGCGCGGGGACAAGCGAACTTGGCGGTGCACCAAGCGTGCTCGATGAACTCGGCGCGCTGAAACCGCACGCAAAGAGGAGTGAGCCAGCGAGTGACGCAGCGAAGGCGATTTGCAGGAGATTCATGCCGGGATCGTAAAAAGAACCGCGCCCGTGTGGTTTGCACACGGGCGCGGCTTGGTCAATCTCGAGAAGTTCTCTGCTCAGCGCATCACGGGCAGCCGCCCCACGCACTCAAGATCGAGGCGAGGTCGGCAGCATCGACTTGGCCGTTGCCGTCGATGTCAGCCGCGCATCCGCTGCATGAGCCCCACGCGCTGAGGACCGAGGCGAGATCCGACGCATCAACCGTACCCGAGCCGTCAAGGTCTGCCGGGCATGGCACAGAGTCTGGTTCACAGCTCACCGTCAACGTACCCGTACCACCACTGTTCACCTTGCTTCCGATGCGGATGAAGTACTCCGTACCAGCAGTGACTTCCGCGATGAGTTCGGTCGTGGTGGTGGGTGCGCACGCGAAGCTGTCGTCGTTGCATGCGAAGACCGGCGTCGCAGCGGTTGGGCAGGTCGAGCCCGCGTACATCACGAGGCGCGTATCAAAGCTCGCAGCGCCGCACGTCGAGAACGTTGCGAAACCAGTGCATGGCGCCGTCCAGCGGTACCAGAGGTCGTTGTAGCAATTGACGCCCGCACCGTCGAAGCAGCTCGCTGCAACGGACGGAGTGCTGTCGCCAGCGGTCGTCGTGTTGAACGAAACCGTTGGGGTCGAAATCACGAGAGCGCCCGCGCATTCATCGTTGGCTGGTGGCGGCGACGTGGTCGTCACAGTCATCGAGTAGTCGTTGCGGGTATCTGCCGCGAGATAGACGCGCATCAAGAGCGTCGAGCCCGAAGTCGAATTCGTCACGGAGAAGACTTCGTTGTTCGTGTTTGCGTTGCGGTCTGCGAGGACGGTGCCGCCGCAGGTTCCGAACACTTGGACATCGATGTCGCCGTTCGCGTGGGTGAACGTCATGTTCACGCTCATGCTCGCGCCTGGCGCGACTGGGATCGAGTACCAGTCTTCATCGAGACGCTTCACAACGCGCGCGGCGTACGCAGTGCCTGGGGTGATCGCCACGGCGGTTGCGCAGGTGTCGTTCTGCTCGAGGTCGTCGTCCGAACCCGCGGCGAGCAGTGTGCCGAAGCCACCGGTGGTGACCGCGAGATCCCAGCGGCCGTAGCCGTCGTCGGCTTGCGGCGTCGAGCAGAAGCTTGCGCCGCACGTGAGCACGCCGTACAGCTTCTTGTCGGAATCGCGATAGATCGCGCTACCCGACGAGCCGCCTTCGGTGACACCCGTGGTGGTCACGCCGTATTGCGTCGCTGGGTTCCACGAGAGGCTCGACCAGTTGCTGGTCGGGCTGCCGCAGTTGAAACCGTTCGCGTTCTTCACGCCGAACGAGATGCGTTGGTAGCTGCCATCTGGGTGGTGCAAGCCAGTCGAAGGCGTATTCGTCGTCACCGACGTTCCAAGCCAACCAACCCAGTAAACGCTCGCTGGCAGCGTCGGGCGAATCAGGAGCAGCGTGCAGTCGCTTGCGAATTGCGTCGCGGAGAGATCGGAGCCCGTGATGCTCGTTCCGGCTGCCGCCGTCGCTGCCGCCGAGCAGGTGTTGCGGCGATAGAAGAAGTTGAACTGGCAGCTGTTGGCAACCGAAGCGGTCGAGATGCAGTGATTCGCCGTGGAGACGTAGGGCGTCTCATCGGCAGCGGTCGTCGCCGTGAGTTGACCCGAGCAGAGCGAGCCGGTGAAGATCAGACGAACGGTACCGTTCGACTCGTTCGCCCAGTTGGGGAAGCAGATTGGGTCGAGGTGGCAGGTGCCGACGGCCACGCCGCCTTCCTCGTCACCCAACTTCCAGATCTCACGATAGCCGTGGTAGTACTCAACGCCCTCGAACGGAAGCGAAGTCACCTTCGCGCCCGTCGGAACGAACCACTCAATCATGGCTTCGTTGGTTGGCATCGACATGCTCCACGCTTCGCCCGTTCCGAACTCGCCGACGCCTTGGATCGGTCCAATGACCGAATCTTCCCAGCCTGGCGACGAGAGACGGACTTCTTGGCCTTCGGGCACGTTCAAGCCGGTGATGTGCAGTCGGCAGGTTGTCGCGTTTGCACTCGAGAGAATGACGCGCCAGACGTGGCCGCCCTCGACGGGGATCCACTCGCCGTGTGCCATGTCGATCGCGACTGGCACGGGAATCGCGAAGCGCAGCGGCTTGCGATCTTCGGTCTGGCGGGTGATCTCGTCTTCCGCGAGGTAGAACTCGTTGTCTTGCAACTCAAGTGCAAGCACGGGCGCGGGAATGGCGTCGAATCCGTGGATGGTGGAGAGCGGCTCGAGTGCTTGCTGCGCAGCCCAAGGCGCGCCGCGCAAACCGTGTCCGTTTGCTTCGAGCACGGCGGGGACGTTGCCCGCCGCGAGCACAGGCTTGGTCTTTCCGCCGCCGTTCGAGGCGAACAGAGGGCTGCTTGCGAGAAGCAAGAAGGTCGTGGCGACCGTCAAATGGCGCATTCTGAATCTCCTAAAAGCTCTTTGGGTAGAGCGTATTCTGAGCCCCTGATGGGGCGAAAAGGGCGTTTCCCGCTTTGTTCGGGATAGGTGCTCGAAACCGCCAAGGAACGGAGGCGGCGGGATTGAGCAACCTAACCCCATTCGCTTGAGAGGCAAGTTGGTTCCGAAAAACGCACAACCCCGACCGAGGTCGGGGTTGCGACGATTGAAACAATGGTTGCGTTCGCGGACGTGCGAGCGGCTTAGACGCCGGCCGCCATCTTTTCTGCCTTCTTGCGCGCGTCAGCGAGGGTGCCGACGTACATGAAGGCGCTTTCCGGCAGATCGTCGCCTTCACCGTTGGTAAGACGCTCGAAGCTGTCGATCGTGTCTTCGAGCGAGCAGGTGACGCCCGGGAGACCGGTGAACACTTCGCCGACGTAGAACGGCTGCGAAAGGAAGCGCTCGATCTTGCGCGCGCGCGAAACCGTGAGCTTGTCTTCTTCCGAGAGTTCGTCGACGCCGAGGATGGCGATGATGTCCTGGAGATCCTTGTATCGCTGCAGGATGTTCTGCACGCGGCGCGAGCACTTGTAGTGGCGCTCGCCGAGAACCTGCGGGTCGAGAATACGCGAGGTCGACGAGAGCGGATCGACGGCGGGGTAGATGCCCTTTTCCGCGATCTTGCGCTCAAGCACGATGAACGCGTCCAAGTGGCTGAAGGTCGTTGCAGGTGCAGGGTCAGTCAAGTCGTCTGCAGGCACGTAAATAGCCTGCACCGACGTGATGGCGCCCTGACGGGTCGACGTGATGCGCTCTTGGAGCGCACCCATTTCCGTCGCGAGGTTCGGTTGGTAACCGACGGCGCTCGGCATACGGCCGAGGAGTGCCGACACTTCCGAACCCGCCTGGGTGAAGCGGAACACGTTGTCGACGAAGAGGAGCGTTTCCTTACCCGACGCATCGCGGAACTCTTCTGCCATCGTGAGCGCAGAGAGCGCGACGCGGAGACGTGCGCCTGGCGGCTCGTTCATTTGGCCGAAGACCATCGCGACCTTGTCGAGGACGTGCATCTTCTGGCCGCTTGAGTCGGTGTATTCAGCCTCTTGCATTTCGAGCCAGAGATCGTTGCCTTCGCGGGTGCGCTCGCCGACGCCGGCGAACACCGAGTAACCACCGAAGTTACGCGCGACGCGCGCAATCATCTCTTGGATGACGACGGTCTTGCCGACGCCTGCACCACCGAAGAGACCGATCTTTCCACCGCGGACGAACGGGCAGAGAAGGTCGATGACCTTAATGCCGGTCTGGAGGATTTCGGTCTTCGGATTGAGTTCGACGAATTCCGGCGGCTCGCGGTGAATCGGCGAGGTCTTGGTCGCAGCGACTGCGCCGCGCTCATCGACCGGTTGGCCGAGGAGGTTAAACACGCGGCCGAGGACTCCTTCACCGACAGGCACGCGCACTGGCGCGCCAGTGTCGACGCAGGGGTCGCCACGCTTGACACCGTCGGTCGATGCGAGCGCGACGCAGCGGACTTGACCGCCACCGAGGTGCTTCGCGACTTCACCGACGAGGAGCATCTTCTGGCCCTTCGTCTCGAAGTTGATGTGAACGGCGTTGTAGATCTCGGGCAGATCCGACTCTGGGAACTGCGCATCGAAGGTCGATCCGATGACCTGAATGACGGTGCCGGTGCTGGCCATGGGGGCTCCAAATGTGCTCGAGGTCCTCGGCGGGAATCGCGTTGGTTCGAGCGCTGCGTGAGGTGTCTCTTGAAGGACGACTGACGGTCTCCGTGATCACGGCAAGCGATCACCCAAAGCGATCACCCGAAGCGATCATCACGAGCCCTCGAAAAGACTTCTCGGGACTTCGTGACGGATTTCACGGAGGGTCGAGAAGATAGCGGCTTCAACGCGCGGCTGCAAAGCCAACATCGCTTCGATACGGCAGTTTTTCGGACGTGCGCTCTCGGGCAATGGCAAGAGTCGCGGCCGGTTCCCGCGATCGCGTCAGTCCTTCCCTCGCGCGTCTGTCGAAGTGTTGGTTTGTCGGCGCGTATCCGCTTAGCCGCGGGCGTCGAGGGTTCGGCCGACCGAAAGTCCCGTGGCAACCTCAACTCGATCCGCGGCGCGGGTGTACATCGCGTAGGCGGCGGGAGCGGTGGGGCGAGCGGTCGAGGCAGCAGTCGCGGCGGCGGGTGCGTCAAAGCCAGCGCCACGTGCCACTGGTGAATCGACCTGTCCCGCGACCATCGAGGCGAAATTCGGTGCGAGCGCATCGGGGCGTCGACCAACGCGCATCGGGTTTGCGTCGGCATTTTCGCGCGCAAGCGGGGGAACGATGGCACCAGACGCCGTGAATCGCGCGGCGTTCGAGGCCTGCGGCGATGCTGAATTGCTCGGCGAGTTGTTCGGTGCGGTTCCGCGGAGTTCGGCGCGCGCGTCTGGCTGCGCTTGCGGGCGGAACTGCGGGCGGATGCCCTGTCCGTAGGCCGTTGCTGCTTGCGCCGCGCGGAAGTTGAGTGGTGAAGGCGAGTCCATTCGCGTGAGGGAAGATACCAATCGCGCAAGCCGTTGTTCGCTCATCGAGCTGTTCACGCGTGGTTGCGAGAGAGAAATCTCTCGACCTCGGCAGGTCTTGCCTCTTCGCGCGCGTTATCGAGCCGCATCGACTCGCGGTGACTTACTCCCGACTCACTCGCGATCGCTGAGTTCATCCACCGAACGATCAAGCGCGCGAATCGTCACGTCCTCTTGAAGTCGCGCCCAACGATCGGGGTTGTCTGCCGCTTCGGCGAGAAGCTCGGTTGCCGCGCGTGCGAGCGCCACGGTTGCGCGATCTTCTGCGGGCAACTTGGGCAACACGCCTTCGAGCCGATCCACGAGTTCGTCGTAGCGCGCGGTCGCGATGAGTTCTTCGCGACGCGTGCGATCGTCGAATGCGGTTCGACGCGCGGCTTCGAGGAGCACACTGGTTGCGTAAAGCGCTTGTCGATCGTCGGAACTCAACGAAGCGAGTTGCATCGATTGCTCAGACGGAGGCGCGACCCGTGCGATCGTGCTCGGAGCCGGGGTGCCGCCGCGAAGAATTTCACCAGGCCCGAGCGGCGCGAGCGAGGCAGGCGTATTGCCCGAGCGGAAGAACAGCGTGGCACCCGCAACGGCGGCGAGAACGGCAGCAACAGCCGCAATGCGCGGCATCCATCGGCGACGGTGCTCTGCGCCGACCGCTTCGAGGACACCTGCACGGAACGCGCGGAGATCCATCGGGTTTGACGCAAACTCCTCGTCGATCTCGGCAATGTCCGCGTCGAGCGCGGATCGCAGCGTGCGATCCAGTGTTTCGGCGCGCTCGACGAGTGCGCGGCAATTCCCACAACCGACCAAGTGACTGTCCGCCTCGAAACGCTCGGCGCGGGTGAGTTCGTCATCGAGGTACGCCGACAGCGCGGCCTTCATGCCGACGCAATCGATGGGCGCGTGCGTGCGATCATGCGAGTCGCCGCGGGTGTGGTGGTGTGAGTCGTCTCGATGAAGTTGCATGGTGTCCTGCCTTGTCGGAAATATTGTCGGAAATCTTGTCGGAAATCTTGTCGTCTTTGTCGTCGTCTTTGTCGTGCGCGGTCGCCGGTGAACGTCATCCGGTTCCACGCGCTGTCAATACTCTGCGCGACGGGTCGCGTCTCGAACGCGCTGTGGGTTGAATTCGCTTGGTCGAACAGCGGAACTCGTGCCGTCTGCGCCTTCGGTTTTCGTGGCGCTTTCGCCCTCGAGTTCACCGAGCAGTGCGAGTCGTGCACGATTCAATCGGCTCATCACGGTGCCAATCGGCACGCCGAGATGTTCCGCAATGGCTTCGTAGGACAAGCCTTCGTTGACGCGGAGCATGATCATCGCGCGCTTGTCGGGGTCGAGACGTTCGAGTGCTGCCGAGATGCGCGACACGTCCTCGCGACGCTCGACGTCCGCTTCAGGCGCCGTGGCGCGCAAGTCGTGCGCGGAGCCTGATTCATCGATCAGCGTCCACGTGCGCTTCTTGCGGCGGATCAGGCTGATGGAGAGATTCGTAACGGTGGATCGCATCCAACTCGAAATGGCAGGCTCGCCACCGATCGGCGGGGTCTTCCACAAACGGACGAACGCCTCTTGCACGATGTCTTCAGCGCGCTGGCGATCGCGGCAGATGCCGAAACTCAGGCGCACCAAACCAGGGGTGAGGCGCGTGACCCAATGCGCGAACGCCCGCTCGGTGATCGGCTTTCCCACGGTGCCCGCGATCGGCATCGCCGGTGGCACCGTGAGCGGAGCGTTCGAAGATGGCTTGGACGGGAGATCCTGCACGGGTGCCTCGTTGGCTCGGGGGCGCGGTTCGGCCGCATGGAGCGGCCCGGCAATGACGTTTCGCGACGGACGATCATTCCGGGCCAAACTCGGCCATTCTGCAGAAACCCAACAGCGCGGGTTCAACGACGTCGCGCGCAATCTGTGACGCGACAGCCGGACGGGTCGTGTCCGGCGTGTAAGAGCAAGGCTTCAGCCGGGTGTGTACCCATAAGCCTTGGCGCTCTCAGCGGTTGGAAGTCCGCGGAGGTCGAGTTTCGGGTCGACGTCGATTGTCTGGGGCGTCTCGACGGTTCCCGGGAAGGGCTGCCCCGCGTCCCCAAGAAGGGTGAGTGCGGCCGGGAGTTCGGCGCTCCACCAGAGATTCCCGCCGAGCACAAAGCCCTTCGCGTTCGCGCCCTCGGCGACAACACCGATCCGCCGGAGCGCCCCTGGAGTCCACGCCATCAAACACTCACTCATGCGGAGCGCGGCTCCGGGCCGGCCCGCGGGTGGCAGCGCGATTCGGTAGATCTCTTCGTGCGCTTCTTGAAGCGTGACGTTGCGCACAGAGGCGTCGGCGACGCTTCCGACATCGAGCAATCGTCGGACACCGGTGATTCGGATGTTGCTGATGGTCAGGAATCGCACGAGCGGTTCGCGCGAGGTCTGCGGCGTCGCGGTGGTTGCCTCGTTCGTTGCGTCGTTTGCTGCATTGTTCGCTGCATTGCCTTTGGGCGTGTCTTGTGAGGGAGCCGACGTTGCAGCGTCAGAAGGCGTGCTTGCGTCGGCGCGGGTGCGCGTTGCGCTCACCAGAGTGCCTTCCGACGTACCAAGCTCAAATACGGTCACGAATGGCCCTGCGATTTGCAGCTTCTCGATCAGCGTGCTCCAAACGCGTCCTTCCAGCCGCACCGCAACACTCGGAGAGAGATCGGTGCGAGCGACAATTTGAACATCAGCAATCGTGACGGCATCGCAATCACCGATCGTGATGGCGGTGTTCTTGGGGTTCTCGATGCGGCATCGGCGAATCGCGAGGTCCTTCACGCCGCGTGCAACAATCCCTGATTCTTCGGCAAGTCCCTTGGGTCCGACGATCAGCGCATCTTCGATGGTGATGTCCGCGGACGCGCCAGGCTTCGTCGATTCGATGAGAATTCCCGCGCGTCGTGGCGAGCGAGACAAGATGCGTTCGATGCGAATGTGGCGGCAATCGACGAGCTTGATCGACTCGCGGTCGGCGGCAATCTCCGCGAGTTGGTTCGGTCCACTCGAGCGAATGACAATGGGCGCGAACGGTGCGCCGGATACGCCGGTCAAAACCGCCGGTTGATGGACACCTTGCGCGAGCACGATTTCGTCGCCGGGCTTCAACTTGGGTGCGAGCGTCTCCCATGAACTTCCTGGGGGCACGTTGTAACGATCGGCGCGCGCAGTCCGCACGAACAAAAGCGTCAGCGCGATGCTGGTGGTGACAATGAAGAGCCGGAGCAGAGGCATTCCGACATTGTCGCGCGGCTACAACGCGCGGTCGAGCGGACTCGCGCAAAAGCAGCGCAAGATGCTCGAATTCTCGTCGAGGAGCACTTCGCCTGGCTCGACATGCGCCGGTCGCAGGATGGTTGTGCCGGTTGGAGCGTTGATGACACCGGATGAAGTGCGCCATCGCGCGCGGCCTGCGAGTGTCATCCACACTTCGGGAACGCCCGTCGCGTCGATCGGAATTTCGCTCGGGGAACGCGCGTCGATCCACTCGATTCTGAAGAAATCCGAAGCGCAAAGGCGTCGCGTGGCGAGACCGCCAGCGACAAGTGGCTCGATCGAGTCAAACCGGACGAAGCCGGGCCGACCATCCGATTGCGCAGCCCCGAACTTCATGCAAGAGAACGCTTCGTCGAGATGGAGCGGGCGTTTTGGATCGTGGCGATCCCAGTCCCAGACGCGAAACGTCGTGTCGCTTGGTGTTTGCACTTCGGCTGCGAGAATTCCTGCGCCGAGCGCGTGACATGTGCCACTTGGGAGATAGACGCAGTCGCCGCGCGCGACGATGAAACTCTCGAGGTGTTCGAGCGCACGGCCGTGTTCGACTGCTGCGCGAAACTCAGCGGGCGTTGTCGATGCGCGAAGTCCGCGGTAGACGCGCGCGCCTGGTTGAGCCGCAAGCACAATCCACGCTTCGGTCTTGAGATGCGCGTTTCGGTGTGCGCGAACGTACGCAGCGTCGGGATGCACTTGGACCGACAGATTCTCCGCGGCGTCGAGGAACTTGATGAGGAGTGGAAAGCCACCATCAGGTGCTGGCGTCGCGACACCCAGGAGTTCGTCGCGGTGGAGTTCGCGAAGCTCTCGCAGCGTGCGCCCATCAAACGGCCCACCAAGTACGGTCGACTGACCGCCTTCGATGGTTGTTGGCAAATCCGCGATTTCCCATGCTTCACCGATGGATTCGCCGATTCGTTCGCCGGGAAGCCCCGACTTACCGAGCTCACGTAAAAGCGACACGCTTGGGGATGGACCCCAAGCGCGGGCTTTGTAGAGCGTGGTGAATCGCAGCGGAGGCAGCATGCGCAGTCGATCCTGCATGCAAATCAGATCGCCATGCCGGTGATCTGTGCTTCGAAGACGAGCTTTCCGCGAACGATGCCCTGCGTCTTCGAGATGAACCGACGTGGCGTCGCTTCGATCTCTTCGACGAGGATGAAGAACTCGTCACCCGGAACGACTTGTCCGCGGAAGCACGTGTCATCGCAGCGCAGGAATCCGAGGAAACCGAGCGCGGGGAAGCGCGTTCGGAAGAGCCAACTCGCGCACTGCGCGGTGGACTCGATCATCAAAACGCCGGGGTAGAGCGGGCGTCCCTTGATGTGATGCTCACACCAAAACTCGTCCGGCCGAACGTTCTTGATGCCGACACATTTGCGAAGGTCCTCGCTCGCCCACACGATGCGATCGCACTGCCGCATTGGTCCGGTTTGCGGGAGGTATTCGTCGAGTCCTCTGCTGTCGCAAATCGTCTTGGTGAGATCGATCGCGGTGAGGTCAATCAGATGTTTACTTGCCACGGTTCGTGGGCGGAATTACTCCGCGCCGTCCTCGCTGCCGCGCATTTCAAGCACCTTCGTGCGGATCTGCTGGGCGATGTCCTTGATGTCTTGCATCGACTTGCGAACGCGGGTGCCCGCGGCCTTGTTGCCGCCAACCGCCTTCTTCATGTCATCCTCAACCTCGCGGACCTTGGCGCAGAGTTGCTCGTACAGTTCCATGAATCATCTCCGGGAGAAAGGTGACGGCCCCGCCACCATCACAACAGCATCAGGGGGCCTGTGAACTCGATCAAGGTAGCGATATTGGGGCGCGAAGTGTCTTGACGACGCCGAGGATCGCGCGGAATTGCGGATGCGCGGCGTCGCCGAGGATTTCGTAGCAGGCGCCGAGGACGCCCGACGGTACCGCGCCCGCGCGTTCCATCCGTCGAAAAGCAGGGGAAATCTGGTCTGATCGGCCCGCAGAGATAGCGTCCGTCAGAAGGTACGGCTGTCGACCGCTCGCGAGGAGATCGAGGACGGTCTGCTGCACGCAGACGTGGGCTTCGACGCCTGCGATGAGTACGTCATCACAGCGGCGCGCGGAGAGAAGCGCGTCAACCTCTGGAATCAGCGCGCTAAAGCGGGTTTTCTCGAAGGTTGTGGCATGCCCAGCGGCCGCGGATGTGATCGGCGGCGCGCTGTGCCCAAGGCCTTTGACGTACTGCTCCGTGACAATCGCGGGAAGGCCCAGTACTCGCGCGGCTTCGAGCATTGCCGCGCAGTTGGTGACCACGCGGTCCGCATCGAAAATCGTGGGGAGAAGCCGCTCTTGCACGTCGATGACGAGAAGCGCGGTTCGTTCGAGCGAAAGACGTGGAATGGGCATCGTGGCTCTCGATTGAAAAGGTTCGCGCGACCAAACGCGGGGGCATTACACGCGTAGTTCAGCCTTTGCCGTCAGCGAGGCTGCGTGGCGGTGCCGAACTGGATCGACCACCGTCGCGATGAAGCGATCGACCTGCTCGGGCGCGCGTCCCACGAATGTCGCTGGATCGAGCGCGCTGTCGAGATCAACCTTCGCAAAGAATGGATCACGCTTGAGGCGTTCCATCAGATCGTTCGCGCGGCCGAATCGCTTCACTTCTTCGGCAGCAGCCATCGAGTGAACGCGAATGACTTCGTGCGCTTCCTGGCGATCCGCGCCGGCGCGCGTAGCGGCCAACATGATGTTCTCGCTCGCCATGAACGGGAGTTCGGCGGCGAGATTGGCAGCAACCGTTGCTTCCCAAACGACGAGACCTTCGGCGACGTTCGACATGATGTCGAGTGCGCCATCAAGCGCGAGGAACGCTTCGGGAAGCACGAGTCGACGGTTCGATGAGTCGTCGAGTGTGCGCTCGAGCCATTGCGTCGCGTGCGTTTGAAGCGGATCGTTGACGAGGCCCATGACGAAACGTGAGAGCCCACACGCCCGCTCGCAGCGCATCGGATTGCGCTTGTACGCCATCGCCGAAGAACCGATTTGGTCCTTCTCAAACGGCTCTTCAATCTCTTTTTTGTTGGCGAGGAGTCGGATATCCGTCGCGCACTTGTGGACGGCGCTTGCGGCGATCGCGAGCGCGCTGACAACTTGCGCGTCAACGATGCGCGGATACGTTTGTCCGCACACGGAGAGCATGCGCGCTGCAGGCCAGCCGAGTTTTTCCGCGAATTTCCGCTCGAGTTCGTCGACCTTCGCGCTGTCGCCATCGAGAAGCCCGAGATACGAAGCTTGCGTACCAGTGGCGCCACGCAGGCCGCGCAGGCGAAGGGCATTCGCAGCGAATTCCACTTGCTCGAGGGCAATGGCGAAATCTTGCGCCCAAAGTGTTGCGCGCTTTCCAACGGTCGTTGGTTGTGCCGGCTGAAAGTGCGTGAAACCAAGCGTGGGCAGCGCACGCCAACGTGCCGCGAACGCGCCGAGTCGGTCAATGACGCGCGCGAGTTTGCCTGCGGTGATCGCGAGCGCGTCGCGGAGCACAAGCGTATCGGCGTTGCACACAACGTCTTGACTTGTCGCGCCGAAGTGAATGATTGCGCGCGCCTCAGGCGCTGCGTCGCCGAGTGTGTGCACGTGCGCCATGACGTCGTGGCGAAGGCGTTGTTCGTGTCCCGCAGCGGCGGCGAAATCGATGTCGTCGAGATGCGCGCGAATCGCTTCGACCTGCGCGCGCGTCACGGGCATGCCGAGTTCGTGCTGGCTTTCGGCAAGCGCAAGCCAAATGCGGCGCCACGTCGAGAACTTCTTTTGTTCGCTCCAGAGTTCGCGCATGGCGCGACTTGCGTTGCGCGTTTCGAGCGGTGAGCGATAGCCCGTAAACTGCGTGCCTGTCGATTGCGTATCAGTCATGACTTCACTTCTGCCGATTTCGTGGCTTCGACTTGCGCGGACGAATGTGGCTTCTTTTGCAGCACTTTGCTCTCGGTACCCGCGCGGATACGAGCGATGTTTGCGCGATGCTTCCAAACGACGAAGAGGGCGATGAGACCGCTCGCAGCGAGAAATGGCGTTGCATCACGCACGCCTGCAATGCCATGTGCTGAGATCGCGGCGACGAGCACAGAGCAGGGAACGGAGACGGCCGCGACCAGCGAGGCGAGGCTCACCATGCGGAAAATCAGCACAAGTGCGCACCACAAGATGAGCGCGAGTGCCGCGGGAACCGTGAGTACAGGCCACATCGCAGCAAGCGCGCCAAATCCTGTCGCGACACCTTTGCCACCTTTGAAGCCGATCCACGGAGAGAGCGTGTGTCCGACGATCGCGGCGGTGGCGGTTGCAAGCCAGAGCCAGGCGGCCGTCGGCGCAAGCGAACCGGGACTCGCGCCGAGTGCGCCGAGGATCCAACCGGAGAGGAGCACAGGAATTGCACCCTTCACCGCGTCGAGCACGAAGCAGAGGATTCCCCACGTTTTTCCGAGGGTTCGCCCGAGATTCGTCGCGCCGTAGTTCTTACTTCCAACCACGCCGAGATCGACGCCGCGCGAGCGAGCGAGGAGATGTGCGGTTGGGAAACTGCCGATGACGTACGCGCCGATGAGAAACCCCGCCCAGACGAGCGGTTGATTCGGAGTGGTTGATGAGGAGTCGACGAGAGCCAGCAACATGGATCGCGATGATACGGAAAGCGCGCAGGGAACGCGGCGTGCGGAAGCGTCTTGAGATTCGACGCCACGCGGCTATTCGCCACGCCAAAGCGGTGCACCGTGCTTCGCAAGATGCCAACGGCCGGTGGCGCGGCGTACTTCGTTCGCGATGGCGAGCAAGACCGCTGGCGGAAGTGGAGCGGACAACTCGATGGAGTCCTCGAAGACCTCGACCTGCGGCGCCTCGACGCCATGCCGCTCGGCAGTTTCGGCCACCGATGCTCGAACCAAGTCCGCGATGGCGGGCGACGCGAGCGAGGTTGGAAATGCCGCGTGCAGCGTGAGGCGATGGGGAGTCATGACGTCGTTGCTGCGTGGGGAGTGGTGCGACGGCACGTGCACGTTGTGCGGCGAAGCCTTGTTCAGCGCATCGCGCTCAGCCGCGATCGAAGAGCAAGATCGTGACGGTGACGAGTTGCAACAATGCCGCGCCAGCGGTCCAACGCACGAAGTTCTCGAAGTCTGCGAGATTGAGGAACGCGATCGCCGCGACCATGATCGCGAGGAGTTGTACGCCCATCGCCGCCACGCGAATGGCGCCTGTTTCACTGCGACGCAGGCGGAGCGCGCGCACTTCTTCGGTGAGATCCGCAACAGCGCGGCGAAGTCTTTCGCTTCCGCCGCTTGGCTGTACTGCGCCTCGTGATGAGCCTGTCGTCGTTGTGGCGGGTGTGCGCTCTTTCGAGCGCTTTCGGCGCTTTTTTCCGGTGTTTGGTTGCGTTGCACGCGACGAAGCCGATTCG
The DNA here is from genome assembly GCA_027483065.1 of Planctomycetaceae bacterium. Classification (GTDB taxonomy): domain Bacteria; phylum Planctomycetota; class Phycisphaerae; order Phycisphaerales; family SM1A02; genus QWPT01. The sequence continues at coordinate 57,440 of JAIXVI010000304.1, forward strand.
TCGCGATGGCGGAGGATCGTCTCGACCGCTTCGCCAAGCGAAGCGGCGGTGAAATCGGGAGCAGCTTCTGCGATGCGAGCTTGATCGCGTGAAACAAGGATGGTGCGAAGACCCGCGGCACGACCCGCAGCGATATCGCGAGGGCTATCACCCACCAGCCACGAGCGATCGAGGTCGAGCTCCATGTCTTGCGCAGCCTGTTGAATCATGCCAGGCTTCGGCTTGCGCCATGGATGCTCGCGCGTATAACCCGGAACGGTGCCTTTCGGATGGAATGGGCAGTAGTAGAAACGTTCGATCGTGCGCTTCAGGCCGGTCGCGACGTCGATGAGTTCACCGACTTTGGTGTGCACCGCGTCGACGTCTGCCTCGGTGAATCGGCCGCGCGCGACGCCGCCTTGATTCGTGGCGACGACGAGGCGGAAGCCAGCATCACGCAAGCGGCGAAGTGCCGCGGGAACGCCGTCAAGGATGCGGACATTCGCGGGATTGCCCGCAAACTCGTCATCAGGAACGAGGGTGCCGTCACGGTCGAGGAAGATTGCGGGTTCCATAGTTTGAGCGGTCGCCGCTGCGGCGGCTCCCTCTGGTTGTGCCCTTCGGAGTGAATCCTCAGGGCACTGGGTTGTCGTTCTTGATTCGCGGTCGCCGCTGCGGCGGCTCCCTCTGGTTGTGCCCTTCGGAGTGAATCCTCAGGGCA
>JAIXVI010000083.1 GCA_027483065.1 Planctomycetaceae bacterium
CTTCATCTTCGCCAAATCGAGCGAAAGCGGGCACCTGAAGCGAAGCTTCAGCAGCCCGCCAGTCGCGAGCGCTCGTGCTTGTCGCGGTCGCCGCTGCGGCGGCTCCCTCTGGCTTCATCCACGCCAAAGCGAGCGAAAGCGGGCACCTGAAGCGAAGCTTCAGCAGCCCGCCAGTCGCGAGCGCTTATTGAAGCGGATCCGGCCGATAGATCTTCGTTTCGAGCGCCCACACTTTGTCGCTCCACTCGCCGCCGCCGGCGAACTCGCGTTTCGCAGCGCTGATCGCCGCTTGGCTCTTCGCGTCGAGATTGTCGAGCATCGCGACGAAGACCGCCTCCGGTGTCGCGGGCGCTTTCGCCGCACCATGCTCGGGCAGTCCGTGATGCGAAACCAGAATGTGCTGCAAAATCCGCAGCGTTTCGCCAGGCAACTTGTCGCCCGCACGCGCTGCAGCGGCTGCCTTGATTTGCAGCCACACCGCACCACGCACGACGTGTCCCACAAGTTGACCTTCGGTGGTGTAGTTGAATCCTCGCTCCCACTCGAGTTCAACGGTCTTCGCGAGATCATGCGCAAAGAGCGAGAAAAGCACGATGTCGCGATTGAGCGCTGGATACAGCGGCAGCATGCGATCCGCGAGCTCCATCAACTGGTGGGTGTGCTCAAGAAGTCCGCCGATCCAACCGTGGTGCACACTCATCGCGGCAGGTGCCGCGCGGAAATTCTGCATCAATCCTTCGTCGGAGAGGTATTGCTCGGCAAGCGCACGCATTGCCGGATGTTCCATCGAACGGAGTAGTTCACACACACGCGCAAACATCGCATCAACGTCTTTCGTCGTCGATGGCAGCAGCGCGCGCATCTCTTCGATCGTCACCTCGCGCGGCTCGATTTGTTCGATGATCAACTGCAATTGACCTTGATAGGCCTGCGTCGAACCGCGGAGAAACACGAAGCCCGCGTTCGCAATCGCGTCGAACTGCGCTTCTTCGAAACTCCACGCGCGCGCCGTGATCTCACCGCTCGCATCGCGCACCATGCACTTCAAATACGGCTTGTTCGTACGCGTTTGTGCAAGTTGCGGATTGACGATCGAGTAGACGCCCTCGACATACGTGCGGTCTTGCAGCGTCGCGATGCGCTGGTGATCCTGATTCATCGTTGATTCCTTCTCCGCCTCAAGCTCGATCACGAGCTCTATCACGAGCTCGATCTTGAGGGCGAAGGGCCAATGTAGCCGACCCACGGCATCGCGACGGCACGTTCACGCGCTTCGCATGGCATGCATCACATCAGGAACGAGATCGGCAATTTCATGGGCAAGAAGGCCTGCATCGCCGTGCGCCGCAGCCCAAAGGTCGCCCGCACGCGCATGCAATTCAACGGCCAACGCAGCAATCGCGCCGGGAAGCGGCACGGATGCATCCTTCGAGGCCGCCGAGGCAGTCGCGCGCCGACCACACTCAAACTGCGCGAGCAAGCCACCGACGATGCCCGCAAGGACATCGCCCGAACCACCTGTCGCAAGCACCGGCCCACCTCGTTCGCAACGCCACGCGCGAAGCCCGTCGCTTGTGATCGTCCCAGCGCCTTTCAACACAACTACTGCGCCCAGCCGTTGCGCCAACTCCATCGCCGCAGCAGGCCGCGTCGAGCGTTCTACACAGTCGACCATCGCACCAACAGCCTCCGCAAGCGCGGCCGCCTCGCCGGGATGCGGCGTGAAAATCACAGTTCCGCGCAGATCTCGCGCAGGCTCACGGTGCGCTGCAAAGGCGCGAATGGCGTCGGCATCGACGACGAGCGGCTTTTCACCAATCGCGACAAGACGCATCACAACCGATTCCGCCGAGGGCGACCGACCAAGCGCAGGACCAATGACGACCGATGTCGCATCGCGCATCGCAGCATCGAGCACTTCCGCCGATTCGGACGCGAGTAACGCACCTTCTGCGTCCACCGGAAGCGGCACGACCGTCGCTTCGGGCAAGATCGCGAGTGCTTCGGCTGCAAGCGGCGAAGGCACCGCGGCGATCACACGCCCAGCGCCAACGCGCAACGCGGCGCGCGCAGCGAGCATCGCTCCACCAAGCATTTGCCGTGGCAAATGCGCACATCCACCGATGACGAGCACCGTGCCGAACGAACCCTTGTGCCCTGCCTCAGGCCGCGCGGGAAGCGTCGGAAGCGATTCGAACGGAAGGCCGTTTGGACTCACCGTCATGGCGCGGCATTCCCTGTGGAGTTCGGCTTTGAATCAGAGGGCACGCTTGAAGGCTTTGCCGAATCTGCGGGATTCTGCGGCACGCCCGACTGTGCACCATCGACTTCCACGATCTCAACTCCGCCCACGAGCGAGAGTGCCTGCGCAAACGCAGGGTCTGACGCTCCGCCCGCGAGATCACTCGTGGCGACTGCGATGTGCCCGGCATGAAACCGCGCATCGCCTGGCAACGTCGCATCGAAATCAACCCACGCGCGGCCAAATCCGCCCGCGACAAGCGGCGGATAGACAAGCGCCTGTGTCCAAAGATGCCAACCGAATCCTGGACCTTGCCCGCCAAGATCAGGTACGTACACAAGCCCGCTGACGACACGCGACGGAATTCCATCGGCACGAAGCAACGCAGCAAGAAGCACCGCGTGCTCGGTGCAATCCCCGCCGCGCGCGCGCGCCGCTTCACTCGCGGAAGCAAACGCCGTCGCGAGATTTTTGTCGCGCAAGTGCTTTGCCACGAGCGTGCGTAACCGATCGGCTCGCTCGAGTAATTGCGTTGGACCTGCGTTCTCAACACGCGGCGGGAGCTTCGCGCGAGAAAGAAGTTCACGCACTGCTTCACTGTCTGCATCGATGATTTCGTTCGGCTTCATCCAACGCGCGTCAGTGAGATCGCCCTCCGCCGCTCCACTTGCTCGCATGGTGTCGATATCGATGATCGCCGTCCGCGCATCGATGCGACGAACCGTCTGCGAACCCGTCGTCGGCAAATCAACGAGCGCGTCGCCTTTGGCGCGCAGTTGAAGTGCAAGGCGCGTTCGATCAGCCCATCGCGCAATTGGCTTCGTCGCAACAAATGTCCCCGCAAGAAGGTCGAAACTTGCCGCAGCGTACGACGCATCCGCTTCCGACTTTGTGGCGAGCGTTGAGACGAGATCGCCGAGTCCGATCGGTGTGGTGCTCATCACGAGCGCACCTTTCGCGTCGTAGCGTTCATTCGCTTCGACTGGCACGAGGCTGTTCACGACGGTGTAGCGAAGAACATCCAGCGAACGCTCACCCAGCCGCAGCCTTTCCGCGCCGCCGCGACGCATGCTGATCTCGACAGGCACGAGTCCTGATTGCACGTCAAGCGATCGATAGCGAGCATCTGCCGCGTTGGCCATGACGCGCGCTGCGACGAACGCCGCGGTTTCTCGGGGCGTCAGCCACACACCCGCGTCGATTTCGCGCACCTCACGCGTCTCGCCGCGCAACACCGTGACCTTCGTCGGAGCAGCACTTGCTCCAGCGCCTGGCTCAAATTCGTATCGCAACGCAGGCGCGCCGTTCATCGAGATCGATGCCGCCACAGGATCGCCAGCCGAGGTTTCGACGAACGTGTTGGCGAAGTCGATCACCGTCTCTTCGCCAAGCCGTTTGAAGCGCATCTCAAGACGCGATCTCGTTTGCACGCGATCGCCGTCTTTTTCGACAACTTCAATCGATCGGCCACAAGGCTTCCCGGCGAGTGTGAGCGTGTAGTAACGCTCTTCGACGATGGTCCACTCTCCGTGCGCGCTTCGAGCAATGCCGACCGCGCTGACTGCAATCACGCCAAACGTGATGCACGCTACGAAGGCCTTCCGAAAACTCGCGCGCTGCGATTTCACGCGCCCTTCCCGCTCTCGTCGGAAGCTCCCGCATCGGGCGAAGAAGCACCCATCGACTTCAGCAGCGGGAAGAGAATGACGTCGCGAATCGACGCGCTGTCCGTGAGCAACATGACGAGCCGATCGATGCCGATGCCAAGGCCACCCGCCGGTGGCATGCCAACGCGCAAACTCTCGACGAAATCTTCGTCAAGCGTGCGGAAGGTCGACTCTTCGTCGTCCGCACCCTTGAGTTGCTCGGTGAATTTCGCGAGTTGAATATCAGGATCGTTGAGTTCGGTGTACGCGGGCCCCACTTCCATGCCACCGATGAAAATGTCCCAACGCTCGCAGAGCGCAGGATCAGTGCGGCTTGGCCGCGTCAACGGCGAAACAGCGCTCGGATAATCGGTCACAAAGGTTGGCCGACATGGATCGATCAACGGTTCCGCGCACTCTTCGAAGACTTCGTTGACGACGAGCCAATCATCGAGTTTCGCCTCGTGATGCAGACCGAGCTCACGTGCCTTCGCCCGAACCGCCGCAAAATCGCGCATTTCGCAACCAGCACCTTGGCGGAAGAGATCCTCGAACTTCACGCGCACAAACGGCTTCGCGTAATTGATCGCGAGTTCGCCCCACGGAAGCGTTGGGCCGCCCTCTGCAAGATCGGCATCCACGCGTAAGCCCGCGGCGCGGCGCTCATCGATCATCGAGACCGCGAGATCGTGGATGAGACTCTCCGTGAGTTCCATCATCGTGCCGTAATCGCCGAACGCCTCGTACACCTCCATCGCGGTGAACTCGGGATTGTGCGATCGATCGATACCTTCGTTGCGGAAGTTTCGGTTGATCTCGTAGACCTTGCGCATACCGCCGACGAGGCATCGCTTGAGATAGAGCTCCGGCGCGATGCGCATGAAAAGCGGCATATCAAGCGCGTTGTGATGCGTTGTGAAAGGCCGCGCTGCCGCACCGCCTGCGATCGGCTGAAGTACAGGCGTCTCGACTTCGAGGAATCCGCGCGCGTCCATGAAGCGGCGAATGCGCGAAACGATGCGTGCACGCATTGCAAACACCTTCGCCGTCTCGGGATTCGCGTACATGTCGACGTAGCGACGGCGATAGCGAAGTTCTGGATCGGTCAAGCCGTGCCATTTCTCTGGCGGTGCCGCGAGCGATTTGGTACCGAGCGAAATCGATGTCGCCCACACGCAGATTTCGCCCTTGTTCGTGCGGCCAATCGGCCCTTCCGCAACGAGAATGTCACCGTAATCCGCGTGCTTCGCGAGTTCAAATGCGTTCGCGGCAACCGACGACTTCGAGACGCTGATCTGGAGATCGCCCGTCGCATCGCGCAGGAAGAGAAACACCAACTTGCCCATGTCGCGGTGTTGAACGACGCGACCAGCAACGCGCACAACAGCACGCGTGTCAGCTGCTGCGTTCACCGCAGTTCCCGCAGCCTTCGCTTCTTTCGATGCGAGATCAAACGCAACGTGTGCGTCCTCCGAAAAACGCGTGCGCGCGTCAGAGAGCGCAAGAAGACCATCTTCACGTTGGCCGTATGGTTCGAAGCCGAGTTCCTCGCGGAAACGCTTCAATTTGGCACGACGCGACGCGACGATTTCGGATTCGGATTGCTCCACGGATGAAGCAGTTTCAGGTGCGAACTCAGACTTTGGTTCAGACTTTGATTCAGACATGGAGCGAGAATCCTAACGAGCGCGCGCGTACTTCGGGCGATTTCCGCTACGCTTCCCGACTGCCCTTCGCGTCCGTTCCGGAGCGAGCGGCTCCCTCTCCGACCCACGCGTTCCCGCACTTCTTCACCGCGCTTTCATCATGCCCCCCACCACGCGCAGACTCGGCATTCTCACCGGCGGCGGCGACTGCCCCGGCCTCAACGCAGTCATCCGCGCCGTCGCGAAGACGGCGATTCTGCAGTATGGGATCGAAGTTGTCGGAATTGAAGATGGCTTCCAGGGCCTCATCGAGCATCGCGTGCGCCCGCTCGGAATCAAGGATGTCTCCGGCATCCTGACGCGTGGCGGCACGATTCTTGGCTCGAACAACAAGTGCAATCCTGCGCGCTACTGCACGGGCCGTACCGAGACTGGCGAACCGATTTGGGAAGATTGCACAGAGAAGTGCCTCACCACGCTCGCCCGCGAACGGCTCGACACGATCATCGTGATCGGCGGCGATGGCACCATGGCGTGCGCGGCACCGATGGCGAAGGCGGGCATCAACATCATCGGTGTCCCAAAGACGATCGACAACGATCTTGTCGGAACTGAGATCACTTTCGGCTTCCTCACCGCCGTTGCAACCGCGACCGAGGCGCTCGATCGCCTGCACTCAACGGCAGACAGCCATCACCGCGTGATGGTGTGCGAGGTCATGGGCCGCAATGCCGGTTGGATTGCGCTGACCGCCGGAGTTGCGAGCGGCTCCGACGTCATTCTGCTTCCCGAAATCCCCTTCGATCTCCGCATGATCGCCTCCGACATCGAGAAGCGCATGCGCGGACCGGGCTTCGCCATCGTTGTCGTTGCCGAGGGTGCACGCGTCAAGAATGGCAAGCAGGTCATTGGCCGCTATGACCCGACAAGTCCCGACCCAGTTCGGCTTGGCGGCATCGGCAACCTTGTCGCGACAGAGATTTCGGATCTCACCGGAATTGAAACGCGGACAACGGTGCTTGGTCACATTCAGCGAGGCGGCGCGCCGATCGCGGCCGACCGCATTCTCGCGACGAACTTCGGCTTCCACGCGATGGCGGTCCTCGCGAGCGGCAAGCGCAATCGCATGGTTGTTCGCGAGAACAACCTCTTCTCTGACATCGATCTCTTCGAAACCGTTGGAAAGCAACGCCTCGTTCCGATCGATCATCCGCTCATCGCCGCGGCGCGCGCGATTGGTACGAGTTTCGGCGACGGCGCCGGATCTATCGTTGCGAAGCCGATTCCTGCGGCGCTTGTTTAAGCGCTCGCGACTCGCTTCGCTTTCGCTCGCTCTGGCCGGCTC
>JAIXVI010000305.1 GCA_027483065.1 Planctomycetaceae bacterium
AATCTCAAGTTGGTCGATCCGCAGCCGTATCTTGAGTTCAACTGGCTTGTGAAACATGCGAAGGCCGTCATCACCGACTCCGGTGGAATCACTGAGGAAACAACAGTGATGGGTGTGCCGTGCATGACACTGCGTGACAATACCGAGCGCCCTGAAACGTGCGAAATCGGTACGAACGAACTGCTCGGCACGGATCCATCCGCGTTGAAGCCGGCGCTCGATCGACTCTTCGCGGGTCAGTGGAAGAAGGGCGGTGTCCCGCCACTCTGGGACGGCCGCACTTCGGAGCGCATCGTGGCCTCACTCGAAAAAGTGCTTGCCTGACGCGGTCATGCCGCGACTGAATTGCGCCACGACCGCCGATGCCCTCTCTTGCAGGACTCTCTCGACTCTGGCACACCGTGCGGTATCTCCGCGCGGTGCAGGTTCGTGAGCGCATCCGACAGAAACTCTCGCGACCGAAGCCAGATCTTTCACCTGCACCAGCGGTACGAATGAGCCAAGGCACGTTCGTCGAAGTCGCTCATCGTCGACCGAGCATGGTGGGTGCGACGAGGTTTCTCTTTCTCAACGAAGAGCGCGATCTCGAGGATCACGGTTGGGATGATGCGGGTGTCGCCATCCTCTGGCGTTACAACTTGCACTACTTCGATGACCTCTGTGCGCAGGGAGCGCCTACGCGCAACACTTGGCATCGCGCGCTCATCGCACGTTGGATGCGTGAGAATCCGCCGCCGCGACGCAAAACCGCCTGGTCGCCATACCCGACTTCGATCCGAATCGTGAACTGGATCAAGTGGATTCTTGCAGGAAACGAGCGTGTTTCCGGGATGGTGGAGAGCCTCGCAGTCCAAGCGCGTTGGCTTGAGCAGCGTCTCGAGCGGCACTTGATGGGGAATCATCTCTTCATCAATGCGAAAGCGTTGGTCATCGCAGGCTGCTTCTTCGATGGTCCGGAAGCAGCTCGTTGGCGTGCGACAGGACTCGCAATTCTGCGTGAAGAGATCTTTGAGCAAATCCTCCCAGATGGCGCGCAGTTTGAACGCTCGCCGATGTACCACGCGTTGGCCGTTGAGGACATGCTCGATCTTGTCAACGTAGCGCGCGCGTATCCCGGCGTGATCAGCGTCGCCGATGTGCGCATGATCGAAGAGCGGATTTCGCTGATGCGGCGCTATCTCGCAGCGATGTGTCATCCTGACGGCGAGGTTTCGTTCTTCAATGACAGTGCAATCGGTATTGCGCCGTCTCCTGCGGAACTCCATCGATATGCGGAGCGTCTCGGTTTTGCGCCTGAGATGGAGGTAGGTGCGTCGCTTCGAGAGGGAGTCACGCACTTCGTCGATGCGGGATTTATCCGCGTTGCCCTCGGGCGCATGGTGGCGATTCTTGATGTCGGTCCGATCGGGCCTGACTATCTACCAGGGCACGCACACGCTGACACGCTTTCGATGGAGTTGTCACTCGACGGGCATCGCTTGATCGTGAACTCCGGGACCGGCGAGTATGGCACGGGCCCAGAACGCCAACGCCAGCGGGGGACCCCCGCGCATAGCACGCTCTCGATCGACGGCGCGGATTCCTCCGAGGTTTGGGCTGGATTCCGCTGTGCACGCCGCGCGAAGCCGTTCGATCTTCGGATCGTCGATGAAGGTTCGCGCGTCGAAGTGACGTGCAGCCACGACGGCTATTGCCGTCTTCCGGGCGCTCCTGTTCACACGCGAACGTGGGTCTTCGACCCACGCGGAGTCACGATTCGAGACAGCGTTTCTGGGCACCCAGCGGTGTCGCACGTTGCTGCTGCACACTTTCACACGCCCGCAGCAACGACGTTTGTGGATCCGACGACCGTCACGCTCAGCGCGGTGACGTCGGTTTCGTCTGACACCTGGCTTCGCCAACCGCCGCTTCATCGCGCTTGCATGATGGATCCGCCCATCCAGGGCAGGATTGATTCAACAGTGCGAGAGAATGTTGCGGGAAACACCGCCTCTTTTGCCACCGCAAGGCTGTCTTGCTGCGGTGCTTCGTTGAGCCTCGAGCCAACAACCTTTCATCCCGAGTTCGGACTTGTCCGATATCAGACGAAGGTCGTTGCGTTGCTCGAGGATCGTTCCTCCATCGTTCGTATCGACTGGTGACCACCGTGCACGTCCTCTTCCTCACCGACAATTTCCCGCCCGAAGTGAACGCTCCTGCGAGCCGAACCTTCGAGCATTGCCGCGAGTGGGTCAAGGCAGGCCACCGTGTCACGGTAATCACGTGTGCGCCGAACTTCCCGAAGGGGAAGGTCTTTGATGGCTACCGAAACAAACTCTGGCAGCGCGAAACGATGGAGGGCATCGAAGTCGTGCGCGTGTGGTCGTACATCACCGCGAACGAGGGCTTTGTCCGTCGCATCCTCGACTACCAGAGTTACATGGTCTCCGCGATCATTGCGAGCCTTTTCGTGCGTAAGGTCGACGTGATCGTCGGCACGAGCCCGCAGTTTTTCACGGCGTGTGCCGCGTACGTCGCGAGTCGTTTGAAGTTCCGTCCGTACATCTTCGAGTTGCGCGATCTCTGGCCCGAGACGATCAAGGCCGTCGGCGCGATGAAGAACGCGCGCGCGATCGAGTTGCTCGAGAAGCTCGAGCTCTTCCTGTATCGCAAGTCAGCGAAGGTGATTTCGGTCACCAAGAGTTTCAAGAAGAACTTGATTTCGCGCGGCATTGATGGTTCGAAGATCGAGATCGTGACCAACGGCGTGGACATTTCGCAGTTCACGCCGCGACCGAAAGACGAAGCGCTGACGAGGCAACTCGGACTTGAGGGCAAGTTTGTCGCGGGTTACATCGGTACCCACGGACTGTGTCATGGACTCGAGACGCTCGTCACGGCAGCCGAGCGATTGCGCGGCACTGGCATCGTTTTCCTCTTCCTCGGAGACGGCGCGCGCAAGCAGTTTCTCCGGGACATGGCCGCCGAGAAGAAACTTGACAACGTTGTCTTCATCGACAGCGTGCCGAAGGCGGAAGTTCCACGCTATTGGTCGATTCTCGATGTCTCAGTGATTCACCTGCAGAAGGCCGAACTCTTCACGACCGTCATTCCGTCGAAACTCTTCGAGTCGATGGGTATGGGCCTGCCTGTGTTGCACGGTGTCGAGGGCGAGAGCGCGGACATCGTGCGCGACGAGCACGCGGGCATTCCCTTCGAACCGGAGAACGTCGACGAGCTCGTCGCGGCCCTCCGCCGGCTGAAGGAGAATCCCGCGGAACTCGAGCAGTTCAAAGCCTCGTGCCTGAAGGGTGCGCAGAACTACGACCGCACGAATCTCGCGCTCAAGATGATGCGGATTCTTGAAAGTGTTGCTGCGAAGCGCTGAATACTCACGCTGTCGACTTCGAGGTGCGACTCAGTTCCCGAAGTACTTCGCGTAGAGCTTGTCCGACGCGCCAGACTCTGCGAGTTCCGTCAGCACGACATTCAACTTGTGTCGAAGTGGGCTACCGCTCGGAACGCCGATGCCGTAGCGACGCTTCTCGAAGAGCGGACCAACTTCGTCGATCGGAAGCTTCGGATGACTGTGGTCGTAGGCCTCAAGCGCGAGGCCGTCGCCGACCACCGCCGCAACCTTCCCCGCAATCAACGCCTCGACCGCTTCGTCAAGCGTCTGGAACGTATCTGCCGCGATGCCACTCTCGCGGCAGTATTGATCCGCGAGCGACTTGATCACGACGCCCGCAGTTTTCCCTTCGAGATCGGCGACCGAGTGGATCGTTCCGCGCAGTGCTTGCTTCGTCATGACCGAAGTCACGGTCGATGTGATGTAGGCGACCACGCTCACGCCAACCACCAGCCACCCTGCGGCGATCACCTTCGTGTGCCAGGTGGAAATCGAAGTTACCTTCGTCTTGCCGCTCATGGTGACCGCGACGATGCGATACAGGCTCTCAGCGAAGGCATCGAGCGGCTTCTGCGGGAAATCCTTGTCGAGATGGCGCCAAAAGGCAGCGAACGGAATTGCGAGCACAACGACGATGAGTGCGCCCCAGCCAATGATGCGCGCATGTCCGTCATTGATGAGGCCGTTCCAGAGCGTGAAGAGTTTGCTCTCGCGCTTGGTGTTGACCATGACGCGCAGTCCGCCATCGGCGATCGGATGGGTGAACTCCATGCGGCGCTCGCGTTCGCTCGTGATGAACATGTCGGTCACCGCTGCGTCCACTTTGCCCGCGATGACCGCATCGAGCAGTTCACCGAAACTCGGGAACTCCTGAACCACCGACTTCACTTCCATGCGTCGTTCGGATTCGGACCAGAGCTCCCATGCGTATCCGGAGTATTCGCCCTTCGCGTCCTTCGTCACAAACGGTGGGCTGACGAAAACGCCGACGCGCAGCGGCGCGGTCGCGGGCTGGGACACCTGTGTGGCGGTCGCGGCGGCATCGGTTTCCGATGGCGTCGAAGCGCTTGATGCGGCAGGAAACGCGAACAGAGCGAGCAAAGCCATGGCCGCGGCGAGGAGCGTGGCGCAGAACGGCAGACTCCCGTGTCGGGGGTGACGCATGAGGGCTTTTTGCATGCGATCACTCCGCGCGCTTCATCGAGATTTCGATGATCTGCGGCTTCGGTTCGGCGTCGGGGTTTTTCGGGTCCTTCACGGGGCGTGACTCAATGCGAAGCGTGAGTGACTCTGCGCCATCCGTCGAAGTGCTTCGTGCGTAGGTGACGTTTGCAAGATCGCCTGCGTGCGACTTCGAACCTTCACCGAACTCGCCGTCTGCGATCGGAATGAACGTCGCCGAGTTGCCTTCGACCTTCGCAAGTTTCAAGAACATCGGATCCTTGCGACGCTCGTCTGTTTCGAATCGACCGTGGAGATGCACTTGGCGAAGTACCACGCCATCCTTCATCGCGACAATCTGCGTGAACTCGAAAAACGCTGGGTTTCCGTCGGGTCGCGTTTGTCGGAAGCTGCCGAGCATCGCTTTGCCGCGCACGGGCATCCACATTTCTTCGCTCACCATGCCGTTCGGAAGTGTCGTCACCCAATGACCTTCGAGGAATGAGAGCGGCGCAAGTGCCGCATCGGGTGCGGCGGGCTCGCGCTTCGCAGGGGCTTTAGGTGTCGCCGCGTCCGATGCGGCGGTGGCGGACGGCGTCGCGGAGGCAGGTGGCACGGTCGCGGTTCGATCTGCCGCGTCAACGCGTGGAGTGAGAGCGAGCAGCGTCGCGAGCGCGCATCCAGCCACCGTGAGCATCAAGCACGTCGGACGCACGAAACATGGGAGATTCAGGGGCATTCGTGCAGAGTAGCAAGTGCCCGAGGGTTCGTTCTCTGGCGTACTTCTGCGTTTTGTGCACTCCGCCAACATTGCCGCGCTAATCACTGATGGCGATGCCGACGAACACGATCACGACGGTCGAGATCCACGCAACGATTGGGAGCACGATGAAGAGTACTCCGCGTGTCACCGCGCGCTGATGCGATGCGGCGGGGAGCAGTGGTGTCGAACCACACGATGGGCACGCGTGTGCAGGGTCGTGCGCGGCGGCGTGTGCGTTTGCGGCGGCGAGCGTAGCCCGCGTCAGGGGCGCACGGCATCGCGCGCAGACTGGTTGACGCGGGTTGTGTCGGCCTCGGAGTAGAAGGGCTACACCGTATCCGACGAACGCAGGGCCGATCGCAAACAGCAACATACTGAACATCGTGATCACGATGAGCACGACACCGAGACTGTTCATCGAATGTCCTCCTCTTTGGAGGATTGGGAAGTCGTTCCATCAGCTTCTGCGCTGTCCGATGGTTCCGCATCGTCATTGACACGGGGGGCTGATTCGGCAGAACCCGAAGTCGAATCAGATGCAGATGGGACGGCATTGTTCGCGGGCGTTGGCAAGAGAACGCCTTGGCGACTGGCTGCAAGAAACAAAACGGAAAATGACGCCAATGGGAGCAATGAGCAGAGTGTGACCACGATCGCACCCACGATGATTCCAGCGAGCATGAGTGGCGTTCGCGCGCGCTTGAAGTAGACGAGTGCGTTCGGCGCGTTGAGATCGCAGCCGCATTCCGCGCAGCGATCAGCAAGCATCCCCGGACCATCGCCCGATGCGTGCCCGCAGGCAGCGCAACACGGCGGTTGCGGAGTCAGTCGGCCCCACCAACAAAGGTAGAGCGGGATCCAGCCCGCAAGGCCAATGAGCACGATGAAGAAGAAGAGGATCAAAGCCACGATGTGAAGTGTAAAGCGCGTGGCCCTCGATACATGGGCTGGAGCATGCCGTGGCGTGCATCTTTGCACTTGTTTGAATTGTGAAGCTCCGGTCGCGTTCAAGAGTGGATCGACACGTGTGTTCGTACAGCAAGGAGATACCTGCCAACCTTTACGGCTTCCGTTACGCTCCGCCGGCATGCGTCGAGGGTGTCGATTTTGAATGCGCGTTTGAGCCGCTTTTCACGGCGATGGCTGTTCCAATGGAGCGCGCTGCTCTGCGCGATTCTGTGCCCGATGGTCTGTTCGGCGATCGCGTCCGCGCAGTCGACGCTTGACGACATTCGCACACGCGGCGTCCTTCGCTATGCGATCGATCCCTCCGGTGGTGCGCCGTTTGCGATGCCGTCGGCGGACAACCCTGATGTGCTCACGGGCTTCGAAGTGGAGTTGATGCAGCTCATCGGAGCGAAACTTGGCGTGCGTGTAGAACCGCTCACGGGCGATTGGCTGGCGCTCGTTGACCTCATGAAGTCAGGGCGTGCGGATCTCGCGATCAACGGCTTTGAAGTCACCGAGGAACGCGCGCTTGAGGTTGATTTCAGTGCGCCCTATTACGTGTACGACCAACAGCCGACGATTCGCGCGAGTGACCGCGCGCGATTTCCCGACTTTGCTGCCACGCGTGGTGATGCGGCACAAGCGCGGGCGTTCGTGCCTGTTGCGACACTCAACGGTGCCGCAAGTGTGGATGTGTTGCTCGAATTCGGATGGCCGCGCGAAGCAATTCGCGAGTACGACGACGGTCTCGCCCCGTACGCTGAGTTGAAAGCGAAGCGCGTAGATCTCGTCGTACAAGATTCGATCGTCGCCGAGTACTACGCGGGCGGCGACGCTGAACTCATCAACTTGGCGCCACTCGGGAAGACGGGGCATTACGCAGCACTCTTCCGCCAAGAGGATGATGCACTCCGTAGTGCTTTCGATGGCGCACTTGCGGCTTTGAAAGCATCGGGCGAACTTGCAAGCCTCTATCGCAGGTGGAAGATTTGGACACCGGAGCAGGAGTCGATCGGTCTCGTCGAGCGCAGCGAAAACGCGCCGTCGAATGACATCAACCTGAATGCCGATGGCGCGTCTGTCGCGCGCGTCTTCTCTTGGCCCGCGGTGTTCTGGGCTCTTGCCAAGGCATGCGTGAACACGATCATTCTGACTGTGCTCGCGATGCCGCTCGCGGTGATGTTGGGCGTTTTGCTTGCGATCGCGATGCGTTCACCATTCCGCCGCATCGCATGGCCTGCACGCAGCTACGTCGTCGTCGTGCGCGGAACGCCACTCTTGGTGCAGTTGTACCTCGTCTACTACTCGCTTCCCGCGCTCGGACTGTGGCTTGCAGGCCAGGTCCCAAGTCTCTCTGCGATTCTCGACGTGCAGGCGGCGCTCACATGGCCTGCGTTCTTGGTAGCGATCATCGTTCTCGCTGGAAATTACGGGGCGTACGAGGCGGAAGTACAACGCGCGGGGCTCGATGCGGTGCCCGAGGGTCAACGCAAAGCGGCGCTCGCGCTTGGGCTTTCCGAGCGAGCAATGCTTTGGAAGATTGAACTGCCGCAAGGCTTCCGCACAGTGCTTCCTGCCACCATCAATGATCTCAACAGCATGATCAAAGACTCAAGCCTCGTGAGTTTGATTGCAGTACCCGAACTCATGCAAGTCGCGCTTGGAATCGGGAAGGCGACGTTCATGGTGCCGGCGGTTCTTGTCGTCGCAGCGGCGTACTACTTACTGCTTTCCATCATGGCTGATGCTGCTGCCCGGCGTCTTACCCGCGCTCGTGAACCTCGAATATCCATCGGACGTTTCGCGCAGTTCGGGGGAGGAACCCCATGAGCGCGCGTACGGTCTTGGCTGCCGATGGAGTGATGAAGCGTTGGCCGAACGGACGAGTCGCGCTCGAGAGCGTGTCATTCTCGGTTGATGAGCGTGAAGTCGTCGCAGTCGTCGGAGCAAATGGGTGCGGAAAGAGCACACTGCTTTCGGTCCTCGCGGGACTGGAGTCGGTGGACGCAGGTCGTGTTCAGTTTCGAGGCACGCCGATCACGGTTCCAAATCGCGCCGTGCGGCTTTCGCGATACGACCAGCGAGCGCTGAGCGCGCATCGCGCACGCGTTGGTTTGGTGTTCCAACAGTTCCACCTCTTTCCGCATCTTTCCGTTGGTGAGAACTGCATGATTGGGCCGCGATACGGGCTTCAGAAGGCCCCCGAAGTAGCGAAGCGGCTTGCTCGTGCGGCACTTGAACGCGTCGGAATGCACGAGGCGTTTGATCGTCGCATCACAGAACTCTCCGGCGGACAGCAGCAGCGCGTGGCGATTGCGCGTGCGCTGGCGAACGAGCCGGAGATCTTGCTTCTTGATGAACCGACGAGCGCGCTTGATCCGCAGCGGACCCGCGAGATTGTCGCACTGCTGCGTGCGCTGACCGCAGAATGTGCGACAGCCATGGTGATCGTGAGTCACGATCTGGCACTCGTCCGCGAGATCGCCGATCGCGTCGTGCTGCTCAACGCGGGGCGTGTCGCCACAACGCTTCCGACAGAACAATTTCTTGCATCCGATGAACCGTTGATACAAGCGTTTCTGAGCCAGGCCTGACCGGTCGAGGGGTAGCGAAATTTTCGATCGTGCCGAGATTCGGGGGAACAATCGCTCGGGGCGGCGCGTCAGACACTCATGCTCTCCATGCGCAACCACGTCGTAACCCGGGGTTTCCTCTGCGGTGTCGTATCCGTTGGCGCGTTCGTCTTTGGTGATTTCGTCACCAGCGCGGCCGCGACCTCGGAGTTGGAGGCGCGCACGAACTGGGGCGGTGCAAGTCTCGAACGCTCACAACCGTGGGACGAAAGCGCAGAGTTCGCTGCCGGGATGACGACGCAAGCGATGACAGGGATGAATCCTTGGAACTCGTCGCCCGCCCCGTGGAGTTGGCTTGAGGCTCGGTCGTCCGCGCCGCATCAACGAAGTGCGCTCTCTTGGTCGCCTCACGCGCCACTCGATGTATTCGCGTCGCACCCGTTGGCTGATCGGGTATGGCTTGAGGCACGCGCAGGGCTCGTGCCAGACACGGAGGCATGGTCAACCTTGCTCGTGACCGAAGGTGCAAATGCGATCACGGGAAGTTCAACGAGTCATGTCTCGCGCAGCCAAGGCCTCGTACAAGCAGAAGCCTCGCTCGCGTTCGTCGCGGAGTTTGGACCACGACGCGTTTCACCATGGAGAATCGCCCTCGGCGGAGGTTGGACCGAAGCCGATCAGGGGTTTGCGAGTTCGTTGCAAGCATCTATGAGCGCCACCCCTGACAACGCTGATGAGGGCGAAGCGATGATTTGGCTTCGCCTCTCCCGCGAGTTTTGAGCAGATTCGCTCTTGGGATTACGAGCTCGATGACTGTTCGACGCGTGGATCAGGTTTGCCAGCGCCGAATTGCAACTTCGGTGGCTCGCGTCCCGTGACTTCCATTTCCATGCGCTTGTACTCAATGAAGCGGAAGAGATCGCTTCGGAGTCGTGCCCAAACGATGCCGGTACGACCTGCGCGCCATGCTTGCTCAACGAGAAGCAGGTACAGAAAGAAGATCGTGTACCGGAACGGAAGTCGATAGAAGTGCTTCTTCAGCCACATTCGGCGCTCGAGCGCCGATCCGGAGAGACGCGCGTCGGCGGCGAGGCTTTGACTACGGAACCGAATCACCGCCTCATCGGTCGAGTAGCGATTCTGCTTATAAAACCAGTGTTCGAGGCTCGGGCTATCGTGGTGCTCGAGCTCCTCTTGGAGTGTTGTGATCTTGCCTTCGACGAGCGGATGCTCGTTGACGGAGACGTCGGTAAATCGGCACGTGCCTGTCTTCCAGATACGCAGCAGCGAGTGTCGGACGGGAAGTGGACGACCCATGAACCACAATCGCCGATGCACTTCGATACCGTCGGTGCGTTGGTTCCGGATGCAGGACTCGATCGAGGATTTCAGCGCATCGGTGATGCGCTCGTCTGGATCGAGCTTCATTGTCCAGGGCGCTTTGATCGGAAGATCGCGGACAGCGAAATTCCACTGATCCCCGAACCCACTGAACTTGCGCTGGACAACGCGGACGCCATAACGCAAGGCGATATCGATCGTTTCATCTTTGCTGAAACTGTCGACAAGCCAAACCTCTTGAGCCCAACCCTTGAGGTTCTGACAGACCGCCTCGAGGTTGTGGCCTTCGTTGAGTGAGATCATCACAACGGCGACGGGCGCGGAACCAAGCTCCCAGGCCGGAGAGGGCGAGCCGTGCTCTGCACGACTCGTCGAGGCAACGTTCGTTGAAGGGGTAGTCATTGCGGACGCACCTCGCAGCAGTCAACCCACGCAGGGGCACGCGACGACGCCATGCTACTCAGGACCCACTCATACGTGCTCATCATCTTGTCCGCGATGGAATCCCATGCAAAATCGCGCTCCATCCAGGCGCGTCCTCGAAGTCCCATTTCAGCGAGTGCAGCAGGAGGTAACGCAGTTGCATCTTCGATCGCTTTCCGAATCGACGCGACGCTTCGTTCGATCCACCATCCACACTGGTTGTCGACAAGTCCACCCCACGGAGCACCATGCATCACAATCGCGGGAGTGCCCGCAGAAAGCGCTTCGGCGACGGTGAGCCCAAAGTTCTCCGAGTGGCTTGGAAGAATGTAGAGCGATGCAGCGCTGTAGGCCGCGAGTTTCGCCGCACCCGTCAGTGCGCCTTCAAACTGCACGCGTTCAACGCGAAGTTCGGCGGCGAGCGCTTGCATCTTCGCGAGGTGCCCTTCGTTGTCTGGTCCGACGATGCGCAGCCGCCACGTTGGGCGCTTTGCTTGAAGTTCAGCCCACGCGCGAAGCAGGAAATCGACACCCTTTGATGGATGTACGCGTCCAAGAAAGAGCAGCGTTGGGTGCTCGCTCGGAATGCGCGTGAGCGGAGCGAGATCGACGCCGTTTGGAATCACAGCGATCGGTTGCGTGTAACCGAGACGTCGAATGTCGTCGCGCTCACTCTCAGCGGTCGCATGAAAGAGTGACACGGCGGACAGCGAAGGCTTTTGAAGGAGCGGCCAAAACGCGCGTTTGACTGGGGAGCCGCGGATGAATGCGGCTTCGGCGAACGTGCCGCGAGGCGCAAGAACGTAGGGGATCTTGTATCGCTGCGCGACGTTTCCTGGGTAAACGTTTGGCATCATCCACAGACTGTGGTTGTGGAGGAGGCCGACCCGACCCGCACGCGCTTCGGAGTCGAGCCACCGCTTCATCGCGGGTGATCGGCCGAGCCGCGCTGGTCCGATCGCTCGCGGGAACAGTCTGGTGTACGGGGGAACGGCGCGATGTCCGGCACTATCGAGCGCCGCGAGCGTGACCGGGCAGCCGCGCGCGGACAGCCCATCACAGAGTCGAACCACGGAGTAACTCGGCCCGCTCGAGACTTCTGCAATGGATGGAATGGTGTGGACGACGGGCTTCATCGTTGCGTCATGGACCACGCGAATCGGCCTTGGCATCCGTGAATCGCTCGTCGAGGAATTTTGCCCACACGCGCGATGCTCCACCAGCGGTGCGCGGAGTTGCAACACTGCTTTGCATCCACTGCATCGCAGGAATTCCGAAGCCAGTCTTCGGTCGATTCGAGAGAAGCGCGAAAATCTCAGGATTTGTCGCGCGGCTCACATCAGCCTTGGTCGCGACATAACCGCGGGCGGTCAAGTCGAGGATCGAGCGCAGAAGCGCGGTGTCCACGAGCGGAACACGCAACTCAATCGAGTGCGCCATGCTGGCCCAATCGGAGTCGCGCAACAATTGATTACGCATGTACATCGATGTTTCGAGGATACCGACCTGCAGCGCGGGATCGCGCAGCCCTTCAACGAGCGTGTGCAGCCGTTCGAGTGGACGAAGTCGTTCGAGGCCAGCGGCAACGAGTTCTTCATCGAGGTATCGCGTCAGTTCCCACGGTGGAACGAGGCAACGTCGAAGGAGATAAGCGTCGGCGATACACGAGCCGTACTCGACCACTCCGGCGATTTTCGGCTGACGCGATCGACCAAGAAGTGGCGCGCTCAGGATGCGCGAGCATTTTCCGAGAAGAGGGACGCGTGAAGCGAGTCCAAGGCGTGCGACGTGCTTCGGGATATCGCGGAAGGTCGAATAGCCGCGGAAGATCTCATCGCCGCCCAGTCCCGAAAGGACGACCTTGAGCCCGGCCTGACGTGCGGCGTGTGAGATGCAGTAACTGTTGATTCCATCGATCGAAGGTTGATCCATCGAAGCGAGAATCGAAGGAACCCACTCTTTGAATTGCTCACGTGAAATGGTGATCGTGCGATGCTGCGCGCCGAGCAATCGTGCAATCTCGCTCGCAAGTGGCGTCTCGTCTTGCGGCGTACCTGCGAATTCCGTAAATCCGAGCGTCAGTGTTTCGATTGCGCTCCCGCGCATTTCGTCGCGCGCAAGCGACGCGATCGAACTGGAGTCGATTCCAGCGGAGAGAAACACACCGACGGGGACATCGGCGATGAGATGGTGCCGTACAGAATCCGTGAGTGCGGCGCGCAGTGCCTCGCGGCCTTCATCACGACTGATCGGCTTACCAGCGACCTGTTCGGCGCGCCGGAATTCTGCGTTGAGATCGAAGAACGCACGCTCTGCAGGAACGCCACGCGCGTCGATCCACAGCGAATTTCCCGCAGGAAGAGCGCGAATTCCTTGATAGAGCGTGAAGGGCGAAGGAACGCTTCCCCAGAGGTAGAACCCAACGCGGCCTGCGGGATCGCGGCGAAGGTCCTTCACGCCGCCACCGGCGAGAAGCGCGCGAACTTGCGAAGCGAAGCGCACGGTCTTCCCGTCGTCGGCGATGTAGAGGGGTTTAATCCCAAGTGGATCGCGCGCGAGAAGAATGCCACGTTTCCGAGGATCCCAAATCGCGAACGCGAACATGCCGCGCAACTTTGGGAGCAGATCGGTGGAGTACTCGAGGTAGCCTCGGAGAAGAACCTCGGTGTCGCTCTCCGAGCGGAACACGTGTCCGCGCAGTTCGAGGTCGCGGCGGAGCTCTCGATAGTTGTAGATTTCGCCGTTAAAGGCAATGACCGCGCCCGACGCAGCGTCGTGCATCGGTTGCGCGCCGCCTTCCGAGAGATCGATGATCGACAGCCGTCGATGTGCAAGTCCAACACGCTGATCGTTCGAAACCCATGCGCCGCAACCGTCGGGACCGCGCGGAGTCATCGCGTCACGAGTTCGGTCGAGCTCACTCAAGTCGACCGGGGGGCCGTCGGAGTGATAGGAGAAGATGCCGTTGATTCCGCACATCGATGTTGCGTGAGGCTACTTGAGGCTGCGTAGGACTTTGTCGGACTGCCTGAGGGTTCGGGTCCGAGTTCTGGCCGACAGGGCGAGGGTACATCGGGCATTTTCGCATGTCAGTTGCAACCAATCTTGCTAAGGGGGCCGCGTTTCTCAGCGGCGTTGAACGGTCCTCCGGATCGGATCCGAGTTCCGGTCAGGCGTCGCGCGGCCGATTCGAACGCGGCGGAAGCGCCCAATCAATGGCGCGTCAGCGGCCGCCCGGAGCCGAGGGGCACCATGACGCCACACGGGCCCTTCGCGTGCTCCAAGTTGCCACGAGATCGCCCACGTTGGATCAGTTCAGGTCACGCGAGCGCTTGGCCTGGCCGAGTGCCAGTGGGCGGCAGATCGCGTCCGCCGACGGTCGGGTCGAGATCGCGCGGACGAGAAGCATCGACGGGTCCGGGTGCATTCAAAGGCTCACTCGCGACTTCAAGTCCGTCATCGTCACCAAACTCCGTCGATTCGGTCTCGAACGCAGCCTGCGCCGGACCGACATCAAGGACGTAGGCGGCCATCGCGAACGTGGCGTAAATCAGCGGAATAAAGATCGTCAGAACGCCCATCATGAGGCCTTCGCCGACGTTCGCGACCATAAAGAACGCGGTGGAAGCAACGACGAAATCGGCTTCTGCCTCGATGGCAGGAACGATGCGGCCGAGTCGCCAAACAGCAAATGCAGTGCGGCACCAACTGAACATCACGGCGAGGAGGAGCAATCCGCCGATCGAGCCCATCAGCGCGAGCGTGCGCAGGTATGTGGATTCGGTGAAGTTCAGATTGTCGTCCGAGACGAATGGCAGAATGCCGAAGACTGGCGAACTCGCGAAATCTGCCAAGGCCGCACGCCACACCTCACTGCGCGTGTCGCCACCCTCCAAGAACCGTTCGACGATTTCGAGGCTCTCGCCGAACATACTCACCGCGACCGCAAACGCGCCGCCGCCGACGATGCCGAGCAGCGCGAGACGACCGAGTTTCGTGCGGAAATACGCAAGCACAATGACCGCAGAACAGAGTGCGCCGGTGCGCGATCCGCTCCAGAGGACGAAGAGTCCAAGGATGCCCATGCTGATTGCGGCGAACCACTTCACCCAAGATCCAGCACGGCTGATCGAGAAGAAGTAGCAGCCCACCAGCAAGAAGATGCAGCATGACAGGGCGAATTGCTGCGGGTTCCCGGAGATTCCGGTGAGTCGGCCTTGAATGACGGCGTTGCTGTAGCCGAGCGCAAGTTGGAAGAAATTGGCACCGATGAAGAGAAGACCCGTGATCGCGAAGATTCCCAGGAGCCCACGCGATTCGCCCGGGCCTTGCATGACCTTCGGCAGGCCAAAGACGAATGCCGCCAGCGCCGCGAAGTAACACAACACACCGAAGGCGCCACGCGTCGGATCGATGAACGCACCAACGAGTGTGACGTAGTAGAGCTCGTAGGCCAAAAACAGGACCGCAGGAACGACAAGGAGTCGGGTCCGCTCGCCTCGCGGGAACGCGAGAGAACGAACCGCGATGATGACGAGAAGTGCGAAGGCGAGCGGTCGTGAGAACGATCGAATCGTCTCAAGCGGTTGCACCAGAGTATTGTCGGCCCACTTCGACTCCGTTCGCATCATGGAGAGCAGAAAGAGCGCGCCCGCGGCGATGAGTTGCGTTCCACCACGCGAGAACAGGAGCACCACGAGCGTCGCGGCGCCGAGCACTCCCAGCGCGAATCCCGCTGGCGTGAACGCGAGGTCAAGGAACGCGTTCAGTTGGGCGCCGATGTCGCTCGACGTACCACGGGCCTGAGCGAGGAGAATTGGGTAGTCCATGGGCGCATTCATGCGAAGTTTCGCGTCGCGGGCACGACCCTACGACAGGAGTCGTTCCCCGGATCGTCCCTTCGGCAATTTCGGGGGGCGTTCGTGAGCCCGGATGCACGAACCGCGGTGAACTCCGGTCGATCTGCGTCTGAATCGGTGCTGCGCAACGGAAAGTAGCCGTCGGAGCGAGGATCGGCAGCTGCTTGGAGGGCGCAGTCGACGGGGCTTCCGAGCGGTCCGCATGGAGGAAGCGAAGTGCTTGCAACGAGTACGACGCGTCGGGCATCACGGGTGGCGAAAGGCCTAGGGCGGCGAAGTCAGCAGCTTGCCCGGGCGCGGGTTGATGGAGTTCGGGCGTACAGGCAAGTTTGCGTCCGAGAATCCGAGCGATTCTGTCACGAGGCGCTCGTCACTCGGCGGCCAGACGTGTTTGGCGTGGTGGGTGACTCGACGCGCCACGACGATGCGAGTCCTGTGCCGCGTCTCGCCTTCTCGACAAAGTCATAACAAACCCGCGTCTCTGATTTGTTCAAACGCAGACGAAGGGTACCTTCGCCCGATGCGCGCTGTTCAGAACATCATCTCCCGAGGTCTTGCGTCGTCTCTCCTCGCTTCAAGCCTGTTCGCGGCGAGTCCGGTGAGCTTCTCATCGTCCGCACATGCGACCGACGTGCTTGCAACCTCCTTCGACGACTACGCGATCGGCAATCTCTCCGGACAAATCGGCTTCCTCGGCCCCGCGGGTTCGTGGGCGACGAGTGGCGCAACCAACTCACCGTTTGTCGCAGCGAGCGTCATCGGTGTCGGGACAGCACCCGGCGTCGACCCCGTTGGAGGCACCGGCAAAATGGTGCGTCTCTGCACCGAACGCTTCAACGCGGGACGCTCGAAGGCCTGGCTTGACCTTCTCAACAGCGGCAAATGGGCGGCCGCGAGCGCGGGCGGCAACACCGTCCTCGAGACGCGCATCAAGGTGTTTGTTCCGAGCGCGCAGCGCGTGACGTCCACGTTCGGCATCATGATTTCGAAGAGTTCCTTCGAAACCTCGGGCGGATTTTTGGTGAGTGCGCAGACGGGTGCGATCTCGCTCCTCAATGGAGGCTACGCCGCGGCCAATCGCGTGACGACCGGAGCATTCGCGTCACTCAATCAGTGGAATGAGTTCATCTACCGTTGGAACGTCGCGAATGGCGAAGGCTCGCTGTCGTTGAACGGTTCGGTCGTCGCTTCGCACACCACGACCGCGTTCGGCGCGTTGTACGCGTCGAACCTCTTCGCAACGACGGATTCCGCGCCCGGCACCTCGAATGCGTTCGGCTACTTTGATGACCTCGTGCTCGCGGCGGTCGCACCGACGACTCCATGCCCGCCCGATCTCAATGGCGACGGCACGGTTGACGCGGCGGATCTTGCGTCGCTCTTGGGAGCGTGGGGAACCTCGAGCGGCGATGTCAACGACGACGGCACGACGGACGCTGCCGATCTCGCCGCGCTCCTCGGCGCCTGGGGCGCGTGCGGCTGAGTGCGGTTGCGCCTGTCCCATCGCGCGTCTCATCGCGCGTCTCATTCGATTTCGCGCACGAGCGTTCGCGCCCATCAACCAACGTCATGTCCCCATCGCACGAGGAGCAGCGAAAGGTCGCTTGCACCAACGGCGCCATCTTGATCAAGGTCGCCCATCGGCGCGTTGTCGTTGCTCCAATTGTCTAAGAGGAGCGAAAGGTCGCCAGCCCCGATCGATCCATCAAGATCGAGATCTCCATACTGGCGAGCGACGCAATCAGCGATCCCGTCCTCGTTCCAATCAATTTGAAACGGGCCGCAAGCGCAAATCGCCGGTCCAGCGTTCGTTTCGGAGCACGGGGCAATCGTTGCAATCGCGGTGAAGCTCCCCGAGTCCACATCGCTTGCGAGGCCAATCTGCGATGCCTGGCTCACAAGCCCGAAATCGTTACTCCCCCAAACGGTCACGTTGCCGAAGTGATCGAGAATCAACGTGTGCCCGTATCCAGCGGCAACGCGCTTCGCAGCTCGAAGCCCCGCGGGAACATTGCATTGACCGTAGAAGTTCCAACCCCAGCAGTAGACGCTGCCATCGACCCGCACGGCGGCGCTGTGCCGAATGCCCGCAGCAACGGCGACGGCGCCCAACTTGGAGTACGGCGGCGAGGACTGCCCGAAGCTGTCCGAGCCCCAAGTCACAATCGTCGCATCCGCGTCGATCGCGAGTGAGTGGCGTTCTCCCGCCGAGATCGCAAGTGCGCTGGTGAGATACCGCGGCACATCGCATTGGCCGCTCACATTCCAGCCCCACGCGGCAACCGAGCCATTGGTTCGAATCGCGAGGTTGTGAAAGTTGCCACAGTCGATCGTTCGGACGAGGAGACCCGCCGGAACAGCGCATTGACCTTGGACGTCGCTTCCCCAACAGACCACGGTGCCATCAGCCAAGAGTGCGGCGGAGTGTTGCGCTCCGGCACTGATCGCTGCGGGATGCGCGATATTCGGGACATCGCACTGACCAAAATCGTTCGCTCCGAGACCATGCACTTCACCTTGATCATCGACAACGAGGTAGTGCGCGAATCCGGCTGCCGCTTGAACCGGCGCACCCATGCTCGCACCTTCGAAGAGCTGTCCAAGTTCAGCCCGACCCCACGAGACCACGCGACCATCGGCGAGGAGTGCCGTGGAATGTTGAATACCCGCGACGACGCGAACAGCTGGCGCGGGCAGTGTCGGTACGGAGCACTGTCCGCGTCCGTTGTAGCCCCAACAAACCACGCCGCCGTCCGTGCGGAGCGCGATGGTGTGGTCCGCTCCGCCATCGATGTCGGTCAGGCCACCGATTCCGGAGGGTGTGGCACACTGACCAAAGTCATTTGCGCCCCAGCACACTGCGCGCCCGTCGGTACGAATCGCGAGAGAGTGCAGCATGCCTGCCGAGATATCCGTCAGCGTGATCGCGCTTCCGGGCGGAGTCGACTGACCGTTCGTGTTGCTTCCCCAGCAGACAACGGTTCCGTTACTCCGTCGCGCCATTGAGTGCGAAGAACCAGCCGCCACCTGCACGGCATCCGCGGTGCCTGCTGGCGGCGAGGCTTGTCCTTCGCTGTCCCAGCCCCAACAGAGGATCGTTCCATTGCTGCGTGCGACGACGTTGTGGCGGAGTCCGCAGGCCATGTCGGCAACGACACCGACGTTTGGCGGAATCTGGAGTTGTCCGTAGCCACTCTCACCCCACGCGCGAAGCGTGCCGTCAGTCTTCAACGCCAACGTGTGGCGGTAGCCCGCTTCGACGCGCGCGCACGGGCCGAGGTCGTAGGGGACGAGGCACTGTCCGTAGGTGTTGTCGCCCCAACAGGCGATGCTGCCATCGGGCAATCGCGCCGCGAGGTGGTTCTCACCAACCGCAATCTGCGTGACGTGATCGGACTGCTCCGCGTTGCGATATGCCACAACGCCCCACGTGCGCACACCGGGATGCGGGTCAACTTCGGCTGCTCCCGAAACGCCACAAAGCGCGACGCTCGCGGCGAACGCAGCGAGGCGCACAGAGCGGTACGGCGCGGGACTCACGAAGCGATTCCAGAGTGCCATGGAATGAGTGTGCTCCGAGAATCGAGGAGGAGCAAGGGCTTGCACCGGCTTCGAGCGGGGCTTGCACCGAAGTGCGCGGGTGATTCACTCGCGGCGAGACGTGCCAGAGCGAGCGCTCAAACAACTCTCGTCATCTCGGCCCCCTCGGATTCACTCCGAGGGGAGCCGGCCAGAGCGAGCGAAAGCGAAGCGAGTCGCGAGCGCTCAAACAACGCGATTCGCTCTTCGGCCGAAGGCCGAAGCGCAAAGACCTTGTTCGGCGCTTCAGCGCCGAACGGTCACGCGACGCAACGCGTCGCGGGACCCACCCGCGTTGAAAAACGAAAACCGGAAGGCAAAGCCTTCCGGGATTTCGTTTTCAAAGCGGGTGAAGGGATTCGAACCCTCG
This sequence comes from Planctomycetaceae bacterium, assembly GCA_027483065.1. GTDB lineage: Bacteria > Planctomycetota > Phycisphaerae > Phycisphaerales > SM1A02 > QWPT01. Next base: position 19,406 of record JAIXVI010000305.1, read on the forward strand.
ACATTCACCTTGGCAAGGTGACACTCTACCACTGAGCTACACCCGCATTTGCCTATTCCGCGGCGAACCGCGGGTCGGGAAAGATAGCAGAAGTTCTGCCGACGGCAAGGGGGTCGGCGAGATAGCCTCGCGACTTCAATCGGGGTCTCCATTCGATCCGCAATTCTCGCGCGTGGAGCGCAGGAGAGGTGTCATCGGCCCCTTTCGAACCGGGTGGGCTCTCTTTGAGTCTCGTGTCACCAGTTGCGCACGACCGCCGCGCCCGCCACCACGCCGCCGACAATCTTGGCGCCGCTCCAGAGGTCGCCGAGGCCGAGGGGGTAGATCGGGTTCAAAACGACGGCGAGTGCCGCACAGAGCCCGCACCAGACCGCGCTGCCATCCTTGCCGAAGACAACCGCGGCGACGGCGAACGTCGCGCAGCTCGCCCAGCGCACGATGTCATCGTTGACGGCGGTGGGCAACATGCCGAAGGTCTGAAAGAACAGGAACGCGCTCAAGAGCGCCAAGGGAATCAGAATCGTCTTACCGGATCCGCCGCCGCCTTTGCTTGCCATGCGCGGTGTATCGGACGGCCGGGCTGAACGAGGCCAAAACGACCGGAGGCGCGGTCGATGCCGCGCCTCCGGTCACTGTCTTGCATGGTCACGACGTTTGGTCGACCGGACTTACTCGCACGCGCCCCATGCGCCGAGGAGCGCCGAGAGGTCAGATGCGCTGGTCGTGCCATCGCCGTCGATGTCGCCTCCAGCCGAGCCCCACGAGCCAAGAAGGGCCGAGAGGTCCGAAGCGCTGACGGCTCCGTCGCCGTCAAGGTCTGCCGGGCATGCCGACGCCTCTTCGATGATCTGGAAACCGTTGAAGCCGATGTTCGGGCCGTTCTCCTTGAGGGAGATGGTGCACGTCGGGCCAGTCACGCCGCTGATCACGGCGAAGCTCGAACGCACCGCCGTCGCGGCGCTCGTCGCCGTCGCTTGGACGAGCGGGTTGAAGATCGAACCTGGGAGCGCATCGGTCTTGAAGAACACTTCCGCCGAGCCGTTGGCAAGCACGCTGCCAGCGCGATCCGGGCCGTCCGCGCCGAAGTACACGACGACGGAGTAGCGCTTGTACGGAACGTTGTTGACCGTCACGTTGATTTGCGAAAGCGTGTTCGAGTCGAGGTAGCCGCGGCGCATGCGGTCCGTGTCACTTGCCGGGAACGAGAAGATACGCCACGGGTTGTTGACCGCGAAAGTCACCGATGCACCTGTTCCGACGCCGTAGCCATCCTTCAGGTTGGTCGAAGCATTGCCGTTACCACCGGCGGCGTAACCGTCCGAAGCGGCGCTGCTGGCGCCCACGAGGTTCGACCAGTTGAGTGTTCCCCATTCGCCAGCACCAGCAGGATTCGTGGCGGTTTCGTTGCAACGGCCGCCGTCACCGCCGTCGAAGTAGGTACCGCCGACGAAGTTCACGCTGATCGCATCGAGCGAGACAATCTCTGGAGTTGGCGTGAAGATGACGGTCGGAGCGCCCGCGCGGTCACCTTCGGCCGAACCGATACGAACCACGTAGGTCGTGCCGCCCGTGAGCACGAACGATGTGGTGCATTCGCCGCCGGAGCAGCCGACGAGTTCACCCGTCGACGTCAAGATTTCCACCGCTGCGGTGAAGCCGTTCGAGCACGCGTTCAGGTCGTACGAGCGCGTCGATGGAGGCGTAAACGTGTACCAACGGTCGTAGTGCATCGCGTCCTTGCACGCGAGCGCTTGCGTCGATGTGGTGGCGCCAACGAAGGAAACCGTTGCTGCGACGCCCAGTTCGATCGGTGTTGCGCCGGCCGGTTCGTCGTTCGATGGCGCAGTGAAGCCTGCTTGCGGCTTGGTGAACTCCATGAGGACGTTCGTCCAAGCCGCAGCATTCGAATTGTCGTTCCAGAATTCGCCGAAGTAGTAGGCGTTGAACTGGCCGTAATGCTCGATGGTGTTGAAGTCATTCGGCTCATTGGCAGCCCATGATTCGTACGCAAGCGCTCCGCCATCAACCCACTTCCAACCGCCATCCGGCTCGAAGTAGTTCTTGTCGGTGAGGTCTTGGTAGAGACCAAACGCAACGCGCGCGCCTGAGCCCGTTGCTATGTGGATCGAACCGATCATGCGGTTCTCATCCACCGTGTTCGCGCATGCGAGCGTGCCGCCGAGTTCCTCGGCCTTCGCCTTCAGCTGTTCCCACGTCGCGCCTGGGCCGACCGAGTACTTCGCGTACCAGTGATCGTTGCCACCGGCAGCGACGGTGTACTGATGTGCGCCTTGCAGCGTGAGTTCGACCTGGAATGGCTCGATCGAGAGCGTGCCGGTACCGACATCGGCCTCGGCGTAACCGCCCACGAGGAAGTAGTACGTCGCTCCCGCGTCCGCACTGAACGACAACTTGCTCGAGAAGTTCGCGCATGTTCCGATCACGTCGTCGTTGCACGCGATGGTGGTCGTCGGATCGCACCCCGTCATCACGGCGAGGCGCGAGTCGTAGTTCACGATGTTGCAGGTGGAGAGTACGAAGACGCCCGTTGCGGGGGCCGTCCAACGGTAGATGACGGTGTTGTGAATGACGTCGTCGCCGTACGGGCCGGGGTCGCAGATACCAGCCAAGCTGATATCGCGCGTGGCGGCAGTCGTATCGACGAGCGCGCTCGTGCCCTTGATGTCAATGACGTCGGTGCAGATGCAACCGACCTTCGCGAGGATCGCGTCGCAATCCGTGTCCCAGAGGAAGTCGCAGCATGCCGAATTGATCGCGCACACGTTGGCGCAGCAAGAGGGGTCAATGCCGAGGTCGGAGCAGGTCTGACCGAGGGCGGGCGTGGCAATCACCGCCGCCGAGGCGACAAACGTCGTGGAAAGAAAAAACTTCGTGCGCATCGTGATGGCTCCTCTATCCCGGGGGACTCCGGGCGGGAGAACCTAGTCCGAATACGTGCGAAGTCACGTAGGGCGTTGTGAATTTGAAAAAACAGCCCACCCCGCGCGGGGCGGGGTGGGCGGGCTTCGATTCGTATCTCCGTGCGGAGCGGTGAGTTCAGCGCCAACAGCGCGGCATCACTTGTCGCTCTCAGGAAGTCCCATACCGCTGCGGTCGGGGTACTTCGGCTTTGCGACGGGCTTGTAACCCTTGGTTTCGATCTCCTTCAAGAGGACTTCAACGGCCTTCTCGAGTTGAGGATCGCCGCCATCCTTCATCTTGGCTGGGTCGTCGATCACGACGATGGTCGGATCGATGCCGTGTCCTTCGACGCCCCACGTGCCGTCGCTCTCGTAGAAGCCGAAGGTTGGAACCGCGATCGTGCCGCCGTCCATGAGGCTCGGGTTCCCCGAGATTCCGACGAGGCCACCCCACGTGCGCGTGCCGATGACTTCACCAAGTTTGTTGTGCTTGAAGAGCCATGGGAACATGTCGCCGCCGGAACCCGCGAGGCCGTTCACGAGCATCGCCTTCGGGCCGTAGTGACCATCTGGTGGCCAGACGCCGTCGCGTGCGTCGCGACGTGCCCAGTAGTTGGTCACGGGGCGATTGAGGAGTTCGATGAACCGCGTTGGGATCTGACCGCCGCCGTTCCAACGATCATCGATGATGATCGCAGGCTTCGTGCGTTGACCGAAGAACTGACGAACGAGTTCGGTCTGACCATCAACGCCGGTGTTCGGCACGTAGAGGTAACCGATCTTGCCGCCGGAGAGTTCTTCGACGCGCTTCCGCTTCGATTCAACCCACGCGGAGTAGTTCAAGCTGTCTTCGCTTGCAAGGGTCGTGACCACAACATCCTTCGCGTCCTTGTCGAGGACGGGCTTCTTCGCAATCGTGAGCGTGACGGCCTTGCTCGCGAGACCGAGGAACGGTGCCCATGGATCCTTCGATGGATCGATTGGTTCGCCGTTGACGGCCACGAGGTAATCGCCCTCGCTTACGCCGAGCCCTTGCGCTGCGAGTGGGCTGCGCGCCGCGTCGTCGAAGTCGCCGCCGCGCGTGAACTTCGCGAGTTTCCAGGCGTTCGCCGTCGTGCCGTCGTCGTTCGTCGCGCGTTCAAACGTGACGCCGAGAAGTCCGACGTTGCGGCTCGGCGTGTTCTCGACGTCGCCAGGGCCTTGCAGATACGCGTGGCCGACGTTGAGTTCCGAGATCATTTCCGCGATGAGGTAGTTGAGATCCTCGCGCGTGACGCACGCAGGAAGCATCGCTTCGTACTTCGCGCGAATCGCCTTCCAATCAACGCCGTGCATGCCGGGGTCGTAGAAGTAGTCGCGGAAGATGCGCCAGGTATCCGCGAGGATCTGCGCGCGTTCGTGGCGCGGATGGACTTCGACCAGCATCGGACTCGCGACGATCGGCTTCGCCGTTGCGCCTGCACCCGAACCCGCAATCGACGCGCCGCCGCGGCCGCCGCCCACGAGCAACTTCTTGCCGTCGGCAGAAATCGCGAATCGCGTGCCCGTGACGCCCGTGCCTTCGCTTGGCGACTTCGACGAGAGATCCATGATGCGCACCGAGCCATCGCGGCCGTAGATGAGTTCGCCGCGATCGTTGAACGCGATCGAACCGAAACTGCCAGCGGGAGCGGGGAGTCGCACCGCGCGCGCTTCGAATCCGTCGAGATCGATCTCGACCGCCTTCTTCTCGGCCTTCTTCGCATCGCCCGCGTCAGCCTTCGCCGCTGCAGTGCGCGTACCCGTGATGTCGTGCGTCATCGGGCCGTCTGGGCCTTCGCCAGTCGTCGTACCCTTCATGCTGTCGCCGTCGATCGTCGCTTCGATCGTGAACGGCATCTTCTGGAACGTGCCTGAGAGTTTGAGCGTCTTCGAAGCAGCGTCCCAGGTGCCGCTCGCGTCACCTGAACCCATCTTCGATGTAAACGTCGCCTTCACGGTGTTGTCGGCTGCGACGGTGATTTCGAGCGTGACCTCGAGTGGTCCATCCGGCATCGACACCGTGCACTTCCACGAACCCGCTGGGCCCGTCGCGGCAGGCGCGTCTTGCGTGCTCTCGTCTTTCTTCTCGTCTTTCTTCTCGTCTTGCGCCGTGATGTTCACCAGCGGCAGATCGTTCAGCACAGGAACTGCGATTTCGCTCGTGAAATCTGCGTCTTGCTCGGCACCGCGACGACGTCGACCACCCGCAGGCGGCATGCCTCCGGCTGGCGGACCGCCTGCTCCAGGAGCCGCTGCGGGCGCGCCGCCACCCGACGGACGACCCTCATCCTTCTGGCCTTCTTCGTCGCTCGTTGGAAGCCACGGAAGTTTGAAGTCCTTCTTGAGTGGCACCGCCATCAAGACTTGCGAATTGTTGTAGATCCACGTTGTGTCGAACTCGCCGTAGGTCGGCGAGAAGTTGCGCTGGCTCGTGAAGACGAGCCAATCGCCCTTGCGATCGAAGGTCGGATCGGAGTCAGAGTAGAAGCCGTCGGTGACCTGATGCTTCGCTTGCGCTGGATCGGCTGCTTGCGTGTCGTAAAGGTAGATCGCCTCGAGTTCGGTGGTGTCGCACGAACGACTCCACGTGATCCAACGCGAGTCGTGTGAGAACGAAATGCCAACTTGTCGCGGCGCTTCGGGGTTCTTGTCGAGCGCGATCGTGGTGCCGTCTTCGACTTTCACGAGTTCGATGTTGCCGGCCTTGTCTTGAATGACAACCGACTTCGAATCGGGCGCCCAATCGATCGACGTACGGAAGTGCTGGCCGTTCGTCGTGATGCGCTTCGGTTCAGCGGGCTTGCCATCCGCGCGACCATCGGCGGGCATGGTGTAGAGCTCGTATTCGCCCGTCGCATCGGAGAAGAACGCAATCGTCTTTCCATCGGGGCTCCATGCAGCGCTGCGCTCGAAAATGCCATCGGTGCGCGTCATGTTGCGCGGCGTGCCGTTCTCCGCTGGCGCCGACCAAATGTCGCCGCGTCCGACGACCGCCACGCGCTTACCCGTTGGCGAAATCGACGCGCCTTGGATGTTCTCCGCAGCGTCGACAATCGCCACGCGCAGCGTTTCGCGGTCGCCTGGAACTGTCACATCAATCGGGCTCGATGCGTTGTTGCCCAGATCAAGTCGGTAGAGCTGTGCTCCGTGCTGCAGCACCATTTCGCCTGCGCCGCCGTCATCGGGGCCGATCGCTGGCCACTTCACATCGTGATCTTTGAAACGCGTGACTTGCTTCGTCTCTTTCGAGTCGACGTCGTAGCTCCACACGTTGAGTACGTTGCCTTCAGCCGCGCTGCGATCAGAGAGGAAATAGACCTTTCGGCCATGCCACATCGGGAGCGTGTCGGTGCCTTCCCACTCGGTGATTTGGCGCGATTCGCCCGACTTCAAGTTGTAGAGCCACACGTCGGTCGCCATGCCACCGCGGTAGCGCTTCCACGTGCGCGTGTCGGTCGAGTGCGGCGTGTACACAAGCCACTCGCCCGTCTTATCGATCGAACCGTTCGCGCCGTAAGGCACGGGGAGTTTTTCGGGCAATCCGCCGCTCGCGCCAATGGTGTAGAGCTTCTGCGCGCGGCCGAGACCTTCGAGAGCGGCCGTCATAAAGACGAGGCCGCTGCCATCGGGCGTCCACTCGCAGAGGCCTTCGCTTGCGGGGTGATGGGTGACGCGCTGCGGAATGCCGCCTTCGACCGACATCGTGTAGAGATCGTTGCCGCCGTCGTAGTTGGCGCGGAACGCAATCGACTTGCCATCTGGTGAGAAGCGCGCCGAGCCTTCGAACCCTGGCGGATTCGCGAGCGGACGCGCGGTGCCGCCCGACTTCGGCACGATCCAAAGATCGTTGCCGTAGGTGAAGACGATCGAGTCCTTCGAGATGTCGGGGTAGCGGCAGAGCCCCATCGTGGGATCGGACTCATTCGCATGCGCGACGGCGGAGGCGAGTGGCGAGAGTGTCGTGAGGAGCGTCACAGACGCGATGTGGAAGAAGTGCTTTCGAAGCATGGGCGCCATGGTACGGAGCGCGTTCCATCGCGTTGAGGATTCGCGCGTCGTTGTTGTTGTGAAATCCAAAAAGGCAACAGCGGGGGCGTGGTCGCGCGACGTCGATGGACCTTGTGCGATGAACCTTCTGCGATCACGCCCGACATCGCAGATCGGGTCTTCCGAAGGGAAATTTTCGCGGTCGAGGTTTACGGCTTCGCGAGCGTGGGTTACGGCTTCGCCAGCGTGGGTTCCGGCTTCGCCAGGGTGGCTTACGGCTTCGCGAGGAGAGCGATGCGTCGATCGCTCACGACCGCGCCGCCGGGCTTCTCGATCGTGACGGCGAAGAGTTTCGGCGACGAAACCGGCAGTTTCGCGACGACAGGCACGCGCGTCGGCTCGTTCGGTCGCACATCGAATACGCCGCCGTCGACGGGGTACCGCTCATCTCGTGCGGCATCGAAGATCCAGAGTTGGTACTGCTCGACCGTCGGATCATTTGGCGCGAGGCCTTCGATGACGAGCAGACCTTCGTTGGTGGTTGGGTCGAAGTACGCCTCGCCGCCGACCGTGCCAACGACGACGCGATCTTCGGTGCCTGCCCACGGCCAATGCACGGCGCTCGGGTGGGAACGCAGGAACGACGCGGGATCGACGGTCGCTGGCGGTGCGGCCTTGTCATCACGCGCGTTGAGGATCGCGAACGTTGCGGCGGCGCCGAGCGTCGTGCACGCAGCGGCCGCGAGCCAATCGAAGCGCGGACGGAGTGGTCGCGGGGCAGCGACATCACGTGATGTACTCGCGTGTGATGTCTCGGTGAGCGATCGGACATCGCGCGGTGAAGTCGTTTCGCGCTGTGGCACTTGATGCATCGCGGAACACAACGCGTGCAGCCGCGCTTCGAGCGCTGCAGGAGCGCGCTCGAGGTTGCTGTTCACCTTCGCCTCTGCAAGCAGTGCAACGCACTGTTCGAACGCGCGATCTTCTGCGTCGAGATCGAGGTCGAGTTCGTTCGCGAGCTCGAGTTCTTCGACCGACGCCGAGCCTCCGAAGAGTGCGCGGTCTGCAGCAGCGGCGGATAGCCGCACGCGGGGCGTGAGGTCATCGCGCTCGTCATTGAACTCGTCGAAGGTGCTCATGTGCGACCTCCGTCGAGCTCCTCGCTGCGAGTTGCGCGGACACTGCCCTCGGGAAGTGTCGCCGCGCGCGCGAGATCTTCGGGTGACAACACGCCTTGTTCTGCGAGGATTTGGCGGATTTTGATGAGGCCGCGTCGAGCGTGTGTCTTGACCGTTCCGAGCGGCATGCCTGTCGCCGTTGCGATTTGTTCGTGCGAGCAGCCGTGGTGAATCGCGAGTTGCAACACTTGTTGCTGCTCAGGGCGAAGTTGCGAAAACGCGCGTTGCGCGAGTTTCTGCTGCTCGCCGAGTTCGGGGCGATCCACGCGTTCCGCGCGATCGGCGACTGTTTCTGCGATCTGCGGAACCTCGGGCCGACGCATCTTGCGCCGACCGCGATCGATCAATCGCCGTCGCGCGATCATCGCAACGAACGTTGTCTCACTCGCGATGGAACTATCAAAGCGGGGCGCGCTCTTCCAAAGGTCGATGAAGATCTCTTGGACGGCGTCTTCCGCATCGCTCGCCGACGAGCAGAGTCGGCGTGCAAGACTCCAGACGAGCCCGCTGAATCGCGAAATGCACTCAGAGGGCGCGCCTGGGTCACCGGCAGCGACGCGTTCGAGAATGGACGTCTCATCTGACACGAGCCGCAGAGCATAACGGAAAACTCGTCCGTATTTCGCGCATGCACAATCAGATTGTGTTTATTACGCGCGACGAGTCGCGCTCGAACGCACCAACACGGGTGCCCGATGTCCCGTGGTGTGAACGAAGTGAACACCGAGAGCCATCGGAACCGTGGACGCTTGAGTTTTCACCTCAAGCCCGATCGATGGTCGGATGGACGTCGCACGTCATCCGTTCCGATGGCTGCTGATCTCACTTCGTTCGATCAACAGACATCGGGCACCCGTATTTGTCGCGGTCGCGG
>JAIXVI010000262.1 GCA_027483065.1 Planctomycetaceae bacterium
CACAAGACGATGTGCGCGATCGAAGAGATAGATGTCCGGCGTGCACTGCGCGTCAAAGCGTCGGGCGACATCCTGCGTCTCATCGAAGAGGTAGGGGAAGAGGTACCCAGCGTCGCATGCCTCTTTCGCCATCTGATCAGGCGCATCTGCGGGATAGTTCACAGGATCGTTCGAACTCACCGCGGCGATCGCGACACCCTTTGGAATGTAGGTCCGACCGATGTCGGCGAGTTCGTGCCGAATGTGCTTTACAAACGGACAGTGATTGCAAATGAACATGACAAGGAGCGGTTTGCCAATCGCGTCTTGGTCACTCATGCGAAACCCGCGTGGGTCGGTGAGTTCGAAGTGGGGGCAGGCGGTTCCGATCTTGGTCTGCGTGCTTTGCAGTGGAGGCATGGGCTGTATCGTACGGGGCTGCGAGCGCGTCGAGGTTACGCGTGGCGCGTTTCATGAGTTTGAGGAGCCCCGTCTTTCCTATGGCACGCAAGCGCACATCTGCGGAAGACGATTGGGACGACCCCAACGGCCGCAACGAGCCGTGGTCGGAGCGCAGTCGTGCATCTGGTCAGGACGCAAGCGAGTCTGACGAGGATGAACTTGACGAGGATGAACTTGACGAGGATGAACTTGACGAGGACGAGCATGACGCGCTGGATCGCGCGCGTTTCGACTCAGACACCGCATTCTGCCCGGAGTGTGGCGCCGAGATTTACGACGCTGCGGACGTCTGCCCAAAGTGTTTCACATGGATCGACGGTGAAACGCAAGGGCGGCCGCGGTCTCGTCGGAGGCAGACGATCCGCCAAACGATTGTCTGGGTTCTCATCGTGACGTTGCTTGCAGGTGCGGGAGTCTTCAGCCTCGTTCAGTTGCTCTGATCCGTGCGAGATTGCGCAGATCTCCACAAAAGGAGTTCTTGCAACGGAGTTCTTACAACGGAGTTCTTGCAACGGTGTCCTTGCAATGGAGTTCTTGCAATGGAGTTCTTGGAAGCCAACATGGTGGTCCGGAACTCCGATCGAGCGTGAGCGAGCAAGCAACAAGAAAGAAGGCCCGCGCGTGCGGGCCCTCGAGTTTGACGAGTTCGAATGGTTGAGCGGCTCTCCGTGATGCTCTCCGTGATGCTCTTATGGCGGGCTTCCTCGACACGAAAGCACCGACCGCAGAGACGTGCCGTGTTCACAGTCAGGCAACGTCGTCGGCGCGAGCGCGCCACTGTTGCGCTGCCCGAAGTCGCCCGCTCGCCGACCCAGTTGGGAGCACGGAATCGCTCGCGAAGTCGCTTGCAGTTTCCACCCGCAGGCCTCGGCGAGGGAGCCGTCGCGGGCTCGATGGTTCCTCTTGAGCCTCAGGCGGCATCGAGCCCTCTCCCGCGTCTTCAATAGACCGGCGAAGCTTCACGATTCCTCGGTGCTTCCAGTTGTTGATGGTTGTCACGGAGACGCCGAGTGCTTCTGCCGCGTGTTGGTAACTCTTGCCTTCGCACACGATGAGTCGGATCGCGTCCTGTTCATCCCGGGTCAGCAGGCCGAGCGCGGTTTCAAGAATGCCATCGCTCAGTGCGTCGTCCGATTTGTGTCGCTTGACTGGCCCGATCTCTGGATCGCCATCGCGTCGAACACGCTCCTCAAGGAGTTCCTTCAGCCGCGATGCGCGGGAGAAGCGCCGCCGGAGCAGATTGTGCGCAATCTTGAGCAGGTAACTGATCGAGATTTCAAGCCGCTCCAACTCAGGGTGTTGCATGAGGCGGAGGAAGACTTCTTGAGCCAGATCCTCGGCCACATCTGGAGTTGTCGACTTGCGCAGGAAGGCGTAGACGCGCTCGTAGTAGTGATCAAAGAGATCAAGAACGAGCGTCGACCGTTGCTGCGTTACCACCATTTCGGTGTCCTCAGGTTTGGAGGGCAAAAGCCCTTTGCACAGATCGCTAGCTGCAGAAACCGCCCTTCCTGCAGTCGGCAAGTGGAAGATACGAACGAGCAGAATTCCTTCCATCGGGTAGGCGCCCCAAAGGGCGGAAGCGACTCCCGGCGGCTTGTCACAGCGCCCGATCAAGAGCACCGAGTTGACGTTGTGGGCAGCGACGATTGCAGTCCCTTCATGGAGGAATGTTGTGATGCAGAGCGCACAAGGAAATGGCTTCCGTTATGCTGATTTCGAGCGTATGACTGCATCCAAATCCATCACTGTTCTCGTCGTCGATGACCACGCGTTGATTCGCGCTGCACTCGTTTCTTTGCTCGAAGACACCAGTGACATCAAAGTCATTGCCGAGGCGTCGAATGGGGCGGACGCTGTAGAACTCGCGCACAAACACTCACCAAACGTGGTGCTTCTCGACGTCGACATGCCTGGGGTGGACGCCTTCCACGCCGCGTCACACATCCTTCAGTTGCGTCCGAATACAGCGATCATGTTCCTCACAGCGACGGATTCCGATCGCGCGATTGGACAGGCACTCAAGGCTGGTGCGCTTGGATACGTCGTCAAGAGCGATGATCCAAGCGGGATTCCAACCGGTGTGCGCACCGTCTCGCGTGGAGAGCAGTACTTCTCACCGCGCGCGGCTGAGCGAGTGCGCGGGAACGCCGCTGAGATGCGTAAGCGCAAGGTGACTGGCGCCCGCGGCGAGGCACTGAGTGATCGTGAGATTGAAGTGCTGCGTTACGTTGGTCGCGGATTCGCAAAGAAGCAGATCGCGGAAATGCTTGGAATCTCGGTGAAAACCGTCGACAAGCACGTCACCAGCGTCATGGAAAAACTTGATATCCACGATCGCGTGGAACTCGCGCTCTACGCAGTGCGTGAGGGATTCATCAGCGCTTGATGGGGAACTCTTCGCCAGACCCGAGTCGCGACTCCTCCACGCGCTCCGAACGGAAATCAGCGTTCGAGGCTCTTTCTGTGCTCTGGCAAGGCGATCGTGAAATCGCGATTTTCAAGCCTGCCGGCCTTTCGAGTGAACGCCCTTCGCATGGGTCATCCACGACCGATGCGTCTGGTGAGCGTCCGCTGCGGAAGCGGGGCGTCGATACATTTTCTGCGGCAGAAGATGCGAGCGCGCGTGACTGCGTTCTCGAGCGTGCGAGATTGCAGTTCCACTGGCCTGAGGCGCGACTCCCACACCGATTGGACCGCCCGACTTCGGGCGTTCTGATGATTGCCGCAGACGCACAGCGCGCGGCGGATCACGCACGCGAGATTCGCGAGAAGAAGTGGACGAAGTACTACATCGCCCGCGTTGAGGCGCGAACAAGCGCGGGGGCGGCGACTGATGTTGTCGGTCGACACCGGGCCTATGTTCGACGAGAGGGCCGACTTGCGCGTTGTGTACGCTCGGGTGGCGATCCCGCGTCGCTCGAGGTTCTTGCGGTCGCGTTGGCCGAAGACGCTCCGCGCCATGCGCACCTCCTGATTCGTCTCGAAACCGGTCGATTCCATCAAATCCGCGTCATGATGGCCAATCTCGGTTTCCCGCTTGTTGGAGATCTCGACTACCACGGTCGTCCGTGGGGCGCGGGTGTCGAGGCCGAGAGCCCAACGCAGCACCGCTCCGCTGCGCGAACGCAGGCGTCGCAGCCGTCATTCGAAGGATTGTGGGATTCATCGAGACACTCGCGCCAAGATTCGCGCGGGCTTGAACTTCTCGCAGCAGGGCTCCGAATCGACCGTGCAGAGGGACCGACGATCATCGAGGCGCTTACGGATGGAGCGCAGCAACTTGGTGTGGCGCAGACGATGGTTCAGAAGTTGAGAAGCGCGCTATCGGTTGCCGCCAGGTAGGTCTCAATGGTGGCATCCATGATCGCATTCGCGCGCAAGTTGTGAGCACCATCGATCGCATCACTCCCGCGCACCCACATCGACTTTCCAAGCGCGTTTGTGGCGAACTGCGAAACTGTCCGCCGCCAGCGATTGGCAGTTTCTCGTTCCAACGGCGCAGTAAGCGAACTCGCAAAGCCAACCGGGCTAAGCAGATCGTGAAACCCAGCCGTTTTCTCGAGCAATGTCAGCGTTCCGCCTTCGACCGCGAGAGTGATAGGTCCGACGGTCGGGTCGCCCTTCGGACGCGCGAAACCTGCTCCGCCATAGATGCCAACTTCGCCTTCCGAGACAATGACGACGCGCAACGTCAGATTTGTCGCGGTCGAATCGAGCGGTGTCATGCCGGGCTTCGGATACCAAAGGAGCTGGGCATGCACGAACATCGCATTCTGAAGCTTGTTGCCCTTTTCATGTGCGAGGAGCGCTTCAAGCGGGACATCCGCGAACCAGAAGCTGTCTTCGCTCTCTTTCCGTACGTATGCCGCTGAAACCATCTCTCGTCCGAGGATGAGCGGATGAGAGCCAAGCGCGACGAGTTCAACATCTCCAACATCACGGTCGAAGACCCCGTCAAACGCTGAACACCCAGCGAGACCGAAAAGGGTCGCTGCGGCGAAGGCGGTCACGGCCCAAGATTTCGGTCGGTGCGCCTGCGCTCGGCAAGGCCCGATGAAACGCTGAGGTACGCATGCCTTGTGAGCCGTGATTCCAACGTCGTTCATCCCGTTTCTCCTGTCATGCGAAGTGGTGCCTCGCTTGCGAGTGCTCGACTCGTGTCCCGCTCACGCGGCGCGGGAGGCCGCCCGAGCCCGAGCAAACTGATGCTGTCGCGCTCGATGATTTCGCGAAGAACCGTCCGCGCGACGCGCGGGAGACCTGTGCCGTGCACCATCGTGTTCACGCCGTAGATCGCTTCGATGGCGCGCACAGGCGCATCGAAGGGAAATCCTGATGCAAAGAGAACTTTGCGATCGACGCCATGGTCACGGCAAAGTTCAAGTGCGTGCAAGAGCTCCCAAGGGCGGGCTGCAACGCCCGCCGTGTGCGTAAAGACGCGATCGTGCTTCGCAAGCAACGCGAGGGTCTCGTGAAGGAATGGCGCGCCGAAACCACCAATGACCATTGCGAGTCGAGGGAATGCCCGCGCGACCTCATCGAGGAGATATGGACGCGCGTACTCAAGTCTTGCGGATGGCGGCGTAGGCCCGGACCAACCGATGAACACCGGAAGCTGGTTCGCTTCGGCTCGATCGAAAATCTTCATCGCGCGGGTATCCGCAGGATGGAAACCTTGGAGGGCGGGATCGAGCCAGATTCCACTCGCGCCGGCCGAGCGCGCACCCTCGACCAACGCGATCGCATCATTGGATGTTGGGTCAACGGCCCGGGCGTAGAAGAGTCGTCCTTCGCTCCGGGACACGGCTTCGACGAGATGTGCTTCCGCAATCGCACCGCGGACGTTGTTGTTGCGATAGCCGAGAACCACCGCGGCATCGACGGTGCGAGCTGCACTCTGATGAGACTCAGGCGACGCATCGGGTTGGAGCCAACGACCGGCGGTATTACGGCGCACCGCGCTCGCGACCTCATCACCGAGGTCATCGATGCGCATCCAGAGGCGTGTTTCGAGGTCCACAATCATCCAGGTGGAATGTAGCCGAGCAGCCGCGACGGCGCATGGAGTGCGCATCGAGGCCTATACTCGCCGCCTATGCCCAAAGCGGTCTGGCAACCTCAAGAACTCGCGCAGGATCCGCACACTCGGAGCGACAAGGCGGCAAAGGTCCGCGACATGTTCGCGTCGATCGCTGGTGCGTACGACCTCAACAATCGTGTCCACTCCTTTGGTCTCGATCAGCGTTGGCGCCGCGCTGCAGTTCGCATGGCGGAAGTTCGGCCTGGCGATGCGGTGATTGATGTTGCGTGCGGAACGGGCGACCTGACCGAACTCTTCGCGACGTCCGGCGCAGGATCCGTGATTGGCATTGACTTCACTGCACCGATGCTCGACATCGCGCGCGTGAAGAGTGCGTCTGTGAAGACGGCGAAATCGAGCTCGAATCTGAGGTCATCGAGTGAGGTCGTGAGCGGCGCAGCGACGTCTCGTCCAACGCGCGTTTGCCCGGAGTATCGAGAAGGTGATGCAATGGCGCTCGATCTTCCCGATGCGTGCGCGGATGTGGTGTCCATCGCGTTCGGGCTTCGCAACGTGAGCGAACCGACGAAGGCGCTCGCGGAGTTTCGCCGCATTCTGCGCCCCGGCGGACGACTCGTCGTGTTGGAGTTCGACGAGCCCCGTAACGGGCTTATTCGCACGATGAACCGTCTCTACACGCATCGGATCATGCCGTGGACGGCGTCGCTCCTCGCGCGCGATCGCTCGGGCGCGTATCAATATCTCCCAAGGTCGGTCGAGACCTTCTTGGACCGCGATCGCCTTCGCTCCGCCGTGCTTGAGGCAGGTTTCGCCTCAGTCGATCAGAAAGAACTGACCTTCGGAACGTGCGTGCTCACGCGTGGTCGGTTGGCGGGTCGTTGATCGACGCACTGTCGACTCTTCCCCGAATGCTCGGCGACTTCTGCCGTCTCGGTCGTGCGATGTGTGCTTTCTGACGCCTTCCCGAGAGCACCGCTGAAACGGAAGCCTGTCTCGGCTGCTTGTTGCTGTCGGTTCGATGGATCGAGCCGCACCCAAACCCGCCGGAGGATCCGGCTCAACGGCATCTGAACGAGACGCGGCGGGGATCGCCCGAGTCGTTCCCAACGTTGGAGCTCGGCCATGCCTCAGGCCACGGACTTCTACGGAAATAGTTTCGGTTCTTCACGCACTTCGCACGAACTCGAACGATTTGTTCGGCTTCTTATCCACGGAGATCGCGTCGGCTGTCGCGATCTGGTCCGCGAGTTTCTCGATGGACACTCAGAGTGCAGCGGGGACGCGACGTGCGCATTGCGCGAACTCGCGTGGCCTGCGTGCGCCACGTTGGATGCGCTCGCACGTCGAGATCAGATTGGAACTGCTGAAGAGCACTCTGCGACGGTGCTCCTCGCTCAACTGGTTCAACGCATCGAGTGCGGCCTCGCAAAGCGGCCTGCCCGCTGCAAGCTCGTGGTGGTCGCCACGGGCCCCCGATCAACGGAAGAACTCGCCGGGGAGATTTTCTCGGGCCTCGCGGAGGCTGACGGTTTCGACATCCTTTATCTCGGTGGCGGGGTCGAATCGGATGAGTTGTTTTCGCAGATCGCGGCCCGCCGACCCGCCTACTTCGTCAGTTTCGCCGCAGCGGGCCCCGACGCGCCGCGACTTCGTCGGTTGATCACCGCCGTCCGAACCCAGGACCCAGTTCCGGGGCTTCGGCTCGGGGTTGGCGGCGGGGTTTTCGAGCGTGCACCCGGTCTTGCCGAAGAGATCGGCGCCCATTTTGAGGCCAATTCGCCCTTCGACATGCTCGCGGAACTCCAGCGCATGGAAACCTCGTCGGTCGCATGGCACTCCTCGAAGACGCCACGTTCGCGCGCCGCGTAGCGCGCGGAAATGCTCATCTCAACGCTCTGCACAGCGCCTCGAGTTTGCTCGGGGCGCTGTTGATTGGAATGCAATCCCAAGGTTCGGGAATCGGAGGGTTCGGCAATCGGCCACGAACCCGGACGTTGAGCCGTCGTAAGGGAATCTCGCAATCCGCAATTTCCAACAGAAGATCGGAACGCGCCGGAATGTCGCCCGTACACTCGGGTCCCCGGCTCCCGGTCGATATCGAGAGGTCCGTCCCATGCTTGACGCAAAGACCGAACGACTCACCATCCGACGTGCACGCAGCGGCGATCGCGAAGCGGTTGCCGAACTGATCCGCGCCTATCAACGTCCGCTTGAGTCGTTCATTTTCCGGCTTTGCGGAAAGTCTGAACTCGCGGAAGACATCGCCCAAGAGGCGTTCGTGCGGGTTATCAAATCCTTGGACCGGTTCGACGAACGCTTTCGCTTCTCGACGTGGCTCTTCACGATCGGCAAGCGTCTTCTGGTCAATCATCATCAGAAGATGAAGCCGTCGGCGGACAGCGAGACGGTGGAGTTCCGAGCAGACGACCATCGCCGTCCCGAACATGTGCTTGAAGAAGTCGAGCGTTCGGAAAAGATGGGGCGCATGATCGAGGTCGCACTCGATGCGTTGGTCTCCCCGCAACGCGAGATCGTCTTGCTCTTCCATCAACAAGGTTGGCCCGTCGAGCGCATTGCAGTTGAACTCTCGATGCCCGAGGGCACCGTCAAGAGCCATCTCTTCCGTGCGCGTCGACGCATGCTTGAGGCAATCGAGTTGAGTGGCACGCCCAATCCTCACGAGGTGTTCCGATGAGCGATTGGCACGAGTCTTCGAACGACTCTGGACGCGGTGGACCATCGGTTCGCGCGGAAAGGCTTCTCGTGCGCGTGCTCTTGGCGCTTCGCAGTGAAGCGCGTCGGAGCACAAACCTGTGTCATGATCATCAGCGCGCGGAAGCGCTCGCAAGCAGGATCATGGCTGAGTTCCCGCGCCGAGTGCTGCCCGTCGGGCTCGCCGCGATGTTGGTTGTAGTCGTCTGCACATCGTTCCCGCTTGTCCGCGACGTTCTTCCCGATGCCGCCGGCGGCGCGCAGCCAACACCGGTTGCGACGGCGGTGGAAGCAGGGCTTCGGCAGCAGGGATCTGCGATGAGCGATGGCATTGAGGCGTTGCGCGCGATCGTCGGGCCGTTCGCCGCGCCCTCGACAACGCCGACCCACGATCACGCGACGCCGTCCTTTGCGGATGAGCCTGTGCACGAACCTTCCGAAGCTGCTGCACCCTTTCAGAAGAGTTGAAAGTTGCCGTGCGCGCTCTGTTTCCCGTCATTTCTCTCCAAGTGATCGAGACGATCGTGATGAAGATGCGGTCGTCGTTCAGTCGCGGGAGCGCGGCTCAACGAGTATCGCGTCGGCTGCCCGCTGTGCTGTGTCTCTTCGTGGTGTTGGCGGATGCGCGGAGGTCGTTCGCTGACAATGCGGGGTTCGCGCTCGCGCCGAAATCATCGTCATTTGCGTTCGACGCCCGCGGCCTCTCTGAACTTCTTGGACGCGAGAACGCGACGAGCATTCGCCCGATTGTGGAGGCTGTCGCCGGCCGCGACGCCTTGCTGACGTTCGATGCGCTTGCGCGACGCTGCAACGCAGGAAGTGACACCGTCGCGCGGGAGGTCTTTGCGGGACGCATCGCGTTTGCGCTTGTTGATTTCGAAGGAACTGCGCCCGCAACTGGCGCAACTGGGAATGCCGCGGGTTCGCAGGGCGGCGCTTTACCAGCCAGCAATTCGCAGATCGTCACCTCTTGGATCTTCGGCATCCAAGCCGATGACGACCGCTGCGAACGAGTCTTGAGCATGCTTGGCGCACGACTCCGCGGCCCCGGCAACTTTGAGGCTCCAACGGAAGGCTTACACGCGCGACGTGTCGGCGGCTGGCTTCTCATCGCGCCGACCAACGGCGCCGACGTCGTTCTTGATCAAGCAGCGAAACGGATCGCGGTAGAGGACTCTGAGTCGAGTTTGCTCGGTGAGCCGCTCGCACAGCATCTCCTCGTTTCCGATGCGCCGCTCCGAGTGTTCATCCGCCATGATGCGCCGATTGGTGGCGCGACCGCGATTGGAATTCGTCCGAGCGTTGTGCAGGGTGGTTCAGGGTTGCGTGCCGAAATCGAAGGTCGCTACGACGACATCCCTATCGGTGAACCGGGCCTGAAGCATGCGCTCGATGGTGTGCTGATGCGAGCGTTCGAAGAGCGCGCGGTGTTCGCCATCGCGAACCCGGCGGATGGTGTTCCTGATCCAAGCGATGCGTTCTGGCTCGCGCTTGTTCCTGAGTTGCGTCCGTCACCCGCGATGCGCGCGAATCTCGCGGGTGAGCGATTGCTCGTCGTTGGAGCGTCGTCGCGCGCGGCGGCGCCCGCAATGGCGGTTGCCTGGCGCGTGGATGACTCGGTGCAGGCCGAACGCGATCAACGCCTGCAGATGCGCGGAGTTCTCTGCGGTCTCGTGCGCGCGACGGAGCAGGGCGCAGCAACGCCGCGCGAGTCGGATGACGCTACTCGGCCAGACGCGCGCATCCGACCGAAGCGGGAGGCCCCGCCAACCACGGACCCTGGAACTGAGCCAGGAACGGAGCCAGGAACAGAGCCAGGAACGGAGCAGTCCGGAACCGCGCTTGGTCCGTTCTTCGATCGATACCTCGGTAAGTCGTTCAAACTGGGCGACTGCATCCTCTGTTGGAGCACCGTGCGCACGCCGTGTGGCGGCTGGCAGGTGTACGCAAGCGACAACGAATGGCTCGGTGACGTTGCAGAGCGGCTCGAGCGCTCGAGTTGTTCGGAGGAGGGGAAGACTCCCGCTGGTGGCATTGGTTTTTGCGATGGTCCACGCGCGGCAAGCGTTCTGAGGCGTTGGAGACCACTTGCCGGCGAGGATCCGAACGATCGCGTTGGCCGAGGCATCGACGCACTTGCGGCAACGATCGAGCAGCTCGGTCGATTGCGGTTCGCGTACGAGTCGCCGGCGCCAGGCCGATTGACCGCGCGTATCGATCTTGAACCACTCGGTACGCTGCGGCCTTCGCAACCAGCGAGCGGAGCTTCGAGCGGTCGGCGGTGAATCGCGTGAATCGGGTAAATCGGGAGCGGAGATCGTCGTGCGGAGATCGTGATTGAAGCTTGCGCTCTGTTCGCAAGCCTCTTCCGCCTCGCCTGACGCTGCGAATCATCGGTGAGTGCCCACGAACAGAGATGCCAGCGCGTCATGAAGGTTCTCCAGTCCTCGCTCCTTCGCTCGGAACCTGCAGAAACGCTGCGGCGTGCATCGCGTCACCCTCTCATCGCGCGGGTTGCGGACGGACTGGTGCGTGCGGAGGTCGACGCAACGGAGCGCGTTCTGCTGCTCGTGAGTGGCGGGAGCGACTCGATGGCCTTGCTCGTCGCAATGGCTGCATTGGCAGATCGTGTCTCGAGTTCAACGCGATCGTCGATTGCGGTACTCACCGTCGATCATGGATTGCGCGAAGAGTCGGCGATGGAGGTACAGCTTGTGGCCTCGGCCGCACGCGCGCTTGGAATAGAGACCTGTGTCTGCGAGCGCGTCGAGGTGGAAGCCGATGCAAACATCCTTGCGGCAGCTCGTGACGCGAGGTATCAAGTTGCCGTCACGGTCGCGCGGCGGCTTGCAATTCGAACGCTCGTCGTCGCGCACCAAGCGGAAGATTGCGCGGAATCGCTGCTTCTCGCTCTCGAACGCGGCGACGGACTCGAAAGCCTCGCGCGACTTCGACCAAAGCGCATCATGCACGATTGGCATGGCGTGGCCATTGCGCGGCCGTTGCTCAACATTCCTCGCGCGGAATTGCGGGCGTTTCTCACAGACTGCACGGTCGATTGGATCGAAGATCCGAGTAACGCGCTACACGCGCGCGGGGCGATGCGCGAAGAGCCGGCGATCGCGTCGCTTGTGGAGCGAGTCGCTCGTGGGCTTGGCAATCTCGCGGATGAGGCGCTGGAATGCATCGCGTGGCGCGAGCGCTGTATCACGGAGATTCTCGACAGCGATGGGACGAGTTGCACGCGTCAAGCGTTTGACAGCTTGCCGATCTCATTTCGATGCGCCTTGATTTCGCAGATGGTTCGAAAGAGCGGAGGCGAAATGTCGCGCTCGATGATCGAGACGGCAGCCACGAGCGATTCGCGCGCACCGCGTCGCTTCCGATCGACCAACGGCATGGAGCTCACGATCGATGCGCGATGTGTACGAATCGCGCGTTCAGAGTTCACGGCGCCAAGAGACACTCGCCCTTGAATCGGTCGCTCACGCACGTCACAACGCCATCTTCAATCTTCACGACCATTGGACTCGCGACGAGATAGTTCGGGCCCGTCGGCAGAAGCAGCGGCTCGCAGCCAACGCAGACGATCGGCTCGTGTTCCTCGCCAGTGTCCGCTTGCGGAATGCCATCGGCGGGTGGGATCTCAACGGTGAACACTTGTTCGACGCGCGGCGCTGAGAAGAACTGGTCGAAGAGAGAGTGGCACGCGTGGCAGTTGGGCATGTAGAAGACGACGAAGGTGGTCTGCCCGCGCGTCCGCTCGGCGAGGCCGGGCAGCGACGCGCCGATTGGCGTCTCTTCGACGCGCCGACCTACGAAGGGATGCATGTCGAAATCGACGTTGACGACCTTTGGCCCGGCTGGCTTCGGCGCGATCTCAACAGGGCGGTTTGGGTCGGTCGCACGACCCGCGACAGCGCCGGTACTCGTGGCGATCGCGATCGCACCGAGGGCGGTCCATGCGGGGGAGAGCCCGCGACGAGGAGTCGCATGCATGCCTTCGGCGCGAGGGCGGGTCCGCAACATCCACCAAAGAAGCACCAATGACGTCGCCAGCGAGACCGCGGGAAAGCCGATTCCACCCGCGCTCAATGCGCGTGAAACGCACGCGAGCGACACAAACGCTCCGAGCGCACATGCCACGATCGGTAGAAAGCGATTCGCAAGGAGCACACCGTAGAGGAAGACGATCAGCGCGCCTGCCACGCTCGACGATGCGACGAGCCGCGTCGAAAGTTCGGGTGAATAGCCAAAGAGCGCTTCGAGCAACTCAACGAGCGGCGCGGGAACACCGTCGGGTCCGCCGCGGAATTGAAGCCACGCGCAAAGCCCAAGCGCACCGGCGACGCACGCCGCGGCCACGCGGGGGTGTCGAGAGAGCGACGGACGATCGGTGGCGGTTGTCTGCGGGGCTGCGGTCATGCTGATTTCTCTGATGGCCTCTTCACGTCTCTGGTCGTCTGTCGCAGAAAGTCGCCGTCACTCGCGTTCGGCGCATACGCGCACACGCAACCGACCTACTGGTTGAACTTCAAGCACGCTTCGAGTGCCGCCATGTCGTCGACGTTCTCAACGACACATTCGACGACGCCGTCGTTGATCGCCAAGACGACAGGCGTCGCGATGACGTAGTTCGGTCCCTTGATGAGCGAAACCTTGGCGCACTCGTCGCAGGGGTTCCCGAGCAAGTTGTTCGGATCCGCATCGGGAATCGCGACGGTGAGCGTCGGATACTTCAACTTGCCCGTGAAGTGCGTCGAGAGGAGATCGAAGCAGTGATCGCAGTCCTCGCGGAAGAAGATCACGATCCAGCGCCCCTTCAGGAAGTTCGCGGGGAGCTTGTTCTCCATGAGGAGCGCAAACGGGTTGTCGCTGAGTTTCTTTCCGACCGCGTCGGTGAACTCCGCCACGTAGAAACTCTTCAGTGCCGTCGGTGGTCCTGGCCACACGGCTTCTTGCGGTGCGGGTGTCGTCGTTGGAGTGGTGATCGCGGGAGTGGTGGTGGTTGGATTTGCGGTCGCCGCAGAATCTTGGCTCGGGAACACCGAGTTGAACTCATCGGCATTCGCCCGATCGGTGCAGACACCGGTCACAACACCATCCTTCATGCGCACGATGACGGGGGTGCGGAAGACATACTCGGGGCTCTTGCCAGTCTCGCCTGCGCGAACGTGGAACAACTTGCGTTCTTCGCAGCCGTTGCAGGGCATGCCAAGCGGCGTACCTCGCGCGTCCGGCACATTGACCTTCATCACGCGCTCTTTGCGAGGCTCGGCGAAGTACGCGCGGAACATCGACTGGCAGTCGGAGCAATCCTGGCGCGAGAATACGACGAGCCAGTCGCCCTTCTCGAAATCGGCTGGCATGGGGCCGTCGATGGCGCGCGCGAGTTTTTGATCGCGCAGCGGTTTCCCGATCCAGTCCTTCCAACGCGGGAAGTAATTCTTGTCGTACTTCGTTGGCGCGCCGGGCCATGGACCTTCGATCTTGCCGGTGGTCGCCGCCGCCGTCTGCGCGCCCGACGCTTCAGGCGTGTTTGGCGTTTCTACAGTTGTTTGCGCACCATCAGGGCTGGGTGTCGGAGCAACGACTTCAGGCTCACGCACGGCAAAGACCGCGACGACCCCAATGACGAAGGTCGCGATGAGCGGAACGAATGAACCGCCTCGTGCGCGGGGCACAAGAAGCAGCGCGTTCAGCAGGAGTACGGCGTCGATCGAGAACATCACGCTTGCGGGCAGGCCCTTCTCGCCGAAACAACCGCAACCGCCGGTGAGTGCTTCCACGATGCCGTCCTTCAACGCGGTGGTCGCCATCGCGTAGGCGAGAATCGCGCAGAAGAGCGAGAGCGTGAGCATCGCAAGGATGCGCGCGTATCGCGTCGAGAGCAGGATCGCGAGTGCAATGAAGACCTCGGCGCCGATGATCGTGCGCAGCGACCACGTCATCAGGAGATCTGGATCGACGGACGTCGACTTCATCACCCACTGGAGGAGCGAGAGAATCGGGCCCGGCAGCAAGTTCGGATTGAACTCGAGCGCCTTCATCAACGCGCCGTATCCAATCCAACCCGCCGTACCGACGTGGAGGACTCCGAGTGCTGCGGTTTGCAGTCCGGTGCGCGGCGAAGGCGTCGGTGACGCGGCGGATGGTTTGGCCGAGGTTGCCGCGGATGGCGTCGATTTCTTTGGGTTTTTCATCGGGAGTGAGAAATGAGGGGCCCGTCGATCTTGAGCTCTGCACTTTGGCGCTGATCTGCCGCCTTGATCCCTTGCGGAGCGCGCTTGCCGCGGTCTATGACAACTTTGTCTGCGATCTCTGTCAGCGGATATCAGGCAAACGACTTTGTTCAGAGCAGTCTCCGTGGGATGTCGGCCAAAGTGGGCCGGATTCTACGGAAGAGGCGTCGATGCGTTTCGAATTGCGGTGAATTCGGATGGTTCTCGCGGGCGGGCCTTCGTGTTGCGATCGGCGCGCTTCCCATGCCGCTCGGCGCATCTATTGTTCGATCGCAGGCGAACGACGCCCCCCATGCCTGAGCGCCACCGTCCGTTTGCCCGCGAAGTGTTCGCCGCCGAATTGGCGGCGCGCACACAGTTGGCCGCTCGGGCGACCCCAACAGCGAAACAGCCCGCGCCTCGCGCTCGCGCCGCCGATCCATCATCCGAATCATCGTCCGAATCATCCTCCGAATCGATCGTGGTCGTGCTGCCGGACCAGTTAAGTCTGGCCATTGGGCCCACCGCGCGCGCCGATCCCCGGACCACCCGACTGGTCTTGCTCGAGAGCGGCGAGTGGTTCTCGCGGCGCCCGTACCACCGGCAGCGCCTGGCGTGGATTCTGCTGTCGCAGCGGAAGTTCGCCCTTGAAGCCGCCGATCACGGGTACGCGGTCGAGGTTCTCTCTGGCGACGAGCCGATGGTTGAACTACTCCGCGAGTACCTCGCCTCCCGAGGCAAGGCGCGTGGTAAGGCGCGTGGCACGTCACGTGGTTCGGCGCGCTGCATGGAGCCTGCGGAGCGCGAGATGCGCGCGGAGTTCGCGCCGCTTGTGTCGGCTGGTCTTCTCGCGTTCGAGCCGCACGACGGTTTCCTTACGACCGCCACCGACCTCGAAGCCGGACGCACCGCCGAAGGCTGGCGCATGGATCGCTTCTACCAAGCGGTGCGGCGCCGGACGGGCATCCTCATGGAGGCGGGGAAGCCGGTTGGGGGCAAGTTCAGCTTCGACGCGGAGAATCGACGACGTTGGGATGGATCACCGCCGGCGCCGACGCCTCCGGAGTTTCCGGGTTCACCGCTCCGTGAAGAAGTCGCGTCAATCATCGAGACCCGATTCTCGCGGCATCCGGGTACGCTCGACATCGCGGCGATTCCCGCGACGCGCGCCGAAATCGACCGCCTTTGGAATTGGGCGAAGAAGTCGTGCCTGCCCAACTTCGGTCCGTACGAAGACGCGATGAGTCGCCGCAGCCGCGGGGTCTTCCACACGCGGATTTCGCCGCTGATGAATCTGCATCGGCTGCTTCCGCGCCAGGTCGTCCACGACGTCGCGGCACTCACGCTTCCCATTTCAAGCCAAGAGGGATTCATCCGACAGGTGCTCGGTTGGCGCGAGTTCGTCTACCAAGTGCATCGGGCAACCGACGGCTTTCGCGCGGGGCGCGCGGCCGATGAAGCTCCGCTCTCACAACCGGGCGATGGAGGATTCGCGCGTTGGAAGGGCGAACCGTGGCAGCCTGTACAGCCGGCGCCCGCAGGCATCGATGGCGGCGCGCGACCAAATCTTCTCGCGGCGGACGCGGGTGTTCCTCCCGCTTATTGGGGTGCACCGAGTGGTCTCGCATGCCTCGACCATGTGGTCGAAGATGTTTGGGCCGAAGGATGGAGCCATCACATCACGCGCTTGATGGTGCTCGGCAACCTCGCCACGTTGTTCGGTGTTTCGCCGCGCGAACTCTGCGACTGGTTCTGGATTGCCTACATCGACGCGTGGGATTGGGTCGTTGAACCGAATGTGCTCGCGATGGCGACGTATGCGACTTCAGAGATGACGACCAAGCCGTACGTGAGCGGTTCGGCGTATCTCGAG
>JAIXVI010000277.1 GCA_027483065.1 Planctomycetaceae bacterium
CCGGTCGTATCGATCTGCGTTGGCTTCGTGCCGCGATCGTTCCCGATCAGGAGCCGGTACATCGGGTCGAGGCGCTTCATCTCGACGAAGTCGCTCGTTGCCATGCCGACCGATCCGAAGATCTCCTCAAGGACGTACGGCATCATGAAGAAGGTCGGGCCGCAGTCGAACGAGTAGGGGCCCGCCTCGAGGCGGCGCGTGCGGCCGCCGATCACCGGCTGCGATTCGAAGATCGTGACGTCGAGCCCCGCTCCTGCGAGGAGCATGGCGACCGAAAGTCCGCCTGGGCCAGCGCCGACGATGGCGACGGAGGCCGCACCCCGGTTGCGTGGGGTGGAGCTTCGGGCGGAATCGGTCGTGGATGGTGTGGAGGATGGGGTCGAGGATCGAGGGGCGTTCGCGATCATGGGGCCCGTTTCGGACTCGTCGCGGGGCTGGATTCGGACAGGTTCACGCGAATTCGCGCATTTGCAAAAAAGTCGTCGGGCGCCGAATCTAGCGACCGCACAACGCGAACTTCGCGCGCCCAATGGTTGTTCAGTTGGGCGCTTCGCGAGGGCAATTCGCGAGAGCACTTCGCACGTGCAGTCCCCGATGGCTGATTCCCGTTCTACATCCGCCGCCACGCCAGCGATCTCAACCGCCGCGGGTGTTCCGAGCGCGCCATCGGCGCATACACCCGCGTCGCTCCCCGATCGCCTGCGCTGGCTTCGCGCCTTCCGCAACGCCGTGAAGTCGCACCACCCGACGCTCTGCGCGCTTGCCTCGGACGAGGTCGGGAAGACGACCTTCGAAGCGCTCGCGGCCGACATCCTGCCCTTGATCGCCAGTTGCAACTGGCACCTCCGTCATGCCCGCGGATTGCTCGCTACGACGCGCGTCCGCGGCGGCGGGCTCTTCGGACTCGGTCACGCGGTCGAGCGGCGGCGATTGCCTGTCGGGCGCGTTCTCGTCATCGCGACGTGGAACTACCCCGTGCAACTGCTCGGGATTCAACTCGTGCAGGCGATCGTCGCGGGGAACTCCGTCGTCGTGAAACCTTCGGAGCGTGCGCCGCGCACCCAAGCGCTCCTTCTCAACCTAGCGATCGCCGCGACGGACGGTATCCCGTCGATGCGCGGCGCGATCGAAACCCGCGCAGCATCGCGTGAAGAAGGCGCGCGGCTCCTTCGAGAGGAGCGCTTCGACCACGTCGTCTTCACAGGTTCGACCGCTGTCGGCCGCGCGATTGCCGAGGTCTGTGCGTCGAAACTTCTTCCGACCACGCTTGAACTTTCCGGCTCTGACACGGCCTTCATCCTCGGTGATGCTGACGCACGTGCTGCCGCACGCGCGGTGTTCCTCGGCTTCACAGGAAACGCTGGACAAACGTGCATGGCGCCTCGTCGCACGCTCGTCGAGCGGCCAGCACTCGCAGCGTTCAGCGATGAACTCGCACGACTCGTCGCGGGCGCGAAACGCGTCCGACTCGTCGATGCGCACGCCGCGAACGCCACTCGCACGGCGGCGGCAAGCGCAATGACACTCGGTGGCCGCTCCATCGTCGGTGCGCTCGAGCCAACCGATGGTCGCGCGATGCGGCCGATCGCGGTTCTCGATTGCCCCGTCGAAACCGAACTCTTCTTCGGTCGCCACTTCGGTCCCGCGCTTGCGGTGCGCGCAGTGGATTCACTCGAGGAAGCGCTCGCGCTGCACGCGCAGATCGGCCAGTACCTCGCGACCAGCGTTTGGACGCGTGCGCCGCGTGCCCGCCGCGCTGAAATCGAGCGCGCGATCGCTTCCTGCGGATCGAGCCTTGTCCACTTCAATTCAGTGCTGCTGCCTTCCGCGCATCCAGGCATTGCGCTTGGTGGTCACGGCGCAAGCGGCTGGGGCATCTCACGCGGCGCATCGGGGCTCCTTGGCCTGACACGCGAAGTCACTGTCACACGCACATCGCGCTTCCTCGCGCCGCCGGTCGAAGAGCCTCCACCAAGCGCGGTCGCGTGGCTCTCGCGCATTGTCGCGTGGCCTACGCGGCCTAGCCGCGCGGCGTCGGCGATCGACGCAACCGCCGCGATCGACGCAACCGCCGCGATCGACCCGACCGACGGGATCAACACAGAATCGCGCGCGACTGCATCTCACGAACCACCTTCCAACGAACTCACTCGTCCGCGTTCCGAAGCAAACTCGCACGCGACCGCGCCAGTGACGCCAACCTCATCTCATCGACCGGAAATCCACGCATGAAGCGCACCATCGTCGTCATCGGAGGAGGCCTCGCTGGCCTCGCTGCAGCCACCGAACTCACCACGCAGTGGAAGGACGAGATCGCGAAGGGCACTGTCGAAGTCGTGCTCGTCGAGAAGAACCGCCACCTCGGCGGCAAGATGAAT
The DNA here is from genome assembly GCA_027483065.1 of Planctomycetaceae bacterium. Lineage (GTDB taxonomy): Bacteria > Planctomycetota > Phycisphaerae > Phycisphaerales > SM1A02 > QWPT01. The sequence continues at coordinate 2,379 of JAIXVI010000277.1, forward strand.
GTCCTCAGCGAGAAGGGCTACCACTTTGATATGGGCCCGACGATCATCACGATGCCAGAGGTCGTGCGCGGAATCATTCGTCGCAGTGGGCGAAAGGTTGAGGATTACCTCGAACTCGTGCGGCTCGATCCACAATGGCGCTGCTTCTACGAAGACGGCACCGTGCTTGACCTGCGCGACGATCCGAAGACCTTCGCCGCCGATCTTGATCGGCAGTTTCCCGCGATGAAGCCGGGCCAGGGCTACCTTGAGTTCCTCAATTTCGCGCGCCGCATGTACGGCCTCAGCGAAAAGGTCTTCTTCTACAAGGACCTCGGCGGCGTGCTCGACATGATGAAGAAGCCGCCGCAAGAGCCGGGCGTACTCGGTGACGCGCTTGCGATGCGCATGTATTCGACGGTTGCGCGCACGTCGCACAAGTCGGTGCGCGAACCGCATCTGGCACAACTCACCGAGCACTTCATGCAGTACATCGGGTCGAGTCCGTTCCTCGCGCCGGCGATTCTCTCGCTCATCGCGAGTGCGCAGGGTGACTACGGCTGTTGGTACACGATGGGCGGTACGCGCATGGTCGCGCGCAGCCTCGAGCGGATTTTCACTGAGCAAGGCGGACGCGCGGAACGCGGCGTTGGCGCGAAGCGCATCGTCGTCGATGGCGGCCGCGTGACTGCGGTCGAACTCGAAGATGGCCGCACGATCGCCTGCGACTCCGTCGTCTCGAATTGCGATGTACAGCGCACCTACACCGACCTCGTCGGAACACCGGCTGCGCTTGCTGAACAACGCAAAATCGCCGCGAAGTACGAGCCCGCGTGCTCGGGCGTCGTGCTTTATCTCGGCTTGAATCGCCGCTACGAACACCTCCGCCACAACTGCTTCATCTTCTCGGGGAACTCGCAGCAAGAGTTCGACGACATCTACCGGAAGGGCGATCCCGCGCGCGACCCGACGCTCTATCTCTGCGTCCCGAGCGCGACCGATCCGGCGCAGGCACCTCCAGGCGGTGAGGCGCTCTACATCCTCGTGCACACGCCGTACCGCCGCGACCGCCACGATTGGGACGCGACGGGCGAAGACTCGCTCTTCACGCGCTATCGCCGCGTGATCCTCGACAAGTTGAAGCGCTTCGGCATGGAAGACATCGAAGAGCACATTGTCGTTGAGCGTCGTCTGACGCCCGCCGCGATTGATCGCATGTACAACGCGACGGGCGGCGCGATTTACGGCCTCGCCTCGCACGGCAAACTCAACGGCGGATTCAAGCCGAAGAACACGAGCTCAGTCGCGAAGGGCTTGTTCCTTGCGGGTGGCAGCGCGAATCCAGGGCCGGGTACGCCGATGGTGATGATGTCGGGCGTGACCGCCGCGTGGAGCGCGTGCGAATCGCTCGGGAAGTCGCCCGATCGCAGCGCGACGGACTTGAAGCACGGTTCAACTGTCGGACGCGAGAAGCCCTTTGAAAGCCTGCTTTCCGGCGATTTCAACATGGACGCAGCAACGACGAGCGGAGCGAAGCCGTGGCGCGAAGCGCTCGCAGCGTCGCACTGATTCCGGCCGAGCCGTCGCCGCGTGTTGCCCGCGTCTTCGCGGCAATGGTCGCACGCAAAGTGCGCGGCGCATTCCACACGGTGCGGCTCGCGCATGGCTCGCGCGAGGTGCTTGCGAGCGTCGATCGCGGCGAGCGTTCAGCGCTTGTCGTGCTCAACCACGCGTCCTGGTGGGATCCGATTCTTGCACTGATCATCGCGCGCGAGTTCTTTCCGTCACGCGCTCCGTACGGGCCGATGGATCGCGACGAACTCCAGCGATTCGGCATTCTGAAGAAGGTCGGCATCTTCGGGATTGATCCTGATGATGCGGCTTCGCTTGAAGCGATGCGCACGTATCTCGTTGAACTTGCCGCGCGCGAGCCGCGATGTGCGCTCGTCCTCACACCGCAAGGGCACTTTGCTGATGTGCGCGATGACGTCATTCCGCGACCTGGTGCAGCGGCGATGGCAGCAACGCTCGCGCCCGACCGCGCTGTTTCGATCGCGTTCGAGTACGGCTTCTGGGTCGATCAGAAGCCAGAGATTTTCGTGCGCGCAGCTTCGATCGACTGTGCTTCCGGCGGAACGCTCGCGTGGCAGCGGCGCATCACCGAAGTCATGCGTGCGAATCAATCTGCGCTTGCGACGCTTGTTCGTGCGCGCGACGCGGCCGCGTTTGAGCCGCTCTCTCTCGCGTTCGCGGCGAAAACGACGGGTACGAATCCGATGTATGACCTTTGGCTCCGACTAACAGGCCGTCGCGCGGCGGCGGAACTCGGTGAAGCGCGCGAGGCGCGTGTTGCGCGGGTTTCGGAAGGATCTCAAGTGTCGAACGACAGGCGCGAAAATGCGGGTGAAAGGTCACATCGATGAGCGGTGCGAATCCACTGTTCGGTCTCGAACAGATCATTTTCTCGCCGTGGCTCGGTGCAGTATCGCTCGTCGCTGCCGCGCAGTCACTGCTCGTTGGTATCGCGAACATGAAGCGCTATCGGCCCGCGCCCGCGCTTGCTGACGTTGCGGCGTCGACGCAATCGGTGCGCGTTGCGGTCTGCATCCCAGCGCGCAATGAGCGCGAGAACATCGAAGCATGCGTGCGCAGCGTGCTCGCGTCGCGCGAAGTCGATGTGCGTGCATACGTCTACGACGACGAGTCGACGGACGGTACGGGCGAAATCCTTGCGCGGCTTGCGGCCGAAGACACGCGCGTGGTTGTCGTACCGCGTCGTGCGCTTCCCGCAGGTTGGAACGGTAAGCAACATGCGTGTTTCCGCATGGCCGAGCACGGACTTGCCTACGATCCCGCGCTTGAGTGGTTTCTCTTCACCGATGCCGATGTGCGGTTTGAACCAGACGCCGTCGCGCGTGCGCTTGGATTTGCCCAGCGCGCGAATGCAGCGCTTGTTTCGACTGTTCCGCGTGAAGTCACGGGTTCCGTCGGCGAAATGCTGCTGATTCCACTGATTCATTTCGTGTTGATGGGCTACCTCCCGTTCGGTCGGATGCGCGCAACGCTTGATCCGGCGGCGAGTGCCGCATGTGGACAGTTCATCCTCGTTTCGCGCACTGCGTATCGCGCGAGCGGCGGACACGAGGGCTTCCGCGATTCGATGCACGACGGCGTGAAGTTTCCGCGCGCGGTGCGGCGCGCGGGCCTGCGCACCGATCTCTACGACGGCACGGAAAGTGTCTCGTGTCACATGTACCGTGGTTTCTCGCAGACTTGGCGCGGTTTCGCGAAGAACGCGTTCGAGGGTCTCGGGAGTCTCGGGCTTCTCATCTTCATCACGGTGTGGCACGTGCTCGGGCACTTGCTGCCGTGGGTGGTGATCACTGCGGCCGTCGCGCAGATGTTGACGCAGTCGGATGCGAGCCGAGAAAGACCGGAAACCGCGCTCGTACTTGCTGTCCTCGCGGTTGTTTGCGCTCTTCTTTACCGAGTACTGCTCGCTGCGCGGTTCCGTCAGTCATGGCTGAATGTGCCGCTGCATCCCATTTCGATCGCCATGCTGACGGCGGTCCAGTGGTGGAGCCTCTGGCTTGATCGAACGGGCCGCCGCGGCTGGAAGGGCCGCGTGGCGGGATCGACCGTTTCGAAGTAGGGCACGAAGGAGGCCATTCGGGACGGGCTTCCTCCAACAAGGACTCCTTCGGTTGCGGGATTGAGACGGGCTTGCGAAAGTACCCCACATGCCCGACGACGAGATCGGATCCGCATCCCCGTCAGGTTCCCCGGGTGAGTCGCCTGACGCGCTGCGAGCTGAGAGAGACGCGCTGCGGGCTGAGAATCACGCGCTGCGAGCTGAGAATCACGCGCTGCGAACTGAGAGAGACGCGCTGCGCACGCGCGTCGAAGAACTCGAGCGTGCCGTTCGCAGCGCTCCACCGCAAGCTACTCACATCACGGTGACGTCTGCTTCATTCCCGCCACCCGCGCCGCCGCTGGTCAAGGTCGGCTCGGCGAACGTCGCTCCGCCAATGGTCGCGCCGACTTACGCACGCAGTGATTCTGCGTCTCAAAGCGAAAGTGCGGAGCGCTTCATCGGTCGTTGGATCGTGCCGATCATCGGCGCCTTTGCGGTCATCGGCGCGGTTGGATTCCTCGTCTACTACGCGATCGACATTGGCCTTTGGGGGGCGATGCCTCCCGCGCTGCGATTCAGCGTCGGCATCGCGATCGGTGTCATGCTGCTCGGGGCAGGCGAGTTCTTGCGTCGCCGCGCGCCGGGCGCATCGGTCGGACTCGACGCCGCGGGCGTTGGCGCGTTTCTTGTCACGATCGCCGTCGGCGTACACGCACTCCAGTTGTTCACGCTTGAAGTGGGCGCGCTGCTCGCGGGTGCGGCAGGGCTCTTTGGTGCTGCGTGGAGCGTGCGCACGCGCTCCGCGACCGTTGGAGTTGCCGCGTTTTTCGGCCTTTTCATCGCGCCATTCTTGTATGACCTGCCGAGCGCGTCGCCACTCCTCACCGGCCTCCTCTTCACACTGGCGATCGTCTCCGGCCTCGCAACGCATGCGCTTGCGGATACTGCGTCGCGTGCGCGATTTGAAGTCGTGCGCTTCTTGGCACTCGCAGGCGCGTTTCTCGCGGGCATCGTGCTGACGAGTCCACTGTGGTGGCCATTTTCGAGTGGCACCCCAAGCGTCGTGAGCGTCGGATTCATTCTTCTCTGGTTCGGTTGCTTTGTCGGAAGTGCTGCGCTTCACGCAGTTCGGGGCGAAGGTCGAGCGACCAACCTGATCGTGGTCGCACTCGCAAGTTTCGGCGCGTTCGTTGTGCAAATGGGAACGTGGGGCATGACGGCGACGAGCGATCTCCGCGCATGGTTCCCGTCGCTCGCGGGTGGCATGCTCGCGGTCACGGGGCTCATGCTGCGTTCGTTTGTCGCGCCGAAGTCGGATCCGAACGAAGTGGACGTACTTCGCGCGGATGGTCGCGAAGAAATCGATCACACAAGCGTTGCCTGTGAGACGGTGGCGCAACTTGCGCTCGCGTTGGGAACCACAATGTTTCTCGGTGGTTTGGTGCACTTCGCACCGGCGGGCGGACGCGGCGTTGCAGCGGCCCTGATCGTGCTTGGCCTCACTGTTGCAGCGCAACGAGCACGCGCGCTTTCGCTCGACATACTGAGCGCAGTACTCACGATTCCCGTGCTGGTGCTCGCTTGGGCTTCGGCGATCAGCGGATTGAACGCCAGTAATACTTCGATCACGCTCCCATTTGGCACACCGATCGAACTCAATCTCTCGTGGTCGATGGCAGGTGCGGCTGCGACGGCGCTCCTTCTCTTTCTGCAGGCTTCGATGCGCGTTGGGAAGGCAACCGATGTTCTTCGTGCCGTTTTTGCGGGATTGGCGTGGGCGGCGCCCGCGCTGCTCTTCGTCGATGGCGTTCCATTCGCGGGAGCATTCGCGCTTCCGGGCGCGGTCTTCGCGTTCGTCCGATCGGCGCGCCGTGCGCTCGTCATCGCCTCGCTCACGCTCTTGCTGCCAGCCGGACTCATTTGGATTGCGACCCTTTTCGGTGCCGGCGAACTCGGCAGCGCGTGGGGACGCGTTGAGTTTGAAACCTACGGACTTCTACTCTTCGGCACGGCCGCGATCGGGAGCGGGATGCATCCCTCGCTTGGTGCAGCGCGTCGCGTGTTCGGTGCGATGGGGATGACCGTCACCGTCCTTGGAATCGCTGCGATTGCTGTTGATGTGGGAAGCATCAGCGGTGCACTCGCCGCCGATCTCAATCTCATCTTCATCGCGACATTGGCG
>JAIXVI010000017.1 GCA_027483065.1 Planctomycetaceae bacterium
GCGCACGCGGAAATCACGCCGGTGACGAGCCTCACCGGCGAGATCATGCTCTTCGCGCTCTCTTCGCCGAGCGGCGAAGCGACGCCGATGGATCTGCGCGCGTACGCGGAGTTTGAGCTGCGGCGCAAGATTCTTGCGGTCCCTGGTATCGCACAAGTGGTCGCGATTGGTGGTGAACTTCCCGAGTACCGCATCGACGTGCAGCAAGATCGGCTCGCGCTGCTCGGTGTTTCGATTCCCGAAGTCGCCGACGCCGCGCGCGCAGCGCACAGCACGGCAACCGCAGGCTACATGGAGAATGTCGGTCAGCAAGAGCTTCCGATCCGTCAGGTCGCGCGCGTGACAAGCATCGATGACATTCGTCGCACGCTTGTCGCGACCCGCGACGGCGTGGCGGTCACGATTGGTGATGTCGCAGATGTGCGACTCGCCCCTGCACGAAAGCGCGGTACGGCGGCGGATCGCGCGATTTCTGCGGTCGTGGTGAGTGTGCAGAAGTCGCCCGGCACCAACACGCTTGAGTTGACAAGGCAGATTGATCGCGTCCTCGATGGCGCCGAGAAGGCGATGCCCGCGGGAATCACGCTGAATCGCGATCCCTTCCGCGCCTCGCGCTTTATCGAACGCTCGGTCAACAACGTCGTGCGCGTCCTCATCGAAGCGTGCATCATCGTCGCGGTCATCCTCATCTTGTTCCTCCTCAACGTGCGCGCGACGATCGTCACGTTGACCGCGCTGCCGCTTTCGCTCGCAGTTGCGGCGCTCGTCCTTTGGGCGTGGGGACTTTCGGTGAACGTGATGACGCTCGGTGGACTTGCCATCGCGATTGGTGAACTCGTCGACGACGCCATCATTGATGTCGAGAACGTCTTGCGGCGACTGCGCGAGAATGCGGCACTTCCTGAGAGCGCGCGTCAATCGGTTGCCGACGTGATCTATACGGCGAGCAACGAGATTCGCTCGTCAGTCGTCTTCGCGACCATCATCATTTGCATGGTGTTCGTACCGCTGCTCTTCCTCGGCGGACTCGAAGGTCGTTTCTTCCAACCCCTTGGCATCGCGTACATCGTTTCGATTCTCGCATCGCTTGTTGTTGCGCTCACCGTGACACCGGCGCTCTGTCGCTTGCTCTTCGGGCGAAAGATCGGTGGTGGTTCGCACGGCGACACGCCGTTGGTACGAGTCCTGAAGCGCATCTATCAGCCGCTTTTGGAGCGTAGTCTGCATCGACGAGGGCTCGTCTTGGCGGGCTCTGGCCTCCTCACGGTTGCGTCGCTCTTCCTCCTCTCGACGTTCGGAACGTCCTTCCTCCCCACATTCAAAGAAGGAACCTACACCGTCTTCCTGATGGCACCTCCTGGAACTTCGCTCGCTGAAAGCGATCGACTGGCGCGCGGTGTCGAAGCGCAGTTGAAGGAGATCGCCGGCGTTCAGAGTGTGACGCGCCGCACCGGCCGCGCGGAACGCGACGAACACGCAGAGCCCGTGTCGAGTTCTGAGATCGAAGTCACCATCAGTGAAGGTGGTGATGCGGCCTTCATTCGCGAAGAGATCGATCGTATCACGGGCAACATTCCCGGCATCACGACGATGATCGGTCAGCCGATCGAGCATCGACTCGATCACATCATGTCGGGTACGCCTGCGGCAATCGCGATCAACGTCTTTGGTGAAGATCTCGCGACGCTGCGAACGGTCGCAAAGGAAGTCGAAACCGCGCTCAAAGCGATTCCCGGCACGCGCGATGTGAACGCCAACCGCGAGGTCCTCGTGACTTCGCTTCCGATTCGCTACCGCGCACAGGATCTCGCAGCGGCGGGGCTGACGCCCGCGTCGGCGGCGACACAGGTGCGCGCGGCGCTGTATGGCGAAAAGGTCGCTGAAGTCAACGACGGATTGCGCCGCTATGACATGGTGGTGCGACTCGCCGACAGTGAGCGCGAGCGCGTGGAACAGGTAATGGATCTGATGCTGCTCGGCGAGGGCGGCGCCATGGTTCGCTTGCGCGAAGTCGCCGACATCGGCCCTGAGCGCACAAGCAACTTGATCGCGCGCGAAAACGCGCAGCGAAAGGCCGTCATTTCGACGAACATCGCAGAGGGCTACAACCTCGGTGATCTTGTTGAAGTGGTGCGCACCAAGGTCGACCCGATCGTTGCGCGCGCGGGGTGCACCGTCGACTACGGCGGGCAATTCGAAGCGCAGCAATCCGCCAGTCGCACGATTTATGTGATGGGTTCGGTGGTGGCGGTCTTGATGTTCTTGGTGCTGCAACTCTCCACAGGCCGCGCGCGCACCGCGGCGCTCGTCATGCTGAACTTGCCGCTCGCGATCATCGGCGGAATCGCTGCAATCTTCCTCTCGGAAGCGTCACCGTGGCAGAACGCGCTCGCGCTTGCGGGTCTCGGCGGGATGTACATCGCGCCCGTCGTTTCCATCGCGAGTTTGGTCGGATTCGTCACGCTCTTTGGAATCGCTGTGCGCAACGGCATTCTGCTCGTCAATCACTACGACCACCTCGAGCGTGTGGAGGGTTGTTCGCGCCGAGAGGCGATCGTGCGCGGTTCGATGGAGCGGCTTGTCCCGATCCTGATGACGGCACTCACCGCGGCGCTCGGATTGCTTCCGCTTGCGCTTGCTGCGGGGAAGCCAGGCAGTGAACTTCTGGCACCGTTGGCGACGGTCGTCCTCGGTGGCCTTATCACCTCGACCATTCTGAATCTCTTCGTTGTTCCCGCGGGCTACGCGCTCGCTTTCCGTGTCCCCAAGTCCGCGCGCGACTGACGCACGCCGGACGCAACCCCTTTGGAGCAAGTTATGTCGATGGATCGGAATCAACTTCGTCTCGCCGCCACGCTCGTCACCGCGACGGCACTCTGCGCATGGAGTGCTGGCTGTGGTGAGGGTTCGAACACAAACTCAGCGGCTCATACGCATGCGTCCGGTGATCATGACCACGACCACGATCATGATCATGACCACGCGCACGAGAAGGAGATGGCAGAGGAAGGTCACGGCGCGACCGTTGAACTCGGCGAGCAGAAGGCTGGCGAGTTCAACGTGAAGGCGTCGCGCGACGGCGACGTCAAAGCAGGCGCTGAACTCCCCGTGGACATTTGGGTGACGGGTGGGCCCAAGGTTGCCGCCGTGCGTTGCTGGGTTGGCGTCGAAAGCGGCGAAGGCTCGATGAAGGCGAAGGCTGAACTCGAGAAGGACAACTGGCACACGCACGGCGAGGCCCCGTCGCCGATGCCGGAAGGCTCCAAGCTTTGGGTTGAAATTGAAGCCGAAGGCGGCGCGAAGACGCTCGTCTCGTTTGACCTCAAGATGTAACGCGGGCTTCAACCAAGCGCTATAGACGAAGAACGAGGGCGTTCCAAGGAATACTTGGAACGCCCTCGTGTTTGTTTGGGTTGTACGCGCCTTACGCCGGGCTCGGCATCGCGCCGCTCAGTCCCGCATCAGGGTCTTCACCGATGCGCGTTTCGGGCTTCGATTCTGTGAGCTTCGGGCGCGTGTTCTCCGCGACGAGGAGATCCGCAACGGTCGGCTTCCCAATCGACTCGCCACGCATGAGACGGTCAATGTCGTCGCGTTGAAGCGTTTCGTACTTGAGCAGTGCTTCCGCGACCGCGACGACTTTGTCCCAGTTCAGATCGAGAAGGCGTCGCGCATCCTCGTAGGCTTCGTCGGACATGCGGCGAATCTCTTCGTCGATGACGCGTGCCGTCTCAGGCGAGTAGTCCTTCTCGGCGAAAATCGACTCGCGATCTTCGCTACCGGCGTAATTCACGAAGCCCAATCGCTCCGACATACCCCACTGAAGAATCATCGCGCGGGCGTAACTCGTCACCATGCGGATGTCCATCGAGGCGCCAGAACTGGTGTCGCCAGTCTTACGTTCCTCCGCGAGACGTCCGCCGCAAAGAACACGCAGCGTCGCCATGATGTGCTTGCGGCCGTAGCCGTATCGATCCTTCTCAGGCAGCGAGAACGTCGCGCCCATCGCTTGTCCACGCGGAATGATCGTGACCTTGTGCAGCGGGTCCGCGTGCTCAAGGAGCATTTGAAGCACGGCGTGGCCTGCCTCGTGGTACGCGGTTGCCACGCGCTCTTGTTGCTCGATCTTGCGCGAACGATTCGCGCGGCCCCAACGCACCTTGTCGCGCGCTTCTTCGAGGTCGGCGAGTTCAACAAAGTCCTTGTCGGCCATCGTGGCGATGATGGCTGCTTCGTTGATGAGCGCCGCGAGATCGGCGCCAGAGAACATCGGCGTGCCGCGTGCGACCTTTTCGAGGTCGACATCTTCGGCGAGCTTCACCTTCTTCGCGTGGACCGCGAGAATCTGGCGACGGCCCGCGAGATCCGGCAGATTCACCGCGACGGAACGGTCGAAGCGACCTGGTCGCGTGAGTGCGGGGTCGAGGACGTCGGGACGATTGGTCGACGCGATGACGATGACTTGCGTGTTCGCATCGAAACCGTCCATCTCGACGAGGATCGCGTTGAGCGTTTGCTCGCGCTCATCGTGGCCGCCCGAGGAGAAGCCTCCGCCACGACGACGACCGACCGCGTCGATTTCGTCGAGGAAGACGATGCACGGCGAATTCTCCTTCGCCTGCTTGAAGAGGTCGCGCACGCGGCTGGCGCCGACGCCGACGAACATTTCAACGAAGTCAGAACCCGAAATCGAGTAGAAGGGGACGCCGGCTTCGCCAGCGATGGCCTTCGCGAGCAATGTCTTGCCGCAGCCCGGCGGGCCCGAGAGCAACACGCCGCGCGGAATACGACCGCCGAGTTTCGAGAAGCGCTTCGGGTTCTTGAGGAACTCGACGATCTCTTGAACTTCTTCCTTCGCTTCGTCGACGCCTGCGACGTCGTTGAACGTGACCTTGACGGTGTCCTTTGACTGCATGCGGTGACGGCTCTTGCCGAAGCTTCCGAGCATGCCGCCCGGTCCGCCGCCTGCGCCGCGCATCTGACGCGCGATGAACCAAATGATGCCGATGATGAGGATGACTGGCAGCAACTGTACGAGGATCACCGGCCAGTACGACTCTTCGACCTTCTTGAAATCGACCTTCGCGTCGGTGAGATCCTTGACCCAGTAGTCCTGCTTGTCCATCACGTTGACGTAAACGGTCTTACCAGGGAAGACCGCGGAGGTCTCCTTCACGGTTGCGGTGACTTTCGTAGCTGCACCGTTGACGTTGACGCTGTCGCCTTCGAGCGCTTTCGATTCAGCGAGGTTCTTGAATTGCGACCACGTGAGTTCTTGTTGTCCGCCGCCGGATTGACCAAACGCCAAGAACAAAAGAAGAATCACGGCGCCGAACATGATCCAGCCCATGACTTGGCGGCCGCCATTCTGTTGCGGCATGCCGGGCTTTCCTGAGTTTGGACCGCCCGAATTTGAACCACCCGAGTTCGGGCCACCCGAGTTCGAGCCGCCGGACGAATCGTCTGGCCCAGCCATCGCGAGTCGATCGGTAGCGCCGATCAGCGCTGCGCGAGGTTCAACGCGGGCAGCATGGCTCCGAAGAGAGCCGCCACTCCACGCAGAGGTGAGACGCGAGAGGAAGTGTTGAAAACGGTTGTACTGCATGCGTGTTCCGAACATGGTGAGGTGCGGTCCATCGAGCGCCGGGTGACCCGCGCAGGACGATCGCTCGAACCCAACTCCAACTTCGACTCCAACTTCAACAACGGACTCAGACCGACTCAGACGGATTCAGACGGGGTTCGACGTGACGTGTTTCTTTCGTCCAATCTGCCGAGTCCCCGCCAACCAAAAGGGTGGCTGCGAAACAAATACTCCCGCTGTCCACAAACTTGCGCGCCGTGGGGTTGTGCGGATTCGGGCGCGCACGCTCGGGGGATTCCCGAAACGCTTGCCGAATCGCAGAGATTCGGACAACCGACCCTGCGAGGAAGGTCGACTGCCGTCTCGCGTAGACACACGTCGCTTACCAGTTGGATTGCATTGCGCCGACGAGATCGTGGGCGAGTTGCTGTACGGCAGCAAACCGCCCGAGTTCGAGCGGTTCACGGGCAGGATAGGACGGGACGAAGAGCGCAGACGATTCAATTCCCTGCTTCGCAACGATTCGTTCGCCCGTGCGGAGGTCAACCCACTCAAAGTCGGCGCGCACCCGCACCATCATTTCGTTCGCCAAGCCCGTGGACGGGTCTTTCGAGAGTTCGATCAGGTCGACGGATGTGAGGGTGCCTCGAAGGACGGTGTCGGCGGTCGCTTCCGAGCGCACTTTGTAGGGCGTCGAGGACTCGACTTCCTTGACAACTGCATCTGCAAGATCGAGTTCGAAACCCCGCATGTAACTCTGGTTGCGGAAGATCGGAACCGCCACGCTTCGGTACTTCGAGGGATACGGGCTGACCGCCGCGTAGCCGTCGCTCGGCGTTGAAGCGCAGCCAGTGAAGTGCGCAAACGAAAGCATCAAGCCCGCGATCGGAAGCAGGAGTGGGGCTGCTCCGCGTGCCATCGTGCCTTGGGAGTGCAACTTCATGACTTCCCGCTGCCGCTTCATGACTTGCCTCCGGTCGATGGACTCGGCGCCGCGGATTGAGGGGGCGTCGCTGGCGGGGTTGCGGGTGCCGTTGAAGCTGCCGGTGAGGTCGCCGTGGGTTCCGCACGCGTCTTGCCGCTTCCGCCAACATCGACGGCCGCGGGATCGGTCGGTGAAGCCATCTCTGGAATGTCGCTCCACTCAACCCCAAGCAGCGACTTGCGCAGCGCGCGGTAATCGGGTGCTTCGCGGATGACGCTTTGAGGAAGTCGCGCAATCACGAGCGGCACGATGCGCAACGCTTCAAGTGTGGCGATCGAACGCGGGTGACGTTGGACGAGGCGACGGATGAACATCTCCGCCGAAATCGGGTCGTTGACTTCGAGGTACCAATTCGCGGTCGAGAGGAATTTCGCCGCTTCCGACTCCTCGATGCGCACGAGCACACTCGTCGCACCGATCTGTTGCGCGAGACCTGGCTGCAGCGCCTGCATCGAGCGCAGTTTCGCGCGCGCCTCGAGCAAGCCGCTCGCGTCGTACTCAGGACCGCGGAAACCCGCGAGATACGCGTAAATCAAGCGCAAACGCGCCTTCGTGACACCAGCGCTGCGCGGGTAATTCTCGAGATAAATCGAGTACGCCTCGGCTGCCATCATCATTTCGCGGCGATCGAAGTAGAAGTCGCCGAGCGCCATGCCGGCCTTCTCCGCGAGTTCGCTGCCTGGGAGTCGCTCTTGGATACGAATCAAGAGTTCTTGCGCGTCTTCGCTCGCGTCGACGAGGCGGAAGGTTCCGAAGAAACGCTTCTTGAGGCCGTTCGCGTAACTCTGCGCGATTTCAAACTCGCGTTCGAGCGTTGGAATGAACACGGAGCTCCCGTAGTAGCGCCGGGCGATTTCTTCATAATCGAAGAGCGCCTCATGCTCATCGCCTGCCGCAAGTTTCGCGTCGCCGCGAAGTAACAGCGCATCCGCGCGATAGCGGGAGAGCGGGTAGCGCTCGATGAACGCGTTCGCGAGATTCTTCGCGCGCGAAACCTCGCCGTTGACGAGCGCGCGTCGTGCCGAGAGTAACTGCGCTTCCTCGCTCGTCGGATCGACGTCGGCGACCTTCTGCCAACGATCGAGCGTGTCGAGTTGGTAGGTCTCGGTCTGCGCGGCGGCGGAGCGTTCCCACCCGCGGAGGTCAACCCCGAACGTGGAACCTACGCTGAGTCGCGCCGAGAGGCCGACGCCCTCGAGAGCGTTCCCGACGATGCCGCCGCCGAAAGCCCCTGTGAGGGCAACGAGGAGACACGCGGCGAACTTCGAAGGCGAAGAGGGCATAGGGCCGATCGTACGCGCGAAGGTGGTTTTCCTCAATCTGGGCAGACTTCGGCGGAACTCTTGAAAGTCGCGATCCTCTTCAACCCCATCTCAGGCGCGGGCAAAGCGCTCGCCGCCGCCGAACTTTTGAAGCGCGGTCTCGAGACCGACGGTGTCGATGTTCGACTTCGTCCGACCGAGCGCCGACCGACCTCCGAGTGGCTCGCGCCGGCGCTTACGGATGTCGATGCGTTGGTCGTTGCGGGTGGTGACGGTGCCGTGCGCATGGCTGCACCCGAGGCGGCGCGCGCGCAGGTTCCGCTCTGGCATGCGCCGTGTGGAACGGAGAATCTCTTCGCGCGAGCCTTTGGAATGCGCGCCGATCCGCGCAGCGTGGCGCGGGCGTTGGTTGCGGGAAAGACGCGTGCGATTGATCTCGCGCGCGCCGATCACGAGCACTTCAACATCATGGCGTCGGTCGGCTTCGACGCCGACGTCGTGCACGTACTGGCGGCCCGTCGCACGGGTGCGATCTCGCATCTTTCCTACGCGCGGCCAATCTTGGAACTCGCGCGTGCGTGGAAACCAAGCCAACTCGCGTGGTCGATTGATGGCGAACGCGAAGAGCTCGGGCCTGGCCTCGTCGTTGTTGGCAACTTGCGTGAGTACGGAGTTCGCCTCAACCCGACCCCCGACGCGGAACCGGACGACGGGCTCCTCGATGCGGTGTATCTCCCTGCGCGCGGTGCACTTGATCTCTTGAGTTGGGTGCCGCTTCTGCGCTTCGGGCTCGCTGGCAAAGTCTCGTTCGCAAGCGCCGATTACCGCGCGCGACGCGGACAGCACATCACGCTTGAGGCTTCACCCGCGGCGAAACTGCAACTTGATGGCGATGCGGCAACGGACGCCCCGGCTGCAGGTGCGGCGGGCAGTGGGGCGGGAGTGCGTGGTGGAGGTACAGGTGGAGGGCTAGGTGGAGGTACAGGTGGAGGTGTCGGCACCCCGCAACCCGCTGCGCGCCACTTTTGGACCGAGCCGAGTGCCCTTCGGGTCCTCCTTCCCGGCTGAACCATGCGGTTCGGGTTCCTCGCCCGCAGGCTGCGCTTTTGCGCGCGGCAAGCTCGCGCCACTGCTACAGCCCGCACAACCTGCCGTGGGTTGATTCCCCGCATCGAGCCGGCGTCTCAAGTCGCGGTCGAGTCGGCCCGATGCGCTTCATCGAGCCCGGTCGTTTTCAGGGGAGGTGCCTGAACGGGTCTGATCGTGGGGGATGGGCGAGGAGAGAGTCCCATGGCCGACAAGAAACCTGACGGCAAGTCTGAATCCGCGCCCGACGCGGCCGCTGCACCTGCGAAGAAGGGCGGGATGAAGTTCGCGCTCATCACCGTGGCGCTGCTCGCGATTGAGGGCGGCGTGCTGTTTGCGGTTTTCTCGCTCGGTGGGCCCAAGCCCGCGGATGCTGGTGGTCCGCCACCTGCGGCCGTCGAAAAGCCCGAAGACAACCAAACTGTCGAACTTCTCGTCTTTGAGGATCGCGTTTCCAACGACGCTTCCGGCGTGACCTACCAGTACAAGGCTGACATTCACCTCAAGGTGAAGAAGTCGGCGGAGAAGGAAGTCGACGAAGCGATCAAGGCGGTGAAGAACGAATTGCGCGAGGAAATCTGCGGGATTTTCCGCACCGCTGAGCCGCAACACTTCCAAGAACCACTGCATGACACGCTTCGGCGCCGCCTTGAGAGCGCCCTTCGCGAGCGATTCGAGAACAAAATCTTTGCCGGAGAAGGCGATCATCGGAAGCCGGTCACGATCGACCGCGTCCTCGTGGTCATCGGAAGTGGTATCCGCGTGAGCCGCTGACAGATCGACCCAGCAATTCGCCAATCCTTCGCCGCCAAACCGCAGCCCTCGCCTCCGCGACACCCGTCCGAGGCGGGGGCAGCGTCTTTTTGACGCGCACTTCTTGCCGATGAAAGGCCAAAGCGGCCTTGATGATTCTCTGCAGGCGCAACCCTTGCGCGGCCGACAATGCCATGTCGCGAGAGCTCGTTGGATAGGACGTCCGACGCTTGCGACCGAGAGGCCATCAGGCGGAGCCTGAAGAAAGCCCATCATGCCCGACGATTCCACCGATTCATCGCTCAACGCAACCGGCACGTCGCCTTCGCCGATCGGTCTTCCCGACTTCGGCACTCCGTCGGCAGGCGGAGGCGCGGTGAGCGGCATCGGTCTTCTCGGCGATGTTTCGCTGCAAGTTCGCATCGAACTCGGCCGCACGCGCATGCTTGTCGAAGACGTCCTCAAGCTGAACGCTGACTCGGTGGTCGAGCTCGACAAGGCCGCGGGTGATCCCGTCGACATCTACGTCAACGGTCGACGCATCGCGCGCGGCGAAGTTCTCGTGCTCAATGAGAACTTCTGCGTCCGTGTGAGCGAGATTCTTGAGCCGATTGAGGCGTAACTCGGATTGAACGGGGCAGGTGAAGCCTGAAAGGGCCAGTACCTCAAAGGGAAGCACCTCCAAACGCAAACGTGTGCGCCGAAATCGGAAGCAAGATGGACCGGAAGGATTCTGGTCCAACGCACAACAGTGAACTCGCGACGAAGCCAGGATGGCCATGCCGATCGCACTCTTTCGCAAACTCACACTCGCAGCGTTGGTGACGACCGGCGTTTTCGCTACGACGCTCGCGTCTTTCGTAGTGTCGCCAGCGCGCGCCGACGACGCGGTGGTGGCAGGCACGAACGCCGCGCCTGTCGCTTCTTCGTCGACCGCCACAGTGGCCCCAGTGGGCCCAGCGACGACGCCAGCTCGCTCGCTTGCGTCATCGCTCCCGCGCGAAACCGAAACGGCCACTGGCGACTTCGGCTCACTCGCCGAAGGTGCGCGTGAACGCGGCTTCTTTGGCGAGATTCTTCCAACAGCCGCCGCGCTCGGTGGAACGCTTCTCGTCATCGTCCTCACACGCAGCGTCATCAAGCGTTTCGGCGGACAACTTGGCCCCGGCAAGCGCCCCTCGGGCGTCGTCGAGATCCTCGCGCGTTACCCCGTCGCACGTGGGCAGCAAGTGGTGCTTCTGAAGGTTGGCCGTCGCGTGCTTGTTGTCCACCAAGGTGCGCAGGCGATGCAAACGCTGAGTGAATTCTCCGAGGCGGATGATGTTGCTGACCTCATCACGCGCTGCGAGGCGGGTGCGAAGAACGCGAAGGATCCAACGCGCGATTTCTCCTTCGATGCACTGCTCCGCACGGCGGGTAAATCGTTTGACGAAGAGACGGGGGCCAGCCGCGCCGCGCGTATCGATCCGCGCGACGCGCTCCCAGCGGTCATGCGCGGCGCCGAGATCGAAACCGTGGATCTCACGCGAGCCCGCAAGAACACCCGCGGCGGAGGTTCGCGATGATTGCGCTCCTCGCCCAAGCAGCACCAGCACTCGACTCCTTCAATCCGATCGGCGTCCTTGAGGATGCGTCGAAGAACGTGCCGGGCTTCGAGGGCGGGCTCTCGAGCGCACTGAACATCGTCTTGTTGCTGACGGTCCTCACCGTCGCGCCCGCGATTCTCATCCTCTGCACGTGCTTCACGCGCATGGTGGTGGTGCTTGGCCTCCTGCGTCAGTCGCTCGGAACACAAACACTGCCACCGTCGCAAGTCATCGTCGGGCTCTCGGTGCTTCTCACCGCGGTCGCCATGGCGCCGACGTTTGGGCGCATGTGGGACGAAGGCCTCGGGCCGTACGCGCGGGGCGAGCAGAAAGACCAAATGGTCGCGTGGGAAGGTGCGAAGAAGCCGCTCCGCGAATTCATGATCGCGCAGATCGAAGCAACGGGCAACGTGCCGACCGTGATGATGATTCTCGAGCATCGCGGTGTCGACACGAGCGAACCCGAGCAGTTGACGTGGGAGAAGGACGTCGACCTCTTGACGTTGGTTCCGTCATTCGTCCTCTCCGAACTCAAGACATCGTTTCTCATCGGTTTCCGCATCTATCTCCCGTTCCTCGTGATCGACATGGTGATCTCGAGTCTGCTCGTTTCGATGGGCATGATGATGCTTCCGCCAGTGCTTGTTTCGCTGCCGTTCAAGTTGCTGCTCTTCGTCCTCGTCGACGGATGGACGCTTGTCGCAGGCTCGCTGCTCACCGGCGTCATGGCGCCACTCGGAGGTGGATGATGGAAGGCATGCTCGACGTGCAAGCGCTTGATGTGGTGCGCGAGACGTTTCTCCTCATCCTGCTCATCTCGGCACCCATTCTGGTGGTTGGTCTCGTGGTCGGTCTCGTGGTGAGCATCTTCCAAGCAGTGACGCAGATTCAAGAGCAGACGCTCGTCTTCGTGCCCAAAATCCTCGCGATGGTCGCCACGACCGTCGCGCTCTTCTCTTGGATCGCGATGAAGTTGATGGAGTTCTCCGCGGAAATGTTCATGTGGAGCCCAGTCACAGGGACGTGACGCGTACGAGACGGGCACGAGACGGGCACGAGACTGGCACGAGACGGGCACGACACGCAA
>JAIXVI010000071.1 GCA_027483065.1 Planctomycetaceae bacterium
ACGTTCACCGTCGAAACGTCGACGGCGACGCCGAAGCCGCTCGCGAAAGACTTGCGTCTCTCGCTTGATCCGAAAGATTCGTCGATCAAGGCGACGTGGGTTTCGGAAGAGAAGCCCGCAACGGAAACAGCGCAAGAAGTTGCGAACACTGAGCAATCTGAGAAGGACGAAACAGCGCCAAAGTCAAAGAATCCGGGCGACGGTCGCGCGTCCGCAACGGCGCGAAAGACAACGAGTTCAGATGGACGCTGGAGCGGCATGATCGACGGCGCACCGTTCGGTCTCGACGGTGAATTGCGCATCGCGATCGCGAGTGTTGGCGAGCGCGCGGTGCTCACGGCAGAAAATCTCGCGGGCACTCGCTTCACGTTCGACTTGCGTCGCATGCCGCCAGATGCAGCAACCGAATCGAAGTCGGAAAAGAGCGGCGAAGGCGAGAAGGACGAGGAGAAGAAGGACGACGCACAAAAGGACGACGTCAAGAACGACGACGCTGCAGGCTCCGACGCGAAGAAGGACGATGCGAAGAAAGATGACGTGAAGAAGGACGACAAGTCGACGCTCTGGAAGGACGTACTTCCTTTCCCGCTCGGCGAATTCGGGCTCACCGCACAACCGTTCAGCGGCACGGTGCTCTTCCGTAACGCGACGATTTGGACGCAAGGCCCCGCGGGCACGTTGCAAACAGCAGACATGCTCATTCGCGATGGGAAAATCGCGGCGATCGGTGAGAAACTGGACACGCCCGATGGCGCGACCATCTTCGACGTGCGCGGCATGCACATCACGCCTGGCCTCATCGATTGTCACAGCCACACCGGCATTTCCGGTGGCGTGAACGAAGGCACACACTCGAACACCGCAGAAGTCACGATTGGTGACGTCATCGATCCGAACGACATCGAGTGGTATCGCCAACTTGCTGGCGGACTCACCGCGGTCAATCAACTGCACGGTTCCGCAAATCCCATCGGTGGACGTAATTCGGTGGTGAAGATTCGTTGGGGCGAAAACGCCGAGAAATTCTGCTTCGAAGACGCGCCATCGGGCATCAAGTTTGCGCTTGGTGAAAACGTCGTACGCTCGAAGTCGCGGTACCCAAGTTCGCGCATGGGTGTTGCCACGTTCATGGACGATGCGTTCGAAGCTGCACGCGCCTACCGCGCGAAGCATGTTGCGTACGCCGCGCTCGACGAGGCTGCGCGCGCGCGCACGCTGCCGCCACGGAAGGATCTCGAACTCGAAACGCTCGCTGAAATCATCGAAGGAACGCGGCTCGTTCACTGCCACAGTTACCGTCAAGACGAAATCCTCATGCTGCTCGCGACGGCAAAGAAGTTTGGCTTCCGCGTCGCAACGTTGCAGCACGTTCTTGAGGGCTACAAAGTTGCGCCGGAGATCGCAGCACATGGTGCCGGTGCATCGAGCTTCAGCGACTGGTGGGCGTACAAAGTCGAAGTGATGGATGCGATTCCATGGAACGGCGCGATCATGCATCGTGCGGGTGTCGTTGTCAGCTTCAATTCGGATTCCGATGAACTCGCGCGTCGCATGAACATGGAAGCCGCGAAGGCCGTGCGTTACGGCGGACTCACGCCAGAGCAAGCGCTCGCACTCGTCACGATCAATCCAGCGAAGCAACTGCGCATCGATCAACGCACCGGCTCACTCGAGGTTGGAAAGGACGCGGATTTCGCGGTGTGGAACGGCAATCCGCTTTCTGCGTTCACGCGCTGCGAGGAAACGTGGGTCGACGGTGTGCGTCGATATCAGCGTTCTGCTGAAGCGGCGCAGCATGAGGCCATTCGCACCGCGCGCGCCGACCTTATCGCGAAGACGCTCGCACCGGCAGGCGACGCCGCACGCGCGGCGAGCGGCGATGGCGAAGGTCGTGGTGGTAGTGGTGGTGGTGGTATGCGCGGCGGACGCGGTGGACGTGGTTCCGCGGGTGGCCGCGCGCCAACGCTCTTAGAGCGCATGCTCGAAGATCGCGAGGACTTCATCTGGCTGCGACTCGCGCGCGGACAAGATCCATTCCCAACGAAACAAGGTGATTGTGGCTGCGGCCCATCGTCGGACGTGCTGACGCCAAGCGGCGATGCAACAAGCACGACGACAAATCTCACAGGACCAATCGTGCCCGTCGCGGCGGAAATCAACTGAGACGGAGACCACCCATGAGGTTTTGCATGACTCTTCACACGAACTCTTCATCGCGCGGTCTTCGCACTCTCGCTTCGACTGTCGCTACAACGCTTGCATGCGCTGCCGCGTCGACCACCTTCGCGCAATCGGATGTGGTGCCGGCACCCGCGCAATCGCGACCGATCGCGATCATCCACGCCGTCATTCACACCGCAACCGAATCGCAACCCGTCATTCAAGATGGCCACGTGATTTTCGACGGCGGCCGCATCACATCGGTGGGCGCAGGCGTTCCAGAACTCCCCGCCAACTGCGAGATTTTCGACGCGAAAGGCATGCACGTGTCGCCTGGCTTCTGTGCGATGCCGACGTCGCTCGGACTCGTCGAAACGCTCTCCGTCGAATCGACCGACGATCGCTTTGAATTCGGCGACTTCCGACCGGAAGCTGTTCCCGCCGTCGCGATCAATCCCGATAGTGACTTGCTCACCGTGTCACGCGCGGCAGGCATTCTGCTCGCGGTTCCTGTTCCGAACGGCGGCACGCTTTCGGGAACCGCATCCGTCATTCGACTCGATGGGTGGACTCCGGAAGCGCTCACCATCGATCGCTCAATCGGTCTTGTGATGACCTGGCCGATGGTCGATCCCGCGCGCACACTTGTTTCGCGTCGTTCTCCGGAAGAACAGCGACGCCGCGCGAAAGAGGAACTCGAGAAGATCGGCCGTTTCTTCGACGAGATGAAGGCGATTCTCGCGGCGCGCGCCGCCGATCCAACCGTCGCTCAAGACGAACGCGCCGAAGCGATGCGCGATGTTCTTTCGGGCAAGGACCCTGTCTTCGTCCAAGTTGGAAGTGCTGCGCAAATTGAAAGTGCGGTGGCGTGGATCACCGCGCGTGGCATGCGCCCTGTGATTGTGGGGAGCGAAGGCGTCGAGAGCGCGATTCCGTTTCTCAAGACCGCGTCGGTTCCCGTCGTCTTGAATGGTGTGCATCGCCTTCCAAGCCAACGTCACGCGCCGACCGATGCCGCGTACACGCTTCCAAAGAAACTCGCGGATGCTGGGATTCTCTTCTCGATCGCGACCGGTGATGAACCTGCGCACGAGCGCAATCTCCCACACCACGCGGCGACCGCTGCGGCGTTCGGACTCGATCCAGAAGCGGCGTTGCGCGCGGTGACTGCGAACCCGTGCGCGATCGCGGGCATTTCGTCGCGCTACGGGACGGTCGAGCCACTCAAGAGCGCCACGATCATCGTGACGCGCGGCCATCCGCTTGAATTGACGAGTGATGTCGCGGCCGCGTGGATCGATGGTCGATCGATTGATCTCACGAGCCATCAAAGTCAGATGAAGCAGAAGTACGAAACGAAACTCGAGCGCGCACAGAACTCAAGCGACAAGACGCCGTAAGGCGGCGCGCGCAACGATTCCTCCAACACGACTGATCACCACGCCACGCGAATTGATCACCACGCCACGCGAATTGATCACCACGCCACGCGAATTGATCACCACGCCACGCTGCCGGTCGATTCAATGACGCTGCCGTCGTGGCTTGCGAGTGTGGCTGTCACTTCGATCTGAGAGCCCACTGCAGGCTCGCGTGTAAAGCGCGGCTCCAACCGCACGACATACATCAAGAGCGTCTCGTCGAAGTGCTTCGCCTGCTGCTTCACGGTTTGAAGCGGAATATCAAACGCGCTGTGTTCGGGTTCGGCACTCGGTGCGCGAATCACGACGCGCAAATCACCCGCCATGCGTGCGGGAAGCCCGGCGTCGTCGAGCGCGTCGAACCTGAGATCGATGATCGCAACACCGGGCGCGGGGCGCGTGATCTGCGAGAGCCCCGTGAGGACAAGCTTCGTCGCACGATGTTCAGCGAGCGGATCGGCCACCGGCGCGGGCGTGACGATCGTTTGCAACGCTGCTGGAGGCTGTTCGCCTTGGCCAGCGGTTTCGGACGGCTGGGTTGGCCGCGTAACGCTTGGATCGCGAAGTTCTTTTTCGCACCCGAGCATCCAGCCACCCGCCCCCGCAAGCGCTGCGGCCGAGCACGTCCATATCACCGTCGCTGAGATGGAAAGACCTCCGCCGAGAGATCGCGCTCGCGTCAACATGGCGCGCAGGGTACGCGCGTTTTGCAGCGAAATCGCATTGGCGGCCGATCTTCTCACCATGCGCCTTACCTTCCTTGCGGAACCCAAGTCCGACTCCACCCGAATGCTCCTCGCCATCGCGCTCGCCGCTTCCACCTTGACAGGGTTGGCGGCCTGTGAGTCCACCTCCGAGGGGCGCCCGTCTTCGACGAAGCCTTCGTCAAAGAAGTCGCCCGCGCAGTGGTCGATGATTGAGGGGGCTCAAGACGAGGAAGTGATGATCGTGGTCGTCGAACGCGACGAGGAATACGACGATGACGGGGATGAGAACGGGGACGACGACGGGGATGACGACGGGGATGACGACGGGGATGAACGCGGCGAGGGCCGCGGCGACGGCAACGGTCGCTCCAGCAAGCGATCGCGTGAGATTCGCCGCGAGATCTTTGTCGAAGGTCGACCGCTCCCGAACGCTGGACCGATGGGCCCTGGCATGTACCCCGGCATGCAATGGCACCCAGTGGGCGGTCCTGATGGCGTCTTCATCGGCGGACCTGCGGGCGACCACATGATGTTCGTCGAATCCGGCGCCAGCGCCATGATCCCGCCTGGCGTCATGCCGAATCCTGGACAACCCCCGGTGGCGATGCCACCCGCGGGCCCGCACGTGTCGCAAGTGCCGCACCTGCCACCCGTGATGCTCGGCGTCCGGATGCGCGAAGTCGACCCAGTGCTCGCCACCCATCTCGGGCTCGATCCGCGCAAGTGCGCGGTGCTGGAAGATGTTTCCGAAGAACTCAGCGGCTACGAAGGTGGCTTGCGCGACCATGACATCGTCGTCGCCATCGACGGCTCAAGCGACGCGAGCCCCTCGCACGTTCGCCGCGTGCTGCGCTCGAAGAAGGCCGGCGACACCGTCAAGTTCGACGTTCGACGTGGCGGCGGGCAGGCACAATCGCTCACCATCACGCTGGAGCCATTCGATCACGGCAAGCTCCTGTCGGTGACCCCCGCGCGCGTCGGCGGCTAACCGATCGGCCAATCCATCAAAGGCGCGGCTCGTTGCTGCCCTCGAAGCCGGACAGACAGATCCGAGCGCATCGGTATACTCCGCCTCCCATGCTCGAGTCCGCCGCCTTTGAACCTGGAACTCGCGTCCGCGTCACGCAGCAGTTGCCGCAGACCCACGCCGTTTGGACCACCACGGTTGAAGGTGTTGTCTGCCGCTATCGCCAAGCGAAGACAGGCTCGTGGTTCGCCCACGCCAAGGCTGACAAGCTTTGGCTCGATCGGCTTGAGGTCAAGAAGGATGACGGCGAACTCGTGACCCTGAACCTCGACCGCTACAGCGTGGTTGAAGCGGTCTGAGTCCGGTCAGATTCTGAGTTCGCCAAACGCTCCGTCGCGTTGAACTGCACGCCCCGAGGGCGTGTCTGTTTTACGACGTGCGCAGTTGGTCTTTGCCGATCGTGCAAAGAGTCGCGCGGGCGCGCCAGCCGACATCCATCGCCGACGCAATCCATGTATTCAACCCATCAAGCGTGACGGCATCGACTTCGGCCGAGAGTTCGCCAAGCGAGCGGCATCGACCCAGGCGGTACCAATCGCTCGCCAAGGCCGCCGCCCGCGCCCCCGTGCTCTCGCCTTGCATGATGAGTCGACTCTTGAGGCCGACCACCGCGCGACGGAATTCATCGGCGTGAACGCCATGCTCGAAGTGCTCAAGCTCAGCGCGAATCGTGTCAAACGTCTCTTGTGCGCGCTCAGGCGTGCTTCCCGCGTAGACGGCGATCATGCCGCGGTCGCGACCGCCGGCGTAACCCGCGTTCACCGAGTAGCAGAGGGACCGGCGCTCGCGCACTTCCGTGAAGAGGCGGCTCGAAGACTCGCCACCGAGGATGGTCGCCGCGATCCGACAGAGGAGGCTCGAGGGTTCGCGCTCGTTTGGCGCCGTGAGGCCCATCGCAATGTGCGTTTGGTTCGACTCATCTGCCTCATGCAGCGCGCCGCCCATCGCGTCGCCCGTTGCCTCGACTTCGGGGCCGACGCCTTCCCAGCCCGCGAGCAGCCCGTCGAGTTGCCGCGCGAGATCGTCCGCGTTCACCGCGCCCGCGACCGCGAGAATCGAGCCGATTGGCCGCACACGCTTCGCCCAACTCTCGCGCAGCGGATCGATCTCCGCGCGCTCGAACGCAACCTTGTTGCCATGGCCGTTGCGGTTGAATGGCGGCGGCAAGTGACGCTCGCGCAAGTTGAGCGAAACGCGATGCTGCGGATCGTCACGAAGACTTTCGAGTGATTGGAGCGCGAGGCTTCGCACTGGATCAAGGGCCTCGGCCGGAAGATGCGGGCGAACGACGAGATCGGTGAGAAGCGGAAGCGCTTCTCCGATGCGCGAACCGATCGTGGTTGCGCCGATCACGATGTGCACCGCAGCGGGCGAAACCGATCGCTGCACACCCGCGCGATCAAGCGCGTCGGAAAATTGCTTGCTATCGCGGCCGCCCGCGCCGCGTTGGGCGAGTTCGGCGAGCAGACTCGACCAACCATCGCCATGCTCGCCATCGGGATCGGAAGCATTGCCCGCAGGAAGCAACCAACTGACCGCGGCGGTTCGGACTCCCGCCATTTCCTCGACAAGGAGCGGCATCCCGCAACGAAGCATGCGGACGTGAATCGGATTCTCGCGAGGAACAGAGGTCATCTCCGCGATGCTATCAGGCCCGACGACCCTCTCTCGCCGCGCGTGCAACCGTTTCAAACCAAACAACCCGCAGGTGCACGGCACCGACGGGGTCGACCAAGCAGGTACAGAGCAAAGTGGCACTCGGAATGAGCCGATTCCTCCCGAGTCGCGTGGATGAGCACGACACTCGACAGAGTGTGCGCGACGCGCACGTTTGGATGAGTCTTACGTTGTTGGGGCAAAGGAGCGGAAGCGAACCCGCAATGCGACCTATTCGGCTTTCGATCGACTTTCTGATCATCGGCACGGTGGCCGGTGCCCTTGTCCTTGGACTTCGAACCCATCAAACCGCGCTCGCGGAACGCTCCGCGGTCGAGTCGACCCGTGCGTCTATTGCCCAGATTGAGGCCGAAATCGGAATCCGTGCCACACTCGGAAATGCACCACTCAACGAGTTTGGTCACCCCGAGGCTGTTCAACAGGCGTGGTTTGACGACTGCGCGCCGTGCAACGCGCTCGCGAGCGAATCGGCTCCATGGATCGAATACGCGTTGCCCTTTGAGTTCGGGCGAGAGCACCCGCGCGACCCGACCTTTCGAGGCGGGCGCGGCGCGATGTTTTGGTACAACCCGATGAAGGGGATTGTGCGTGCGCGCGTGCCGGAAACGGCCAGCGATGAAGCCGCCCGAGCGCTGTACGCGGAAGTCAACGGAACGGCCTGGGAATAGGCGTGATGGCGACTCTGTCGCGATGCACGTCTTTCCGCGCGACCCGGCCACGTCACCTCGCGATGCAACTCACTTCTTGAAGAAGTCGGCGTTGATCTGGATGTACTTGCGCCACTCCGCGGGAACGTCGTCCTGCGGGAAGATCGCCTGCACGGGGCATTCGTCGACGCAGAGACCGCAGTCGATGCAGGTGTCGGGGTCGATGTACAGCTGCTGTTGGGCGCCGTACTCCCCTTCCTTCTTGGTTGGGTGGATGCAGTCGACGGGGCAAACCTCGACGCACGCGGTGTCCTTGGTTCCGATGCAGGGTTCGGTGATGACGTGTGCCATGGCGTATTTGTTCTCTCTCGGACTGCTTGGCGCGCCTCGAGATGTGGTTCGGTGACGTGGTTCGGTGACGGGGTCGGATGACGGGGTTTCGGGAGTTTCGATCGACGCGTCGAGCGATTGATGTCTAGTTGCGTGCGGTGGCGCTGCTCCGCGGTTGTCCGCACGAGCGCGCGATGATAGCGAACGACGCACATGACTAGAAGTACAGCGTCGCGAGTTGAGCGAGTTCCATACGCAGCGCACATTCGATGCAGCGCGTCAGAGCACGCACGTGCTCATCGTGTAGACGTTGATGTGGGGTGATCGATCGTGGCCGTTTCGATCAGCGATGCGCGCTTCATCGCGCGACCGAGGCCCGTGCGTCGGAGACCGCGTTCGACAAGACCATGCTCGACAAGATCAGGATCGATAGGACGAGGATCGATAGGACGAGGATCGATAGGACGAGGATCGATAGGACGAGGCTTGGTAGGACTAGAAACCAAAAACCCGCCTTTTCCTCGGGGAAAATGGCAGGAATGTTTCGTGGTGTCTCTGGCAGACTCGCGCCATACAAACAACAAAGCCGCCCACGCAGAGAGTTGCGGCGGCGGCTTAAAAATGCTGGAGGCCGCCTTTCGGCGGCCTCCATGCATCGTTCATGCAACTGGCTTTCGCCAGTCACTGCGAAGGGCTCACTTCTTGGCGGCGGTCTTCTTGCCAGCCTTCTTCGCGGTCTTCTTAGCAGCCTTCTTCGCGGTCTTCTTTGCGGCCTTCTTTGCGGCCTTCTTCTTAGCAGCCATGGTTGGCTCCCTTGAGTTGGTTACGCTCTTGGTGTCGGAGTGAGGATGCAGCCGGCGTAACTGAGCTGCAACCTCATGGAGTTATACACACATCGGCCACATGTGGAAAGTGGCTTGACAGAAAAGTCGTCGTAAGTTGTTGAGTTGGTGTCGGAAGGGTTGCGCAACTCATCTTTGTGTGAGTCGTGCGAGTCATGTGTCGCGTTCATCACGCGAAGACGATCGCGCAGGAAAGGGAGACGCATATGAAGCTTGAGATCGCCATCATCGGAGCCGGTGGACGCATGGGAACACGCATCGATGCGCTTGCTTCGAGCGACCCGAGCGTCGAAGTTGTTGCGCGATTTCATCGAGAAAACGCGGGCGAACGTGGACTTGCCCATCGCGCGAAGGTGCTCGTCGACTTCTCATCAGAGAAAGGCACGCGCGCGGTGATCGAAATCGCCAAATCGACGCACGCGGCGCTGCTCGTCGGCACCACGGGGCTTCCAGATGCCGTCAAAGATGAACTCAAGGCGCTTTCGGCCTCTCACGCGGTGCTCGTCGCACCAAATACCTCGCTGGGCGTGGCCGTCACGCGCCGCCTCGCCCGGTTGGCGGCGGAACTCCTCGGGCCAGCCGAATGGTCGGTCGACATCGTTGAAAGCCACCACGACCGCAAGAAGGATGCGCCTTCAGGCACTGCGCTCGCACTTGCGAGTTCGCTTGGCGAGGGCGGCATGCGCGTTTCGCCCGACCGAATCCACGCGATTCGCGCAGGTGACACGATTGGAGAGCATGAGATCCGCTTTGCGGGCCCGTCTGAACGGTTGCACATCATGCATCAAGCCGTTTCACGCGACCTCTTTGCGGCGGGTGCGCTGCGCGCCGCCAAATGGCTCGCTGGCCGCGCGCCGGGTTGGTACTCGATGGATGACGTGCTGGCGGGGTGACAGCTTTCTTGAGCGCTCGCGACCTGCTTGAGCGCTCGCAACCTGCTTCGCAACTTGCTCGCTCTGGCCAGCCTCGCCGCGAATGAATCGCGGCGGGCTGAGATGGCGTCGAGTTTGAGCGCTCGCG
>JAIXVI010000196.1 GCA_027483065.1 Planctomycetaceae bacterium
CGCCGGCGGTTGCCGGCGTCGGTGAGTGAACAGAGTTGAGAATCAATCGTTCAGCGCAGATTCGACGTCGGCATGGAGACATGCATGACATGCTTGTTGGCATGCTTATTGGCATGCTTGTTGGCATGCATGTGCATGTGCTTGCTGCAAACGTGTGAACGGCTGAAGTTCATGGGCGGCGGAGAATAGGCTTGCGAACATCGCTGTCAAGTGTGCGCGATGAAAAAAGATGGCGATAGCGAAGATACGCAAATGCACCTGCGAGCAGGATGCGCTCCGCACTTTGGGGTGTTCGCCCATGTCGTGCGGGTGCTCCATCGACCTTTCGCGTCTCGTAGGCTCTCCGCCATGCTCGCCACCATCCTGATCGCCGCCACACTCGCGCAGAACTCGTCGCCGGTCGCCGAGACGCCCTCGCCGCTCGAACAATTCAAAGCGCTGAAGGGCGTCTGGGACGCCGACATCGATGGTGACGCGAAGCCGGATACGACCATTGAGTATCGCATCGTCGGCGCGGGAAGTGCCGTGGTCGAGACGCTCTTCGGGGGTACCGATCACGAGATGGTGACCGTCTACCACATGAACGGTAAGGAATTGATGTGCACGCACTACTGCGCCGCGGGCAACCAGCCGCGCCTCGTTGCGAAGCGCATCTCAAAGGACTCGGTCGTCTTCGAGATGAAGGACATCACGAACCTCGCCAACGACAAAGCGACGCACATGCATGCAGCGACATTTACGTTCAACGCCGACGGCACGGTGCGTGCAGTTTGGCAGTCGATGTCCGATGGAAAACCCGGCCATACGGCCGACTTTCGCATGAAGCGCCGGAACTGACCGGCGTGTTCCTGCCACAGCGCGTGCGTTCAACCGCGCAGGGCGCGCTCAGCGTCCTGTTCCGCGGGAGTGAGTTCGAACGCCCGAGCTTGACCCGTCTTTGCCGCAGCTTCTTCGGCCGCCTTGCGATCTTCCTCGGTTTCGTAGATACCCATCTGCTCGCCGAATGCCGCGATGATGCCGTCGCCAACGCCGAGAAGCGCCCAGCCTGCGATCAAGCCTGCGCAAACGGCTTCCTTCGAGTCAACCCAAAGCCGCCATCCGAACGAGCCGATCGCGTGGTGGTACTTCTTCTCGAAGAAGCTGAAGAGACACGCGCCGACGAACATGGCGAGCGTCGACTCGGGAGGAAGAACGATGCCGAGGCCAATACCGACCGCGCTCAGCGGGAACTTGCCCTTCGTCGCAGTGCGCGCGATTTCAAAGACAAGCGCGATGAGTGCGCCCGCGAGCATCGCCCACGCGGCCGAGACAGGGAGCACGCCCCACAACTTGGCGATGCCATCAGCACTCGTCTGCACGAGCTGAACGCCTGACTGCCCCATGCCCGCGATGACATCCGAAATCGCCGCCCACTGAATAGCGCCAGGGACTGCCCACTTCTCGGTGATGTGATCCTTGATCGAAGTTTCCGCGGCCTTGTTCGACATGAACAGGATGTAGAAGAGCGGCGTGGACGCGATCGCACCGGCGAAGATGCCGATGCAGTGACCAATCGCCTGCTGACGTGGCTTCGCGCCGAGCATGTAGCCGGGCTTGATGTCCATCAGGAGGTTCGACGCATTCGACGCGACTTCGGTGGTCACGCCTGCCGTCATGAGGTTCGTCGCGGGATTCGCTGGCTGCATCGCGCCGAAGGTGAACTGCGTGATCTTCGAGAGCGAGCCGGTCGGCGTTGTTGAAGTAAGCGCCGTCGCGTTTGCGGCGATGAGCGTCAACACGATGATGAGCGGAATTGAAAGCGCGCCGAGCCACGGATTGACGCCGAACCAGTACCAGTTCAACCAGATAATGACCGCAGAGACGATCGGGATTCCGATGATGCTCCACTTGATCGGAAGTTCGATGTCCTTCAGACAATCTTCGCGCTTCGCCTTGCGATTGAAGAGGCCCGTGAACGCGCTGATGAGGAGCTTTGGCTTTGCGAAGAGGCCGACCATCGACGCGGTCACCATCATCGCGACGCCCCACCAAAGGCACCACGAGTTGGTGAGATGGGCGCGGCCGAAGACCGCGTCGGCCATGTTGTAACTGCCGTCTGGTTGGGCGATGGCCGCGTAGTTTTTCGGCATGATTTGGCCCATTGAAATCATGATGGGGGCAACGATAAGGAAGTTCGCGACCATGCCGAGCATCACGCTCGACGCGATGCGCATGCCCATCAGGCCGCCCGCGCCCACCATCGCAAGATCGAACGCCGCCGAGACGCCGAGCTGCTTGAA
Organism: Planctomycetaceae bacterium; assembly: GCA_027483065.1. Lineage (GTDB taxonomy): Bacteria > Planctomycetota > Phycisphaerae > Phycisphaerales > SM1A02 > QWPT01. The sequence goes on from JAIXVI010000196.1 coordinate 2,280, forward strand.
ACTGATGCCGTTGATGTTCGGAAGCCACGCGCCCGGATTCGTGGTCGCGCGGTGGTAAATCCACTCGTCGAGCGACTCGGGAATCTTGATCAGCGAGTCCTTGGCCTTCGAGCTACCGAGGATGAGAATCTGCAGAACCGCCATGTATCCCGCGGCGACAAAGATTTGCAGGCCCGCACCGATGAACGCAGCAGCCGCAAGCGCTTTCGCTTTGAAAACGCCGGCGTCGACACCTGCGCCGTCTGCGGACTTCGGCTTCGCAACGGGCTCGCCGTTGGCCATGTTCTTGGTGCCGCCTTGCGGAGCTTCCGGATAGAGCGAGTCGAGCACGACTGCGCAGGCGCGGCCTTCAGGGAACGGTTGCTGTTCGTCGTTGATGAAGCGGCGCTTCATCGGGAACGCCACGAGCACGCCGAGGATGCTCGCGATGATGTTCCACGCGAGCATCTTGTACCACTCCATGGTTGTGTTGGTCACAAACATGTAGGCCATGAGCGCCGAGATGAGCGGGCCAGTCATGTATCCCGCGGCGGTCGCGATCGACTGCACCGCGTTGTTCTCAAGGATCGTCATGTCCTTCGAAACCTGCGCTTTGGAGAGCGCACGGAAGATCACGAACGAGAGAATCACGCTTGTCACGCCGACGCCGAGCGTCCAGCCGGTCTTCGCGCCGATGTAGAGGTTCGTCGCCGAGAGAACGCCGCCGAGCAAGAAGCCCGTGATCGCAGCGCGAATCGTCAACTGCGGCATGTTTCCGCGGAAGACGTTCTCGAGCCACCAGCGATCCTTTTGCTCGCGGGTCCAGTTGCGGGTTTCTTCATCGGTGAGATGGGGAAGGGCCATGCGGCGCAATGTAGGGGAAGTGGGGCGAATGCTCCAACCGACGCGCTTCCGCGAGTCCGTCGGAAGGCACGTCCCGTTAGGCTTTGCACATGGGCCGACGCGACAAGTCCGACGAACCAAAGTGGGGAAAGCGCACGCCGCCGAAGTCTGAACGCGCCGCTGCCGCGGCGGAACTTGAAGCAGAAGAACGGCGTAAATCTGCGGGAATTTCGCGATCTGCCGAAGCGTTGCGCACGCCGACTCTTCGAATGCTCGGTGAAAAGTCGCGATTTCTCGCGGTCGATCTTGGGCTCGCGACAGGCATCGCGGTGTTTGGGCGCGATGGGAAACTCGAGTCAGTGCGCGCGCGACGATTTCAGTCGAAGGACGCGCTTCGTGCGGCGTCGGCCGCGATTCTTGACGAAGTCCCGCACGTCCACTCGCTCATCGTGGAGGGCGGTGGAGAACTCGCCGAGGCGTGGGAACGGGCCGCCGTACATCGCGGGATTCATTTTCGCGCGGTGCATGCAAGCGTGTGGCGATCGACGTTTCTCTACGGGCGCGAGTCGCGCGACGGCGCGCTCGCGAAGGAATCTGCAGTGAAACTCGCAGCGCAGGTGATCGCGTGGAGTGAAACGCGCGGAGTCACTGCGGAACTCGGGCACGATGCGGCCGAAGCGATTTTGGTCGGTCTCTACGGTGTGTCGCAGGCTGGCTGGTTGCGAGAAATGCCACGTTTTCGCCGCTGAAACGCGCGTGGTATTGCACGCTTACACGCGCGCCGCGCATGCGTAGACAGCCTCGTCGGTTGCCCACGCTGTTGCAACAAATGTCGGCGAATTCTCGAAGGCGATCTCGATTTTCCACGCGCGGATCGCGGTTTCGATTGGCGATTCGCAGGGTTCGAAACGCGTTGCGACGAGCGACGTTCCAAACCATCCAACTTCGAGCGCATGCGCTTTCACGCACGACTCGCGTGCGCACCAAAGCGCGATGGGGCCTTGCAGAAGTTCAGCATCTGTCGCGCGAATCAGCGCGATTTCCGCGTCAGAAAGAGACATACGCACCAGCGCGTGCGCGCGATGGGCATCGACTTCTTCGACGTCGACACCAATGGCAGCGCATGAACCACTTGGTGCCACCATCGCGATTGCGCGTTTCCGCGAGTGTGCGATCGAGAGTGGAGGCGGCGCATCCCATGTGGGACTCGGACGGCCACGCGCATCGCGGAGAATTGGTCGACTCGAGTGCGTACGCGCGTCGCTCTCGACGAGTGCAGCGTGCAACGCGAGTCGTCCCGCGATGAAACCTGTACGCCGCGGCGCAGACCGGATGGTCTCGGCAATCGCGCGTTCTTCAGGCGGCAGTTGCACTTCGTCTTGCGCGATGTGTCGCGGGTGGCGCGCGTCGTACTCCGCAAGCACGCAACCTGCAGGAATCGCCGGTGAAACTGGCCGAAGCACGCGCATCATGCGCGCTTCCGCGTGGCGCGGCTCTTGGCAGGGGACTTCTTTGGTGACCGCTTCGGTGATGGCTTTGACGATGGCTTCGAGGTTTGCTTCGAAGCAGACTTCGATGCTTGCTTCGATGCTCTTTTCGAGGGCTTCGTCGCACTCGGCGATTTTGCGCGCAGCACGAGTACGACATCACCCGCGCCCTTACCGAACGGTTTCGACGGCAGATCTTCATCAGTCGCGTCGCGGCAATCGAGGACATCGAATCCGCCCGCAGCGTCGAGAATGTCCTTCAGCATTGCGAAGGTGAACGTGAGAAGGTCATACTGCTCTGCAATGACCGACGGCGTTTCAGGCACATTTGCTGTGATCGTGATTTGACGAATGCGCTCGCATCGCGTGACGGGGTCCAAACCGAGCGATTCTGTGCGCAGTGCGGCAAAACCACCGCCATCGATATCAACAGGCCCGCGCTCGAAAACGACACCGGTTGGAATGGTGTCTTTCGCCTCGCGAATGGCGAGTCCGATGACATAGATGCCACGCGGCGAAAGGCGTTGGCGCATCGAAGCGAAGTGCGCAACGACATCGAGCGGGTCGTTGAGGTGTCCGATCGAGTTGTCAAGATTGATCGCGCAATCGAACTCGCCTCCGAGTTCATCGGGTGGGCGTCGCATATCGCCGACGAGCACGCGTGCACCGCGCTTCGGAAGTCGCGCCGCCGCGCCGACGATGGCGCTTTCCTCAAGATCGCACCCAGCGACTTCCGCGCCTTGTCGTTGAAAGTGTTCCAGCCAAAGCCCGGGGCCGCAGGCTGGATCGATGACGCGCCTCGGCGCTTGGCGCAAATGCTTGCGGACAAGCGCGTCGATGGAGCTTCGGATGTCGGTCGACGGTGCGAAGAAGGCTGCGTAAATGGCGCTGCGGCGGTAGAAGGCAGACATGGTGGCGTTGATATCGGAGCGGAGTCAGAAGCGAATCGGGGCGGAGGACGCGGAGGGGGACGCGCGCAAAAGCGTGGTAGTGCACGCGTGCAAGGAGCGGCCGCGGGCGGAGCCTACCCGAACCGGCCGTGCCTACTTGCGGACTGTTTCGAGAGTTCGAGGCGCACGGGGTCGCGTCCGGCCCAACTCGGTCACCGTTTGGTTGGCGAGGATTTCATGCGATCTTTTGCGATCGCTTAAACTTGGATATCCTTATCGCGAATTACGCCCGGGCGGGCGCGGGTGACGGTCGCGATCGGACCGAGCACTCCACCTGCAGGAAACCGCTGTGTGCTTTGAACCACTGGAGTGGACTGACCATGTACGGAAAGCAGACTGAGACCGCCATTGCCGCATTGAGCCGACTTGCTGAAGTGTGGGACGGTGGTCGCACGAGACTTTCTTCTGCCGAGATCGCGGATCAGCGCGGGCTTCCGCGCGCGATGGTCGCGAAGATTTTGTCAACGCTTTCGCAAGCGGGTTTGGTCCAAGGAAATCCTGGTCCCGGTGGTGGGTACGCGCTCTCGCGCGCACCCTCTGAGATTTCGCTGCGTTCACCGTACGAACTCTTCGAGCGTGAAGATCGATCGGCAAACTGCCCGTTTGGTGGTGGCGTCTGCGGTATCGGCGAGCCGTGTGCCCTGCACAATCGACTCGTTCAGATGCAAGCATCGGTGAAGAAACTCCTCGACGACACGACGCTCGAGATCTTCCGCAAGGCAGTGCAAGAGGATGGCCTCGTTCCTGTTGCGAAGGGCGTGAGGCCTGAAGCACCGCGCGAAAGTTACCGCGCGCCCGCTGGTCGACGAAAGCAATCGTGACGCGCGCTTCTACGCGTACTTCCGTACTCGCGCGCTTTCACTTCACAGAAATGAGGCCTGCGGCGGTTTTCGCGATGTTGCGCGCATCGTCGGCACTCTTGCCGTGTGCGAGCACGACGCCCATTCGACGGTACCTACGCGTCGTCGGCTTTCCGAAGATGCGCACTTCGACTCCCGAGATCGCGAGAGCTTGCTCAATCCCCGCATAACGCGGCGGTTTGGACGAGTCTCGCGTCGCGAGCACGACCGCAGATGCGGTCGGACCTGCGTAGCGAATCTCGGGAATCGGCAGCCCGAGGATGGCGCGAATGTGGAGGTCAAACTCCGAAAGATCTTGCGAACGAAGCGTGACCATACCCGTGTCATGCGGACGTGGTGAGAGTTCGCTGAAGATGACTTCATTGCCGCGGACGAAGAACTCGACGCCGAAAATTCCCGCGCCATTCTTTCCAGCAAGTCGCTCAACGACCTTCGCCGACATCTCGCGCGCGGCGCGTTTCGCCGCGGGTTTCATGGGGCAGGGCATCCACGACTCTTGGTAATCGCCGCGCTCTTGTCGATGTCCGATCGGTTCAACAAACTGAACGCCTCCACCGCGCGAAGCCCGCTCCTTTACCGTGAGTTGCGTGATTTCGTAATCGAAATCGATGAACTCTTCGACGATGACCACAGGTCGATCGCCGCGCATTCCTTCGATCGCGTACTTCCATGCTTTCGCGATCTCGCCCTTGGTTCGCACAACCGATTGACCTTTACCCGAAGAGCTCATGGTCGGCTTGACGACACATGGGAGTCCGACGCCCTGTTTCGCGAGGATCGCATCCGCGAGTTCTTGCGCGCTTGCTGCGTAGGCGTAACGCGCAGTGCGGAGGCCGAGTTCTTTTGCGGCGAGTTCGCGAATTGCATCGCGATTCATCGTCATATGTGTCGCGAACGCGCTCGGCACAACGGAGTAGCCTGCTTTCTCGAGTTTGAGCAATTCACTCGTTCGAATCGCTTCGATTTCTGGAACGATGAAATCAGGCTTGTGGCGACGCACGCAGCGTGAAAGCGCTGCACCATCGAGCATGTCGATGACTTCATGCGCATCGGCGACCTGCATCGCAGGGGCATCTTCGTAGCGATCGACTGCGACGACGCGACATCCGAGACGCTTCGCACTGATCGCGAACTCTTTGCCAAGTTCACCGGAGCCGAGAAGAAGAATGCGCGCGGTCATGACTGTGGTTTCTCCGGAGAAACTGCGGGATTCGTGGTGGTTGTCGTCGGTGCAGTCGGTGGTGCTGGCGGCGCGAGCGATGGCGCGGGTTCGTTGGTCGTCGCGGACACCGCAGCCTCGCGCTCTCGAAGGAGTGTGTCGAGATTCTTCTCGAATGTCGCTTTGAAAAGTGCGGTCGTTTCGTCGTTGATCGCGCGTCCATAGCGCACGACCTTCATGCCCACTGGATAGTCGACCCACATGCGAATCGAGCGCTTGCGCAGGGTAAGCGGGTCGGAGACATCGACCTGAAGAAACGCCGCGCCCTCTCCGTAGTAGACGCTTTCCGCGTAGGGGAGATCGATTTCACCCTCAGCGCGATCAAGCCGCGGGCGCTCGAGACCCGGCGGAATCTCCGCGGGCATGGCGCCTTGCTTCCGGAGCACGTCGATTGTGTCTTGCCAAACTTCGTCGGCGGTGCCGTACATCGAGACGGTCGAACCGCAGGCGGCGAGACTCAGTGCGACACAACAAGCGGTGATGCGAATGAAGTTGGTGGATCGCTGGAACACGCGCGCAAGGTAGCGGAGTCACCTTTGCTTTGGCCGCTCGCAGACCACGCTTTTGGCTTTGATTCAGCAGTATCTCGGCATTGTGGCGGCAGCGCGGCGCTCGCCACTGCACTCAGCCGCGAGAGACTTCTACTGACCAAGTGCTCGCAGCACAACGGTCGCGTACGATCCGCGCGGCAAATCGAATCGCACGGTCAGGGCGATGTTCGCGGGGCTGTGGCCTGCGAATTCATCACGCGCTGGGGCTGAGAGTTCAAAGTTGCGCGCCTCGATCACGAATGGTCGATCGCCGCCACCAAAGTATGGGCGCTGCAGGCCGGGAATGCGAAGTTCGCCGAGGGTGATCTCTTCGTCGGCGAGAACACCTGACGCGATTTCCGCGAGACACTCCGGCATTTCCGCGCGCGGCGAAGGCATGGGAATCGGAAGCGCGCGGAACGCAGGCGTAAGCGCTGCAGCGCGCGGGAAGATCAGGGGCCCGAAGAGATCGTCCGCTTCAAACGCGCGTTGGACGGTGGTGTCGGAGAGCGCGTCGGCGAGTTCGCGAACGATCGCATTCCAAAGATGTGATTGATACGCCTCGACGCAGATTTCCTGCGTAAATCGAGGCAGCGCCGTGAACGCATCCATGAAGGAACCGCCGCGGGCGAGCACTTCGATGGCGCCGCGTTCGGGCATACGCGGGAGCTTCTCGAGCGCGGTCGTCCAATCGCCCCAATGGTTCGCGAGTGCGCGTGACATCGTGCGAACAGGGCCGGAATCCTTGCGGGCAGGGGTGCCAATCGCGAGTCGAAGTGCACCCTCAAAATCGCCTTTGATGAGCGCGCGGGCAACAAATCCTTGGCCGTGTCGCGCGCTTCCGAAGCGTTGATCGCCGAAGTAGTTGACGATTTGGAGCGGCGCGCCGGGTCGATCGACGAGCATGGAAGCGCGGCGCGCCATCTCATCGGCATGCCATTTATCGAGGCCTCGCACAACAATCGTGAAGCGATTTCGCTCGATGATCGTGCTGTCTGCGGCGCGTGGAACGAAGCCGAGTCCCTCAATCCGCCAGGACGATCCACCGTCGTCAGCGTGCGGATCGCCTGCGCCAAGTCGTTCGCCGAGTTCGCGTGGCGGAGCGCCGCGCAACGCGGCCCCGTCGACGGTGATCAACTGCGTCGTCACCGCGTGGCGATCTTTCAAGCCAGCTGCCGCAACGCATTCGCGGCCAACCCGCAAGGCGCGCGCGACAAATCCGATGGCGTCAGGAGTCGCGATGCCGCGCTTCTCAAGTCGATAGGCAACAAACGGTCGCGACGCGTCGCGCTCCGGTGCGATCGACGCGAGGAACGTCGACGTGTGCACTTCATCGACACGGAAATCATCGGGCGTTCGGCGGATCGTCACGGGGCGACCAATGTATCCTCTCGCGCGTGTCACAAGGACGCACCGAACAACTCACCGCAGAACGTTCGAACAACGTACTCCCGACGCTGCGTGTCATCGAGCCGAATCTCGCTGGCCCGAGCGGCCACTACGCTGAGTTCATTCGTGCGCTGGCTGCGCGTTCTGACGGGATTTACCGCGCGATTGAAGTGGTCGCCGCGCCGCGCGCATCTTCGTTTCTCGCGTCGCTCGGGAGTGCGGTTCCGGTCGAGGCCGTCGCGCTTCCGTCGGGGCCGCTCGCTGAACTTCGAGCAATTCGCGCGTCGCTGCAAGCAGGAAGGCGCACGCTTGTGCTCACTGCGACGGCATTGCATGCACTTGCGGCTGATCGCGGGGCGTTTCTTTCGCGCTCAAAACTCGGCGCGCTTTCGATGTTTGTCCACTGGCCGCTTGCGAAGCCGCGCGATCGAGTTTCACTCGCGTTTGCAGCGCGCGTGCGCGCGGAGTCGCTCTTCCTCGTTCCAACAAGCGGTGTGCGTACATCGCTGCTTGAATCGGATTGCGATCACGTTGCGCAGATTTCCTATCCGGCAACGCGCGCGGAGCAAGTTCGATTGCAGGCGCCGTTCAAGCATCTGTTGATGGCTGGTGCGGCACGCATCAACAAGGGTCTTGATGTGATCGCAGGCCTCGCGGAGTTGCTCGCGCGCGATGCACGTCTCGCAGCGGCTGAGGGAGTTTCTTCGACGAATGAACTCCTCGCCGAACCGCCGCTCTTGGTGCAGGTTTCGCCGAAGCATGTTGGGAAGACTGGTCACGATCGACACGGCGCGCGTGAAGACGCCGTGGTCGCACGACTTCTCGCGGCGAACTATCGCGGACTTGTTGCCGATCCGAAGGCACCCGATCGCGACGAATACGCGAAGCGTTTCGAGGGTGCACTTGTTCTCGCGCCCTATGAACGTGCAAAGTTTGCAGATGGTGTGAGTGGCGTTGTCTTGGACGCGCTCCTTCACGGAGCTCCGGTGGTTGCCACGAGTGGTACGTGGGCAGGCGACGTTGTCGAGCGATTTGACGCAGGTATCTCGCTTCGTGAGCGCACACCTGAAGCACTTCGCGCGGCGGTTGCGCGGGTGCTTGGCCGCTGGGATCTCTACGTGGCGAACGCCGCGAAAGCGAGCGAAGTTCTCGCGGCGGAACATGATCCGCGCGCGCTCGCGCTTGCGATTGCGAGCCACGGTTAGAGCGACGGCGAGTTGCGGCCGTCGCTACAGTGCGCGTCCGATGGCGAACATCATCTGCATGAAGTGGGGCACCAAGTACGGGCCCGAATACGTGAATCGCTTGGCCAACATGGTCCGGCGCAACATTTCTATTCCGTATCGCTTCGTGTGCATGACCGACGATGCCAGCGGGCTTGACCCAGGCATCGATGCGCGGCCGCTTCCGGATTTCGATGATCCCGGTGGTCCAGAGCGCGGCTGGCGAAAGATTTCGACGTTTCGCCGCCCGCTCTTCGATCTCGAAGGGCCAACCATTTTCCTCGATATCGACATCGTGATCGTGGGCAACATCGACTGCCTCTTCTCACATCCCGGTGAGTTTTTGATCATCAAGGACTGGGCGCGTCCGTGGCGCCCGACGGGGAATTCGTCGGTCTATCGCTTCAACGCAGGTGCGCATCCCGAACTCCTCGCGAAGTTCATGCAGGAACACGCGGCGATTCGGCGCGAGGTGCGCAACGAGCAAGAGTACATCTCGCGCGAACTCTTCAACGCGGGCAAGTTGTCGTACTGGCCGAAGGAATGGTGCGTGAGTTTCAAGTACGGCTGCATGGCGAAGTTCCCGATGAACTGGTGGATTCCGCCGAAGATTCCGCAGGATTGCCGCATCGTGGTGTTCCACGGGCACCCAAATCCGCCGGATGCCGTTGAAGGCATCACGAAGAAGATCACGCGTCACGTACACAAGACGCCTTGGGTCGCGGAACACTGGCGCTGAGTCGCCGCTGCGTCAAACTTCATCACTGCGCGGTGCGATCGAGGTCGCCGAGCGGATAGCGCTCGCTCGGTATGTACTCGCGCGCGGCCATCGCCGCGAGCCGCGCGACCACCGACGGATGCGAGGCGGAGACATCACGCGTCTCTTTGGGATCGTTCGCGAGGTCATAGAGTTGCCACGCGGGCCGCGGTGCGCCGTTCTTGGCAGCGGCGTTCATCCCGACACGCACCAACTTCCAATGACCTTCGCGCACTGCCTCCTGGCCGCCGTACCCCGGGAACGGCCAGTAGAAGAACTCGCGCGTTGGTGCGTGGCCCTCGAAAAGCAGCGGCCCAAGATCACAGCCATCGGTGCCGTTTGCTGGGGCGCCCGCGAGCGCGTCGAAGGTCGCGCGTAAGTCGACAGACCACGCAGGCACATCGGTCGTCTTTCCCGCAGGAATGCGCCCCGGCCAACACGCGATGCCTGGTACGCGAATGCCGCCTTCCCAGACCGAGCCCTTGCGGCCGCGCAATCCTGCCGTGGAATTGAAGTACCCCGTGTCGACACCGCCAACGTCGTGCGTTGGTCCGTTGTCGCTCGTGAACACGATCATGGTGTTCTCCGCGACGCCTGCTTTTTCAAGCGCTGCGCGAATCTCGCCGACCTCGTCGTCGAGGCGCGTGATCATCGCGGCGTACGCGGCGCGCGGCGATTCATGCGGCAGATAGCCCTTGCCGCCCACGTACGGATTCTCGTCGAACAACCCTTGGTATCGCCGCAGATTGAACGCGGGTGGTTGCAGCGCAAGATGCGGGAGCGGCGTTGTGTACGCGAGAAAGAACGGTTTCGCGTGGGAACTCGCGATGAAGTTCTTTGCCTCCGCCAGCATGAGATCGCCGGCGTAGATCGCTTCTGCTCGGGTCTTGGGATTGTTCCCCTCGAGCGCAATTCTCTCGGCGTTCCTCCAGAGATGCGTTGGGTAGTAGTTGTGCGCTTGTCGTTGGCAGTTGTAGCCAAAGAAGAGATCGAAGCCCATCAGATTCGGGTCGCCGGTAGAACCGACGAAGCCGAGTCCCCACTTGCCGATGCACGCGGTTGTGTAGCCCGCGGACTTGAGGTCGTGTGCCACGGTGCGCGTGCCCGCGGGGAGTGGGCCCTGGCCCTCGGGTTCGACTTCGGAGTTGTCGCGATTGGGCGTATGTCCGAGGTGTTGGCCTGTGAAGAGCGCGGAGCGTGCGGGCGCGCAGACGGGTGCAGCGGTGTAGAACTGCGTAAATCGCAGGCCATCGCGCGCAAGCGCGTCGATGTTCGGCGTATCGATCTTGGTTTGTCCGTAACAGCCGAGTTCGCCGTAGCCGAGGTCATCGACAAAGATGAGGACGATGTTCGGCTTCGCGGGGTCCTGCGTTGGAGCCTGCGCGGGACGAGCGATTTCGCGTGGCGCCGCCGGAACATCCGGAGCCGCAGCGCACGAAACGAGCGCGAGCGCGCTCAGCAACATCAGACGTCGCATAGGTCGATCGACTCACGGAGGCTCGTCATTGGATCGCGGCGCGGAATGAACTCTTGCGCGAGGAATCCCTTGAATCCGGTCGCGACGATGGCTTCGCAGATTGGCGGATAGTTCAACTCTTGCGTCGCGTCGATTTCGTTGCGTCCAGGATTTCCGGCTGTGTGGTAATGGCCGAAGTACTGGTGGTTGTTTCGGATCGTGCGAATGACATCGCCTTCCATGATTTGCATGTGGTAGATGTCGTAGAGCAACTTGAAGCGATCGCTGCCGACTTGCTTCACGAGTTCGACACCCCACGGAGTGCGATCGCACATGTAATCGCCGTGATCGACGCGCGAGTTCAAGAGCTCCATCAGGATCGTGACGCCGTGCTTCTCAGCGATCGGCATCACGCGCTTCAAGCCCTTTGCGCAATTCTCGAGTCCGATGTCATCGGGCATGCCGCGACGATTTCCCGAGAAGAGCATGAGATTTGGAACCTTGTTCGCGGCGGCGATCGGGAGCATGCGCTCGCATTCCGCCACGACGCGATCGTGATTTTCGAGGCGATTCATGCCGTCGCCGATCGAAGTCGGACCGTTTCCGAGCGAGCAAACCATGCCGTGCGCGAGTGGAACCGACCAGTCTTTTTCATCGAGAAGATCGATGCCCGTGATGCCCATCAGTTTGCATCGCGCGCAGAATTGATCGAGCGGCATGCCACCGAAGCACCACTTGCTGACGGCGTGATTGATGTTGCCCTTGCGCGTGACTGGCTGCAACTGCGAAGGATGCGTGTCTTGCATGAGTGCGTTGGGCACGTGCGCTGAGGCTGCGCTTGCGAGCGGAATCGAGGCGGCGGCGGTCACAGTCGTGGCGAGGAAGTCTCTGCGCTGCATGAAGCGCAATCTAGCGGAGAACCGCTTCGACTCGCCATGTGAACTCGCCGATTTCTTGGCCGCCACGTTTCGCGATGATGGTGATCTGCCGATCGTTCGGGCTGTACTTGCCCGTCAACGAAATCGTGCCCGCCTTCGAGGAGATGGAGCCCGATGCGTTGTGCTTGTTGCCAAGCGGATCGATTGTCAACTCGGTGGTTGACGTGTCGGATTTGAACTTGAAGTCGAAGCCCTTGTTGAACGGAGCTTCCTTTGGTTCGACCGAAAGTCCTGCGGGAGGTGCGCTGTGGCTTGCGAGCAGTGCAGTAGGGGAAGCGTTGGCTTCGTTCGTCGAGATGGTTGCCGCGAGCGTGCAGGCCAACAGTGCCCCAGAGAAAATCGCGGTGAAACGAAGTGTTTTGGACGCGCGATGTGCGCAGAATTGCAACAGTGCCATGACTATTCCCTCATGCGTGGATTCGATGCGATGTCGAGTCTGACGTCACCAAGCGGCCGATCCGAGTGATGCGTTTGTCATCGTTCTTCGGCATCGTTGCAGATCAGCCAAGCGCGATCGAGCGCTTCGAGGGGAAAGCGGCGCAAATTTGGGGAAAATCCTTGTCACCGCGCGGGGCACATTGGAGAATCGAAGGATCGGACAATCGTCCGTAGGGGGCGCAATTCTGTGAGGACTACTCCATATGCGCCGTATGCAGTCTTTCGGTCGTTCGCCGGTTGTGTCGCCTGCGTTTGAACACGCGCAGAATTCTCAATCGAGATGTTTGTCGCGCCTTTGGGCCGTCGTAGCCGCGGGCGCGTGCGCGTCAGCCGCAGTGTCTGCGCCGCCGCTCGTCACGTTCGCGGTGACGAGCAGTTGGGACACGGGTTACAACGGCGAGATTCGCATTCAAAATCGTGACACGACGCCGATTCCTTCGTGGCAACTCGTCTTCGACAACGGCCCGGTGATTTCGTCGCTTTGGAATGGGACGCACACGCTCGATGGCGTTCGTCACACGGTGCACAACGCTGGTTGGAATGCGCTTATCGCGCCCGGTGCGACGGTGACTGTTGGCTTTGGAGGTGTGGGCACACTCGCGCAGAATGTCGCGAACTGCTCGGTGAGCGGTGTCGCTGCAGAGATCGCCTATGCAACGCCCGGCGGTGGTGGAAGCGGTGGCGGAAGCGGTGGAGGCGGTGGCGGTGGCGGCGGAGGGAAGGAACCCGAAGCGGAAGCGAAGGGGCCGTACTGGGCGCCCGAAGATATCGATGGCGATCGAAACGTCGGTGCCGCGGATCTCGCGGTCGTGCTTGGTGCGTGGGGTTCCGAAGGCGAGCCTGGCGCTGCGTTTCCCGCAGATGTGAATCGCGATGGCGTTGTTGATGCGGAGGATCTTTCCGCGTTGCTCGCGCGTTGGGGCGCGCTGCCTGCGCCGAAGAAGATCGTGGGCTACTGGATTGAGTGGGGGATCTACGGGCGCAACTACCAACCCGCGGACACGCCGTTTGAGAAGGTCACACATCTCAACTACGCCTTCGCGAAGATCAATTCAGATTTCACGATTGCGCCCTTCGATACCTACGCAGCGACCGACAAGAACTATCCCGGCGACACATGGGATCAACCGCTGCGTGGTTGTTACAACCAACTCAACAACGTACTCAAGCGTGAGCATCCGCACTTGCAGACGCTGATTTCAGTCGGAGGCTGGACGCTCTCAGGGAACTTCAGTGACGCCGCGCTTACCGACGCGCGTCGCACAATTTTCGCGGACAGTTGCGTCGCCTTCATTCGCCAGTACGGTTTCGACGGCGTCGACATCGACTGGGAGTATCCCTGCGGTGGTGGGCTTGAGACCAACATTGCGCGACCGGAAGACAAACGCAATTTCACACTGCTGCTCGCGAAACTGCGGGAGAAGCTCGATGCGGCTTCGAAGGAGGACGGTCGTCCGGCGGATCGCAAGTATCTCTTGACGGTGGCGGTCGGCGCTGGGCTCGACAAGATCGCGAACACCGAAGCGGAGCTTTATCACGAGTATCTCGATTGGATCAACGTGATGAGTTACGACTTCTTTGGCGCGTGGGATTTGGCGCAGACGGGTCACCATGCGGGATTCACGTGGAATCCTGCGGCGGGCAACTCGTTCACGCAGCAAAGCTACAACACGCGCACAGCGCTTGAAGCGTTTCTCGCGGCGGGTGTGCCATCAGAGAAGATCGTGCCAGGGCTCGCGTTTTACGGTCGTGCGTGGAAAGGCGTGGGCGCGACCAACGACGGCCTCTTCCAACCAGCGACGGGTGTCGCGCCTGGCACGTGGGACGATTGGTCGTCTGGTGCGACCGGCGTGAATGACTTCAACCAGATCGAACAGTTCATCTCGACAGGCGGCTACGTGCGTCGTTGGGATCCGGTCGCGCAAGCTGTGTGGGCGTATCACCCAACGCAATTTGGCGGTCATTTCGTTTCCTACGAAGACACGCAATCGATCGGTGTGAAGGCCGACTATTTGCGTGAACATGATCTCGGTGGATTCATGTTCTGGGAGATCACCGCGGACCGTAACGAGACATTGCTCAACGCGGTGGTCGATGAACTGGGCGGACGTCACGTGCTCGAGTGATGTGCGTGTGATCCGACGACGTGTCACGTTCAGGTTGAAAGCTCGCCGCGCGGCCGACGGGTAGGAATTCGCCTACTCGTCGGTCGCGCGTAACAACACACACGTTGAGTCCCGCGGAATTCCGAACTCTCGATACGCTGCGGAAATGCACGGAAATCCTGCAGGAACGCCTTGGTCGCCGCTCGCTCGCATCGCGTTTCGTTTTGTTTTCCTCTACTTCGCCTTCGCGTTCTTCTCCGCGATCTTGCAACTCGTGCCACTGCTCGGCATGGTGGGATACTGGCATGATCAAGCGGTGCAGCCGTTCTACGCGTGGATTGGGAAGGTCGTTTTCGGCCTTGAAATCACGGTGTTTCCGAACGGTTCGGGCGACACGACCTACAACTGGGTGCAGTCTCTCTCGCATGTAGTCTTCGCGCTCACGGGGGCCGCGATCTGGAGCGTGATCGATTGGCGGCGTGTGTCGTATCCGTGGTTGAAGGATGGGCTTTGGATCGCGATGCGCTTTGTGCTCGCGTCTGCGATGTTCGGCTACGGCATCAACAAAGTCTTTGGTCTGCAATTTCCAGAGCCAGGAATGCAGCGATTGCTGCAGGATTACGGCGATTCATCGCCGATGGGATTGCTGTGGACCTTCATGGGAGCGAGTCAGCCGTACACGATGTTCGCGGGTTGGATGGAAACAATCGGTGGACTCTTGCTTTGCTTCCGACGGACGCAACTCGTTGGCGCACTGTGGACTGCAGGTGTCATGGCGAACGTGTTCGTCCTGAACATGTGCTACGACATTCCTGTCAAGCTCTATTCGTTGCACTTGCTTCTGCTTGCGCTTGCGATCGCCGCGCCCGACATGCCGCGTTTGCTGCGAATGTTCCTCTTGAACAAGCCTGTTTCGCGCGCAGATCTGCATGGCCCGTGGACCAAACCGTGGCTCCGGCGCACAGCGTTCGGAGTGAAGTTCGCGTGGGTTGGCTTCACGGTGCCGTTCATGTTCTGGCAGATGTCCGAGATGCGCTACACCTATGGCGCACTCGCGCCGAGGGGCGCGCTTGATGGCACATGGGAAGTGGTCGAGTTTCGAAGAGATGGTGTTGAACTTCCGCCTGTTGTGACCGATGCAACGCGGTGGAGATTTCTCACGATCATCGATCGCCCCGAATGGAAGCAGGCGATTGTGACGCACATGAAGGGCGTCAATGGTCGTTGGCAACTTGAGATCAAGGGCGACGCGGAATCCGCGTCGGCGATGCCAGCGTCCGACGAAGCGGGGTCGACATCTGAAAGCGCATCGACGAAGGGTGCACTTGAACTTCGCGAGATGACCGTAGCGGCTGGCGACGACGCAACAAAGGCGCCGCTTGCGGGCACGTTGGCGTACACGCGTGAAAGTGAGAAATCTCTGCGCGTCACAGGCGAAATCGCGGGAACGCGCATCGAGGCGATCTGTGAGCGACGCGACCCGCAGGACTTCCTTCTCATGAACCGAGGGTTCCACTGGATCAACGAGTTCCCGTTCAATCGCTGAACGTTGGAATCGTGTTCCCGCGCGCCGCCGCGTGTACACGCCTGCGCGTGGTAGGATTTTTCGGTGCGCTGCATCGATTGTGATTTCGACCTCGTGCGAACAGCCGACGGACGCTGCCCCGAGTGCGGTCGCGCGTTCGACGCGGCGGACGTCAGTACCTACATCGGCGAGGGCCACACGCGCATCGCGCGTCGCAGCGCGGCGGCACCGGGTTGGCCGATGTGGGCGATGTCGGCACTCCTTGGACTTCTGATCCTCCGAGTTGATTTCAGCC
>JAIXVI010000301.1 GCA_027483065.1 Planctomycetaceae bacterium
GCAGAGCCAGTGCGACGACGGGCTGAACGCGCCGCGGAAGCTTGCCTGCTCGAAGAAGCCGTCATTCGGAGCAGTGCCAACCGAGGTCGCAGCGTCGTTCGCCGCACGTGGGTCGAGACCGATGACTGGGCGGATCTGAACCGCGCCAATCTGTGCCGATACAGCCGTGCCACGGGTGATGCCCGAGATCGGCGAAACGGTCGCGGTCACGTTGTTGTTGCCTGCAGCGCGAACGTTACGGGCATCAGCTTCGGTGTACGCAGCTGGGTTGACGTTGTTGAAGAACACGCTGTCCTTGATTTCGTTGAGGTTGCCGTTGACCTGCGCCTTGTAGAAGGCGCTTGGGTTCGCTGGCGCGTTCACGGTTGGGTAGGTGTTGTACGCCGTGGTCCAGGTTGCGGCCCAGGCGTGGGTACCGTTGAAACCGTAACCCGCGCCACCGTCACCGTCGACGTTGTCGATCGCGACGAGACGCTCACCCATGTCCATGAACACGGAGTTGCGGATCTGGACGCGTGCGTTGTCGCGGTATGCGACGCCGTGGTCGCCACCGTTCGAGCCGGACGCGTTGTCGCCGGGGTTACCGATGCAGGTGAAGTTGTAGAGGACAGCGGTCGTGACCGGCTGGTAATCAGACTGTTCTGCGCCGTCGATTTCGATCATGTTGTCGCCGACGCCCGAGCCCTGCGCGTTCGACGCTGGGAGAGCCGAGTAGCCCTGCACGATGAGGCCGAACTGAGCCTTGCCGCGCCAACCCTGGTCGACGTCGAGGCTGTCGTCACCGATGTTCCAGATCGAGATGTAGTTGAGGTTGACCGTGCCACCCCAGATCTCGATGCCGTCGTCGATGTTGTTCATGATTTCCATGTGGTCGATCGTGGTTTCACGACCAACGCCGCCGAGCGAGAGACCGTTGAGCTCGTTGTTGAGGCCGATCACCTTACCGCCGTAGCGGAAGCTGACGTACGCGAGCGAGCCCGAATCGTCTTCGTCGTTGCCGCCACCGTAAACGGTGTTCGGGTCAGAAGCGGAACCGCCGGTGAGGCCTTCCATGATGCCGATGTTGTTCGCGTTCGGAGCCGCGGTGTTCGCCGCGATGACGTTCTCCGAGATGTAGCCACGGCCCATGACGGTGAGGTTACCCCACTCGTTGCACACGCCACGCCACGTACCGGTCTTCGGGTTGCCCTTGGTCCAGGTGGCGACGTCAGCCGTCGAGGTGAAGATGATCGGGCTCTCCTGCGTGCCGACCGCGTTGATGCGGGCGCCGCGGGTGATGGCGATCGAGCCACCGTCTTGCGGGCGGCTGGCGATGAGCGTACCCGGCTCAATGGTGAGGGTCGCGCCGGGGAGGACGTAGATCTGACCGACGATGCGGTAGACGTTATCGGCGGTCCAAGTGGTCGAGGTCGAGATGTTCGCGTTGACGAAGATCTCAGCGGCACCAGCAGCCTGCGCGAGGAGGAGCGAGGCGCCAGAAACGAGGAGCATGCGGCTGACGTTGTTCTTCATAGTGTTCAATCCTTCACTTCGGTTTCGAGTACTGGGATTCGTGTTCCAGTTCGAGGACTGGGGAGCCTTCCGAACTCCCCACTTCAAGACGAGACTTCACTACACTGCCAATTTTCATTGGTTGATAGACGTTGCGACTCCGACTGAACGACTCTGCCGACGCTCGCAAGCCCCCCGCCAATGGCTTGAGGAGCGCGAAGGTACGACAGGACTTCAGGTCCGGCCAAAAATCCACGCTTGGATTCCGCGAGTGTTTCGTGAAGAGGCTCCAGGAGAGACCCAAGAAACCAGACGCGAGTCGAGACGTGGGTTGATCTGACGGCGGGAACTTACGACCCGATTATTTGGCTTCTGTTTGCCTTTGATGAGCGCACGGAGTGATCGCGACTCGGTCAGCGCTCGGCGCGCTCGCTTGGAAGCTCCTTGGAAGCTCCTTGGAAGCTCCTTGGAAGTTCCTTGGACACCGAGCGATCGGCTTCGCAAAACATTCATGATCCCCAAACCTGATATGGGGACTCGAAATCCGCACCGAGCCATGCCGTGTCGATGGAAGGCCGGCGTGATCTGAGCCCTCTCATGCTTTCCGCTACCTTGCGCGAATGCACATCGCTCCCTGCATCTCGTCCTGCACCGTTTGGCGCTGCTTCTCATCAACCACGACCCTCTGCGCTGCGCTTGCACTCGCGATCACGCCTATCGCCTTCGCAACGACGACGCCGAACACGCCGGCCGCAAGCGCGCCCCAAGCGCAAGTCGACCTCTTCAATGGCAAAGATCTCTCCGGCTGGGTTGACGTCAACACTTCTGCTTCAACGTGGACGGTTGCGAAAGATGAAACCGGCGCGCCGATCATCAAGTGCACAGGCATTCCGACAGGCATCCTGCGCACCGAGAAGGCCTACGAGAACTTCGTGCTTGAATTCGATTGGAAGCACCTGTCGTACCCAGGCAACGCAGGGCTCTTCGTGTGGAGCGATCCGTACTGCTACCAGGGCGTGCCGTTCTCGCGCTCGATCGAAGTGCAAATCATGCTGACGCCCGACAACGTCGACGGCGAAGGCCGCACGATGTACACGGGCCAAGGCGACATCTTCTCGATTTGGGGCGCGAGCATGAAGCCCGATCGTCCGCACCCAGGTGGTTGGGAGCGCTGCTTGCCGAGCGCGCGCACGACGAAGGGCGCCGGCGAATGGAACCACTACAAGGTCACTTGCAATAACGGCATCATCAAGCTCGAAATCAACGGCACCGAAGTATCGGGTTGCTCCGAAGTGAAGCCGCGCAAGGGTTTCATCTGCCTCGAAAGCGAAGGCACGGAGATCTGGTTCAAGAATCTCAAGATCACCGAACTCCCCGCAGCGACGCCGGCACTTCCGCCTGAAATGTGCGCGGATCTCGCTGCTGCGGGCATGCGTCCGATGTTTGACGCACTCGTCATGAAAGGTTGGAAGGAAGGTGCCGATCGCGGCGAGGCGAAGCCCGAGCACTGGACCGTCTCGAACGGAGTTGTCCGCTTTGACGGCAAGGGCAAGAGCCTCTGGAGCGATGAGCGCTACGGCGACTTCGAGATGATCTGCGATTGGCGCTGGACGAAGGAACACCAAGGCAAGATGAAGCGCCCGTTCATTGGTGCCGACGGAAACACCGTCAAGAACCCTGATGGCAGCGACAAGACGGTCGAAGTCGAAGAGCGCGACAGCGGCATCTACCTGCGCGGAAGTTCGAAGAGCCAAGTCAACATCTGGTCGTGGCCGTGCGGTTCCGGCGAGGTCTACGGCTATCGCACCGATGCGTCGATGCCGGCCGAAGTGCGCGCCGCTGTGACTCCGAAGAAGAATGCCGACGCGCCCGTCGGGCAGTGGAATCGCTTCCGTATTCGCATGGTTGGCGACGTTCTCAACGTGTGGAACAACGGCGAGCACGTGATCGTCGATGCGAAGTTGCCGGGTATCGCGAAGGAAGGGCCGATCGCGCTGCAAAGCCACGGCTGCCCGATTGAGTTCTACAACGTGATGATCCAGCGGCTCGACTGAGCACTGATTCTTCGAGCGCAGCCAACCTGCAGCATCCTCCGACGACCGTGTCGGCCAGTGACTCATAGGAGTCTCATCGGCGTCTCATCGGCGGCTCATCGGCGTCTCATGTCTCATGAGGACTTGGTGGCCCGACTGGCGCGCTCAACGCGCCGATGTGTTCGCACGACGCCGTCGGCGCGACCGAAAGCCCGCGACCGAAAGCCCACGACCGAAAGCCCACGACCGAAAACCTACGAATACTGACTTGGGTGTTGGAACCGACACCTTCCTTTCGCCGAACCCTTGCGGTTCGAGGTTTCACTCGGAGATTCCCTGCATGTCCCTCACCGCGCTGACCTTTGCCGCATCGACCCTGCTCGCCCCCCTTCCCACGACTGACGCTGGAAAGACGTTTCGTTTCGAGCCCGCACAACTCGCGGGTCTGCAATCGGGCGACGCACTCCCGGCAGCATTCGAAGCCCTTGCGGGTCTTGGACTGCGACTCACTCGCAAATCGATCGTTGAAGCGCCCGGCGAAGCCACCGATGGCATCCACTTTCAATTCGTAGACCCCCGAAACCAGGATCGCGAAGCCTCGATTCTGCTCCGCGAAGGACGCCTCGCGGGGTTCATCGCAACTTCGGGTGGGCGCTACGAACTCCGCTCACTGAAATCCGGCTCAGCACTCGCCTCTCTTGCCGGAGCGGCGAGCGAACTTCCGTGCGGAATGAGCGATGAACACCGTGCGCCTGCGCAGCAGCATGCGGGCGACGGCGGTCTCGCGGGCGTTGGTTGCGATGACGGAAGCCTGATCAATGTCTACGTCGCGTACACCGACGCAGCCGTCGCGCAGGCTGGAGGCGAACCGCAGATGCTTGATCAGATCCTGTGGGCCTTTGGTGACTCCAACACGATCTATGCGAACTCGGGCATCCTCGTCCAGCTCCAGTTGCGTGGAACCGAGCGCGCGCGCGGTTACGTCGAGAACGCCGCAATGGCGAACGATCTCTACGCGCTGCGCGATCCCGCCGATGGCGTGCTTGATGCGGTCCTCGCCAACGCTACTTGGCAGGGCGCGGATTTGACCGCGCTTGTACGCGCGGACGGTGGTGGTGCCTGCGGTATCGCCTTCCTCGTCGGAGGATCAACTGCGGATGTTGATTACGGCGTTAGCGTGACCGCACTTGGTTGCTTCTCGAATCGCACCTTCACCCACGAACTCGGGCACAACATGGGCTGCTGCCACGCCCCCGGCGACGGCGGAGGCTGTAACTCGGGCGGCATCTATCCCTACTCGACCGGCCACAGATTCTTCGGGACAAATGGCTTGCAGTATCGCACCGTGATGGCCTACTCGCCCGGTGCTCGCATTGGTTACTTCTCGTCACCACTCGTGAGCTTCCAAGGCACACCAACTGGTATCGCAGACGAACGCGATAACGCGCGCTCCATCAACGACACGCGCTTCGTCGTGTCGAACTTTCGCTGTGCCCCTTGCCCAGCCGATCTGACCGGAGACTGGGTTGTGGATGCCGCCGATCTTTCGCTTCTTCTCGGTGCTTGGGGAGTCGGGTCACCAGCGGGCGATCTCACCGGCGACGACAACACCGACGCTGCGGATCTCGCGGTCATGCTCGGTACGTGGGGCATCTGCGACTAAGGGGCATCTGCGACGAAGGGGCATCTGCGACTGATGCCACTCTCCGACTGAAGCCGATCTTCATGCAACAGGCCCGGCGATTTGCCGGGCCTGTCGATTTTTGTGGATGTTGCGCTTCAAGAACGCGAAGTCACGATGCTCACTCTTCCGACTGCTCGCGGTGCTGCATCTGCGCCTTCAAACGCGCGAGAATCGAAGAGTGCATCTGGCTGACGCGACTCTCTGAGAGGTCGAGCGTCGCACCGATTTCCTTCATCGTCATTTCCTCGTAGTAGTAGAGGATGACAATGAGGCGCTCGGATCGCGAGAGTCCCTTGGTGATCAGCGCCTGCAGGTCTTGCTTCTGCACAGCCTGCTGCGGATTCTCTTGACGGTTGTCTTCGACGACGTCGATTTCACGGACATCCTTCGAGCTATCCGTCTCAAAGCACTTGCGCGTGAGACTGACCATCGAAACCGGCCGCGAATCCTTCTGCAGCTTCTCGAACTCATCGCCCGAGACGTTGAGTCGCGCCGCGACTTCTTCTTCGGTCGGACGCGCGCCCGTTTCCATCTCGATCGACTTACGAACCTTGTCGACCTTCGCGGTGCGGCTACGCACCAAGCGTGGCACCCAGTCCATCGAGCGCAACTCATCGAACATGGCGCCGCGAATGCGCTGCGTGCAGAACGTTTCGAACTTGACACCGCGATCGGGGTCGAAGGACTCGACGGCGTCCATCAATCCGAATGCACCCGCAGACTTGAGATCGTTGATCTCAACTTCGCTTGGAAGACGCTTATGCAAGCGCTCGGCGGCGTAGGCAACGAGATCGAGGTGTCGCGCGATCAAGAAGTTGCGCAATTCCTCGGTGGGATTCGCGCGGTACTCGCGCCAGATCTGATCGATCGGTCGCTCAGAAAGTGGCAGAGGCTTCGCGGGCTCCTTCGCGGCGCGCGTGGCTGCAGCACTCGAGGCGCTCGCCTTCTGAATCGTGCGCGCAGGGAGCGTCGTTTCGACGATCGAGACTGCTTCGATCTCGACTGCTTCGATCTCGACTGCTTCAATCTCGACCGCGACACTCTGTGCGGCGGCCGATTTCGAGAGACGGTTTGGCGTGGTTCCCGCGACACCGGTGAATCCGGGCAGCGACATGGCGCCATTGCGCGCGCGCTTCGTCACGGTCGAGGCGGTGGAAACTGTACTGCCGCTCAGTTGCGCAGTGGAAGTCTTCGAACCACTCAACTTCATGCTCGCTGAACTTGCGCCACCGACTTTGGGGGCACGCGTCGACGCGGCAGGCTGCGGAGACTTCGAAACTGCGGTCGAACTCCCCTTTGAGATGGACTTCGAAGTTGACTTCGAAGTTGGCTTCGAAGTTGGCTTCGAAGTTGGCTTCAAGGCGGATACGGAAACGGGCTTAGAAACGGTTTGAGATGCGGACTTCGTTCGCTCGGACATTCGGTCGGCTCCTTGACCAGTCGTCCATTGATCTGGAGTTCCCTTCGGCGAACGCTGCCGCGCACATTCGCGTCGTGCGATGCGGCCTCGTCGAAAGCAACCCACTCACCTTTCCTCAGGCTTTCGTGCGAACGGCGCAGATGAACGCCGTTGGTACGAAGAACCCGAGAAACCATGTCGCGTGCCCGTTCTCCAGACGGACAAACGATCCAGTCCCCAGTGCGAGTGGTCGATGCTTCCCGAGCGTTCCAAGGTGATGGCGGCAAAGATGCGGCGCGCATAGGCAGCGCCACGCGTTGCGAGGTCCATTCGCCTTGGATGAACGGTGCGCACACCGACTCACCCGACTTCCGTCTGGATTCGCACGGTTCGAGCTTGCACCACTGAAGCCCGAAAACCTTGCGTTTCCTCGCGGAAACTGCGCCTCCTTCTGCTCACAGACCCAAGGTCCACTCGTAACTCTGGAAGTTCGCGAGTGTCATGGAGTCACACGATCGAAGGCCCGCTTGTCGCCTCATACGAACATCCATGTCCGATGCGGCGACGTCAGTATAACGAGAATCCGATTCCTGCAAGTGCCTTTCAGGTCACGCTGCTTTCTTTTCACGCAAACTCAATCGAGCGGAGGGATCTTCCGATTCGGCACCGCTCGAGGCGAGCGATTCGTCGCCTTCTTCGATCACATCGACACCCGTCAGACCATCCAAACCGACCTGTCCGCGGTCGCGTTCGGCAAGTTCCGCGCGCATCGCACGGTCGATCTTGCGCGTCTCCTGCGCCACCATCCAATCACACACAAGACCCACCGCGAATCCACCGCCGAATGCGAACAGCATCGCGAGGAGTGCGCGCGTCAGCACAGTTTCCACAGGGTTGCCCGCGGAGATCCCAACAGCAATCGACACAGAAAACGCGGCAAACGCCAGACATGCCGCGATGGCTTGCGGCAGCGGAACGCGGTTCGACGGAGTCGATGCGGAGCCAGCGGCACTGCGCGAAGATGAAAGTGATCGTTCGGCCATAGCTACCTCACTTGGTGCGCGCGGCACTCGGCGAATCATGCCGAGATCACACGCGTATCGTGAAGAGAGCAAGGACCGAGCCATGCGGCGTCGGGCGGAAAAAGTCGGCGAAGTCGGCTCATCGACGTCCGTCGACTCGCCCCGTGATCAACCCCGTGATCAACCCCGTGATCAACCCCGTGATGAACACCTTGATCAACGAGAAGAGAGGAAACCCGCGAGCCTCGCGAGGAATCCGCGGCGCACTTCCGCGGGCGGCGGCGCGGCCTCGCCCGAAAGCGTACGCGCCAACTGCCGGATCGCCCGAGATGCAGGCGCATAGGGCGAGCCCACTGCGACTGGTTCGCGGCGACGAACCGCATGCGGAACCGCTGGATCGTGCGGGATTGCTCCTGCGAATTCGATACTCGTATTGAGGAAGGCGCGAGCAACGCGCTCCACGCGCGCATGCACGGTGCGCGCCTCTTCTTCGCTCGAAGCCATGTTCACGACAAGCCGAATACCCTCGCGACGACCGCGCGCGACAAGCGTTTTGATCGCACCGTAGGCATCGGCGATGGCCGTTGGTTCGGGCGTCGTCGTGATAAGAATCGTGTCAGCGGCTGCCGCGAAAGCCATCGAATTCGCGCCGATACCGGCGCCGGTATCGATGATGAGGACATCCACCGAGCGCTCAAGTTCGAGGAGCTGCGCGAATACTTCACGACGCGCGCTCTGACCCATGTCGGCGAGGCGCGAGACGCCCGACGCACCTGGGACGAGCCGGAATCCACCCGGCGCGAGCACCGCGACCTCATCGAGTGTGCGCTCACCCGTCACAACATCTTCCAACGTCGAGCGCGGGGTAATGCCGCACAAGACGTCGGCGTTGGCGAGGCCAAGGTCTGCGTCGAGGAGCGCCGTGCGCTGCCCACGCTCGGCGCACGCCACCGCGAGGTTGACGGCGATGTTCGACTTGCCAACTCCACCCTTGCCGCTCGAGATCGCGATCGCACGCGCGAGCCTCACGGTGCGCGTTCGCTCGGCTGCATTCAGAGGCCCAACGCTGATCTGCTGCCCAAACGGCTGAGGCGCCGCGATCGGCAACACCGCGGGATTCGCAGGCATCGAACCAGCGAGTCGGCTCTCACCGCTTGCGCGGGATGCGACAACCAACCGCCTCAGTTTCTCGGCTTGATCCGCGGTCAGCGTGCGTTCGCGCGCGGAACCATCAGATGCGACGTCATCGTTCCAAACTCGCTCAGCCATCAACGGACCTCGCTGCCCATGACGAGAGAAGCCAATCGGCGCCCCCGTGCGGTTTCAATGTGTTCGGGGACTTCTTGGCCGTGCGTGAGGAAACTCACACGCGTACCGAGGCGCTCGACGAGCGAGATCAGCGTTCCAAAGGATGCTGCCTCATCGAGTTTGGTCAGAACCAGTCGATCAATACCAAGCGCGCCGAAACTCTCGGCCTCGCGCGCAAGCGTGCGTGCACCAGCGGTCGCTGAAAGTACGAGGTGCGTCTCGTCTGGTTCGGCTGCGGCGAGGAACGCGCGCAACTCGGAGAGTTTCATGCGGTCGTTTTGGCTGCGGCCCGCGGTATCGATGAGGATGACATCGACATCGCCAAGCCGCTCACAGGCGCGTGCGGCGTCGGTCGGCGACGAGGCCACTTCGACCGCGATGCCAAGGATTTCGGCGTAGGTGCGAAGTTGATCGACGGCTGCGATGCGGTATGTATCTGCCGCAACAATGCCCACCTTGAGGCCGCGCTTCAAGGAAAGCTGGGCTGCGATCTTCGCGAGCGTCGTGGTTTTTCCGACGCCCGTCGGTCCGACAAACGCGATGCGACGCGCGGAGCTCTCGCCGCCACGCGCGTGTGCACGCGTATGAGCGGCCACCATCGCCGACTCGAAGCGGAATCCGTCTTCCGAGTCTGCGGGGAGCAATGCCGCGATTTCGCGTTCGATTGCCTCGCGCACGGTGCTCGCTGAGGGTGTCGCGCCGGCATCGATCGCGTCGGCGAGTTCACACTCGACCTTCGTGAGAATGCGATCCGCGAGTTCGCGCGCCACTTCTTGCTCGATGAGTTGCGCGTACGCCGCTTCGAGCGTCGCGGGACGCGGGGTCTGGGGAAGACGCGTGACTTGCGTTGATTGCGTGACGGTCGTGGATGCTTGAGGCTTCGTCTCGACGGCCGTGCCTTGAGGTTCACCGCTTCCGTCGCGCAGGAAGCGACCGACGAATGCGGAAATCGTGTCCAACTCCCGACGCTCCGTCGCAGGCGTGGGTTCCGCGGCGTCAGCCGTTCGGGAAACTGAGGATGGCGCGGCGTGACTCGCGGCCTTCACGACATCCACGCGCGTTGCCGTTGCCGATGCAGAAGCCGACACGGGAGAAGCCGACACGGGAGATGCCGAAACGGGAGATGCCGAAACGGGAGCGACCGACGCGATCTGCGGTGCTGGAACCGCAATCGTCTGCAAGCGCGCGACCGTCGCGCCCGCGCCACCGCTGTTCGCTCCGATCGTTCGAACTTCAGGAACGAGCACGAACCGCTGGGCAGGGCCGACCGGTTCCGTGGTCACAACTCCAATCTCAGGAGAAGCGATGCGTGCACTGGACGGCGTACCAAAGGCACTCGCGGGCTTGGAAGCGGATTCGCCCGCGCGCGCAGCTGCACCAGTCGCGCGCGCAGCTGCACCAGTCGCGCGCGCAGCTGCACCAGTCGCGCGCTCGTTGCGCGCGGCATTCGCACGCTCGCTCGTCCGCTTCTCGAGCTGAATGGCCATCGCTTGCGCGAGTCGCCGCGTTTTCTCGCGTTCGGCATCCATATCGAGTGGCATGCCTGTGTTCATGCCTGTGTTCACGATGGGGCTCACGCTCGCTGCTGATGCACTGCCCGCGTTCGCGGCGTCGCCACGAGTCAATCCAGAGCTTCCAGCTTTGCCAATCTCCGACGCCGCGCCATACGCACGAGCCGCTGCAGAAAACTGCACGACTTCATGCTTGGCTGCTCGCGCGGCGAGCGATGCGCCTGGAGCAGCAGATCCGCTCGAGGCGTTTGCAGTGGAAGCAACCAACGAACTCGGCGCCGCGAGCGTTGCGGACTTGAACCCTCGCGGTGCGCCACGACGTTCAGAAGTCGCCGTATCACCCTTCTCGCCTTCGCCGCGCGCCGGCTCGCCCTTGGGCATGTCTGCCGCACGCGCTGCCGTGATCTCGACAACCGCCTTTCGGCCGAAGCCGAAGAATCCACCGCGCTCAAAAGTTCGAGTGTGCAGGATGACCGCGTCCGCGCCAAGATCCTTCTTCACGAAGGCAAGCGCTTCTGACATGGTCCAAGCCTGATAGGTCTTGAGCTTCAAAGCTGCCCTCCTGGCATTCGCGGCCATCGCCGCAGCTCACTCGATGCGGGCGGTGATCCTCGCATCATCAGGCGTCCGACCTCCTGTCGGATCGCTCGAAATCACACAGCACTCCCCAACAACCAATATGGAGGGACCTTTGTTTCAGGCGTGCGCCACGATCAAGCACACGATCAAGCACACGATCATGCACACGATCGCGCTCAACATGGATGCTGAAGGATCAGACAGAACGATCCTCGGCCACGCGGACGCAACACGGATTCGTTCAGGCCGCGCCTGCCGCTTGTGGGACGGGGGCAGCAGTGAGCTGAACGAGCCCGACGCTTTCGACATCGGTTCCTCGAACCACCTCGTTGTACCCGAGGACCGCGAACTCCGCAATGTGCGGCTCGAGGATCTGCCGCACCTGAGCGCGCACCGAGGGCGACGCGAGAACCACGATGCGCCGACCGGCGTCGGAAAGCGGCCGAGCCGTCTCGGCAACCGAGCGCGCGATGCGATTCGCAAGCTGCGGCGGAATGGTGAAAGTCGTGCCAGACGGGTTGCGATCGATGTAGCCCGAAATCGTGTCCTCAAGCGCTGGGTCCATCGTGACGCAACGGAGTCGCGCGCGGCCGCGTTCATCGACCTCGCTGTACTGGGCGCAAATGGCGCGGCGGAGGCCGTTTCGCACGTATTCGACCAGCACATCGTGGTCCTTCGTGTGCGGAATCCACTCGGCGAGCGTCTCGACCACGGTCTCCAAGTCGCGGATCGCAACGCGCTCGCGGAGGAGCGCTTGAAGGATCTTCTGGAGGTCGCTCGGCTTGACGATCGCGGGGATCAGATCCTCGACGAGCTTTGGCGTCTTCTGCTTGAGTTGCGCGATGAGGTTCGAAACCTCTTCGCGGGTGAGCAATTCATCGGCGTGGAGGCGGACGAGCTCCGCGAGGTGCGTCGCCAAGACGCTCGTCGCGTCGACGACCGTCCAATTTGAACTCTCAGCGCGATCACGGAGCGAACGCTCGATCCAGGTCGCCTCGAGGCCAAAGGCGGGTTCCTTCGTCTGAATGCCCTCGAGTTGGCCGTGGGCGAAGCCTGAGTCCATCGCCATCAGGAGCTCTGGGTAGACCATGCCTGTCGCCACGACCGCGCCGCGGATCTTGACGCGGTACTCGTTCGGGTCGAGTTGCATGTTGTCGCGGATACGAACCGACGGCATGACCAAGCCGAGTTCCGTCGCGAGTTGACGGCGAATCCCCGCGATCCGGTCGAGGAGGTCGCCGCCGCGCGAGGCGTCGACGAGGCCAACCACGCCGTAACCAACCTCAAGTTCAAGCGTGTCGACCGAGAGGAGTTCCTCGACCTTCGGCGGCTCGACCGGCTTGCGCGCGGCCTCGTCGCGAGCCCGCATCGCTTCGCCAATCCCCCGCTTCTTCGCCATCCATTGCATGGCGTAGGCCGTTCCCGCGAGGAAGAGCGCTGCGCCGACGAGTGGCACCGTTGGAAGCGGCGTGAATGCGAGCATGCAGAGGAAGCCCGCGATCAGGTAGAGGGCCATCGGCTGCGAGGCGAGTTGGTTCGGGATTTCCTCACCAACCGTCTTGCCGCCGCCAGCGCGCGCGACGATGAGACCGGAAGCGATCGCCACCAGGAATGCCGGCAATTGCGAGACGAGGCCGTCGCCGATCGCAAGCAGCATGAACGTCTTCATCGCGTCGGATGCGGTCCACCCGAGTTGGAACTTCGCGATGGCGAAACCGCCGACAATATTGATCAGCGTGATGATGATGCCGGCGATCGCGTCACCGCGGACGAATTTCGAAGCACCGTCCATCGCGCCGTAGAAATCGGCCTCGCGAGAGACTTCGTCGCGGCGCTCGCGCGCGGTCTTCTCATCGATGGTGCCTGCGGAAAGATCCGCATCGATCGCCATTTGCTTGCCTGGCATCGCGTCGAGTGTGAATCGCGCGGCAACTTCCGACATACGCGTGGCACCCTTGGTGATCACGACGAACTGCACGATCACGAGGATGACGAAGATGATCGCGCCGACGACGGCATTCGAGCCGGCGACGAAGTTCGCGAACGCTTGAATCATGTGGCCCGCGGCGGCGGTCGCGGTCGACGGATCCTTCGAATCGATGGAGAGAATCAGTCGCGTGGAAGCGACGTTGAGCACGAGTCGGAAGAGCGTGGTTCCGAGGAGCAGTGCGGGAAACACGCTGAAATCAAGCGGTTTCCGCATGTAGATCGTCGTCATCAAGACGATCGCGCCGATCGCGATGTTGATACAGAGCAAGAGGTCAAGCACCGTCGTCGGCAGCGGGACAACGAGAACCGCGACCAGCAAGAGGAACGAGATCGGAACGATGAGGTGGCTGTTGCGCGCGATCGCGTGGAAGATCGGCGGAATGCCATCGGTTGCTGGGGCTGCGTTCGCTCGTGCCATAGTTGTTGCCATTGTTCGTTCTGTACTCTTTCACGTGCCGCGCAGTGAATCTCAGGTGCGGTGAACTTCAAATGCGGCCGTTCATCTCTGCAGCCGCCATCACGCGACCGCTTTCCCCTTCAGTTGGTAGACATAGGCGAGGATTTCCGCGACCGCCTTGTAGTGGTCCGCAGGAATCTCTTGCCCAACCTTGGCGTTGGCATAGAGCGCTCGTGCGAGCGGCTTGCGCTCGACGATCGGAATGCCGTGCTTTGTGGCGATTTGCCGAATGCGCATCGCGAGATTGTCAGCACCCATCGCGACGATGCGCGGCGCTTGCATGGTCGTAGGGTCGTATTGAATCGCGACCGAAATGTGCTCGGGGTTCGTGACGATGACGTCGGCCTTTGGAACCGACGTCTGCAACCGCTGCATCGCGAGTTGTCGCGCAATCTGCATGCGACGGCGCTTCACTTCCGGATTACCGTCCGACTCCTTGAACTCCTCTTTCACCTGCTGCTTCGTCATGCGCAGGTCGCGCTCGTGCTTGAACCATTGGATGCCGTAATCCGCAAGGCCAAGGACAAGCAGCGCGGAACCAATCTGGACCGCGAGATTGAGGCCAATCGCGCCGATCTCCTCGAAACCGCGGAGGACACCGAGTTCTGGCAGCGCGACGATTTGAGGCAAGACACCCA
Organism: Planctomycetaceae bacterium; assembly: GCA_027483065.1. GTDB lineage: Bacteria > Planctomycetota > Phycisphaerae > Phycisphaerales > SM1A02 > QWPT01. The sequence goes on from JAIXVI010000301.1 coordinate 14,112, forward strand.
CCGCCAAACTCCACGCAATCCAACCGACGAGCGCCACCTTCAGTACGTCCATCGCGGTCTTGATCGCGCCTTGCGCGCCGAAGATGCGACCGAATCCCTTCGTCGGGTCGAGCCGCTCGAATTTCGGCTCAAGCGGCTTCGTCGTGATAAGGAAACCGACTTGCCAGAGATGCGCGAGAATCGCGATCGCCGTGGCGCCAACGATGACCGGGAGTGCCGCCCACGCGCCTTCGACCGCCATCGGAATGACAAGCGGCGCGATCTCTTCGACGCGGATGCCAGAACCAATCGCGTCGCCCGCAAGCGACTTCTCAAGAAGCGCTGCGAGCGTCCCAAGGAACGGCTTCATCGAGGAAGCAAGCACGAGAATCGCGCCGAGGAGGAGAATCGCGTTTGCGGCGTCATTCGAGCGCGCAATGTTGCCCTCTTCGCGTGCTTCCCGACGCTTCTTCGGGGTTGCGTCTTCGGTACGTTCGCCGAGATCTTCTGACATCAGGCACCTCCCCCGGCGGTCGCCGCTTCGGAGGTGGTTGCAACGAGGAGCGATTCAATCGCTCCTGTGGTTCCATCGACGAGTGCTTCATCAATCGCTGCGAGCGATGCCACGATCACGCCGAGGCCAACGACAATGCGCAATGGAAACCCGATCGACATCACGTTGAGCGCAGGCACGCTCTTCGAGAGGTAACCCATCACCACGGTTTCGAGGCAAACAATCGCAAGGAGCGGCGCGGCCACGCGCAGTCCGAGTTCAAACGCAGCGGACATTCCGCCCGTGAACACCGCAATGGGCGATGATCCGCCTTCGCCTGCGAGCATCGCGGGGACAGCTCCCGCGGGAATCGTGGCGAAACTGCCGACGACCGCAGAGAACATCGACTCAAGTCCGCCGAGCGAAAGGAACGTGGCGAGCGTGAGGAAGAACAGAATCTGCTCAAGCGCGTCGGATTCTTCACCGATCGCGGGGTTGTAAAATCGCGCGAAACCAAGCCCGATTTGCTGGCCCATCGCCAAGCCACCGAACTGCGCGGCGAGCAGCGGCAGCGATGCCATAAAGCCGATGAAGGCGCCGATTCCAATCTCGATCACGAGGAGCGGAAGCGCTGCGCCGAGCGAGATTTCATGAGGCATCGTCGCGGTGCTTGCGACCGATGGATAGACGGCCAATCCCAACGCAGCGACCAGAAGTCCCTTGATGCGCAAGGGAATCGCAGGCGATGAGAGAATCGGCCCGTGAATCGCGACGCCACCAACCCGCGCAACAACGAGCGTTGCAGGAACGAGGTGCTGGGAGAGTGCGTCGATCGAAGACATGGTGCGAGGTGTATTTTGAGTGTCGTGCCCGTCTGGTGCCCGTCACGTCCCGGTGACTGGGCTCCACATGAACA
>JAIXVI010000186.1 GCA_027483065.1 Planctomycetaceae bacterium
CCGGCTCCCCTCGGAGTGAATCCTCGGGGGCCGAGATGGTGTCGTGTTTAAGCGCTCGCAACTGGCGGGCTGCTGAAGCTGCGCTTCAGGTGCCCGCTCTTGCTCGCTCTGGCCAGCCTCGCGGCGAGGGAATCGCCGCGGGCTGAGATGGTGTCGTACCTAAGCGCTCGCTCTGGCCGGCTCCCCTCGGAGTGAATCCTCGGGGGCCGAGGGGGAGTCGGACGTTGTCGAAGGCGGAGCGCAGCGAAGCCTGAGCAGTCGACGCTGGCGTCACTCGTCGTTTCGTGTGGCACTACCCCCTTGCGAAGCAAGAGGTAGTGGCTTGACTCACGAGTACCCACGACGCCCCAAGCGAAAATCGTTGAATCCGACGCATGATCCGCGCGTCGCCATCACCAGAGGTGATGCCACACGAGACGTCGCCAGTTCTCCATGGCCATCCGCTCACGCTTCGCTTCGCTCCGCGCTCGGCCAGCCTCACGCCCTCCGCGTCGATTAGCATCCGCGCATGTCGACTTCTTCAAGTTCCTCGAAGGGCGCAGCGCGCCAAACGGCGTTCCTGTTCGTCGCGCTCATCGCAGCGATCGCGACGGGCCAATACCTGCACGCGCAGGGCGGCACTCTCTCGAGCTTCTGGCAAATCGCCGGCGACTATCTCCTCGTGCGCCCGCTGCAGATGCTCGTCATCCCGATCGTCTTCTTGAGCGTCGCGTGCGGCATCGCGTCGGTTGGAAAGCCCGCAACACTCGGCCGACTCGGTCTCGGGACGGTTGTCCTCTACGTCCTCAGCATGCTGATCGCGGCGACACTCGGCGCGATCCTCATCGAAGCGTTCTCACCGGGCGTCGGCGTCGCACCTGAAACACGCGCCGCGCTCATGCAGCAAGCAACGCAAGATTTCACCAGCGACGCGACGCGCGTCCAACGCATGGAAGACGCGCAATCCACCGGCGTCGGCGGCGCGTGGCTCAACATTCTGTCTCAAATCGTTCCGCGCAATCCGATCCAAGACATGGTCGAAGGTTCGACGATGGCGGCGATCTTCGCTGCGATTCTGCTTGGCCTCGGCCTCGCCGCGGCGGGCGATATCGGCAAGCCGGCGCTTGACCTCTTCCAGTCGCTGCTCGCCGGCGTGATGCAGGTCATCGGTTGGATCCTCTGGATCATGCCGATCGGCCTCTACTTCTTCGTGACTGGCGTGGTCGCAAAAATCGGCCTCCAAAACGTCGCGACGCCCGTCCTTGGCTACATGGCCGTTGCACTCGGAGGCTTGGCGATTCATGCCTTCCTCATCCTGCCGCTCTATTGCTCGGTTTTCGGCGGCGGCAACGGCTGGACACTCCTTTGGAATCTTCGTCGCGTCTTCCTCACGGCCTTCTCGACCTCCAGCTCCAACGCGACGCTTCCCGTCACCATCGAAGCGTGCATCAACGAAGGCGGCTGCTCGAAACGCGCGACCAACTTCTGCGTTCCGCTCGGCGCCACGATGAATATGGACGGAACCGCGCTCTACGAAGCGGTGGTTGTCCTCTTCCTCTTCCAACTCTTCGGCGTGGATCTTGCGTTCTCTGAGATCGTGGTCGTTGTGCTGACGAGCGTGCTCGCGGCGATCGGTGCTGCGGGCATTCCAAGCGCAGGCCTCGTCACCATGGTCATCGTGATCAGCGCGGTGAACGCCACCACTGCGGGTCGCGGCATCGAGCCGCTGCCGATCGCGGCGATCGGCGTGATTCTCGGTGTCGACCGCATCGTCGATATGTCGCGCACGGTGGTGAATGTGTGGGGCGACTGCGTTGTCGCGAAGATCATGACGCGCATCGCGCCGGATAAACCCGAGGTCGCGTCGTGATCGAGGCGCGTGCGCTCCTTTGCACGACGTTCGTCGGCCTCGGCTTGTCGAACGCGCTCACACCCTCTGCGCATGCGCTGTGCCTTTCGACCGACACGTCGAAAGACACGTCAAATGTCACCTCAAAAATCACCACGAACGCAGCATCGCGCGCGCGCCCGAACATCATCGTCATCCTCGCCGACGACCTCGGTTGGGGCGACCTTTCCGTTCAAGGCAACCAAGCCTTCAAGACGCCCGCGGTCGATCGTCTTGCGACAGAAGGCACACGATTCACGCAGGGATATCAAGCTGCGAGTACGTGCACGCCAACACGCGCCGCACTGCTGACGGGTCGATTTCCCGCGGAACTGCAGCTCTTTTCGCCGCTTGTCGAGAATGGTCGAAACGCGGCGCTCGGCAATGCGGAGCGACTCGATCCCGACGTTCCAACGATCGCCGACATCCTTCAGCGCGCGGGCTACGAAACGGTGCACATTGGAAAGTGGCATCTCACCGTTGGCGCGACCGCGGAGACGCCGCTGCCGTATGGCTTCGATCGTGCGCGTTGGGTTGATCTCCGCGAGGGCGAACGTGATCTCGCCGCACTCCCCGAGCGACCAACGAATAGCGCGACGCTCGTCGACACCGCAATCGAAGAAATTGATCGCGCGCAGGCGACGAAGTCGCCGTTCTACATGCAACTCTGGCTGAGCGATCCACACGCGCCAGTTGCGCCGAGCGAGCAGCAACGCGCGCCCTTTCGTCGAAATGTTCCGGAGGGAATCACCGCGCCTGATGAGTTGTACGCAGCCGCGGTGACCGAACTCGATCGGCAGATCGGCCGATTCCTCGATGCGCTCGACGCGCGAAAGCTCACCGAGAACACGCTGGTTCTCTTCACCTCCGACAACGGCCCAGCAACTGCGGCGATGGCTCCAGTGCGGTGGAGCGCTGCCGGAAGCGCCGGGCCATTTCGCGGCGGAAAGCGCAGTCTCTACGAAGGTGGCATTCGTGCGCCATTCATCGCGCGTTGGCCGAACGTCGTGCCCGCAGGTGTGGTCGATCGCGAGAGCGTGATTTGCGGTCTCGATTTGGCGCCAACACTCGCCGCGTTGGTCGACGGCGTCGAAGTCGATCCTGCCACACGCGCCGCGTGGGATGGCGTTGACTTCAGCGCTGCGCTGCGCGGCGCAAACGACGCACGCGACCCGTCATCGAAGGCGCGCGAACCAAGAGCGCGGCCCCTCTTCTGGGAATGGCGTTACCCGATCGAAGGGCCCGTCTTCTGGAAGAGCCCGATGCTCGCGGTCCGCGACGGCGATTGGAAGTACCTGTGGAATCCCGACGGCTCGCGCGAAGAGTTGTTCAATGTCGCGACAGATCCCTCGGAACTCCGCGAGGTTTCAGCACAGCACCCTGAAGTGACCGCGCGACTTCGCGCGATGTTGCGCGCGTGGTACGAGCCACTTGCAAAGGATGGCACGCGCGCAGAAGCAGGACGATTGCCCGGAGTGCCGTGAGCTCGGGACGAGATTGAGCGCTCGCAACCTGCTTCGCACTAGGGAGCGCTCGCGACTCGCTTCGCTTTCGCTCGCTCTTGCGCGGATCACGCCAGAGGGAGCCGCCGCAGCGGCGACCGCGACGACAACGCGGCGACCGCTCAAACTCAGTGCACGCCGTGTTCTGCGAGCCAGCGCTCGGCATCGATCGCTGCTTGGCAACCCATGCCGCTCGCCGTAATCGCCTGACGGTAGTTCGCGTCAGCGACGTCGCCTGCGGCAAACACGCCGTCGATGTTCGTACGGCTCGATCGCGTGCGAAGCATGACGTAGCCCTTGTCGTCGAACTCGATACCCGTACCCGCGAGGAACTTCGTCGCAGGCGAGTGACCGATCGCGATGAAGAGACCCTTCACGGCGAGCGTGCGTCGCTCCTTGGTCACGACGTTCTCAAGGACGACACCCTCGATGAAGTCTTGACCAACAACGTCGACGACGACGGAGTTCCAGACCGCTTCGGCCTTTGGATTGTCGAGAATCCGCGCCTGCATGGCCTTCGACGCGCGGAACGAGTCGCGGCGGTGAATGACGTACACCTTCGACGCGAACTTCGTGAGGTAACTCGCTTCTTCCATTGCGGTATCGCCACCACCGACGACAGCGAGCGGCTGATCGCGATAGACCGGCAGCGCGCCATCACAGACGGCGCACGCGCTCACGCCGCCACCATTCATCGCGAGGCGCAATTCGTTGGGCAAGCCGATCCAATTCGCGGTCGCGCCCGTCGCGATGATCACCGCGTGCGCGCGAATCGTCTCACCTTCGCTCGTCTCAAGGACGAATGGCTTCTGCGAAAAATCGCAGCGGACGATGTCGGCGTTCGTGATGCGCGTCCCGAAGCGTTCGGCCTGCTGTTGAAAGAGCGCCATCATTTCAGGGCCCGAAACACCGTGCGGGAACCCTGGGTAGTTCTCGACTTCGGTCGTCAGCATCAACTGACCACCTGGAAGGACGGGCGCCGGGTTCGCAGCAGGAACGCCGATCACGGCACGCGGCGCGAGGTTTGCGCGCGCGCCGTAGATGCACGCGGTCCAACCCGCGGGTCCCGAACCAATCACAACCAGTTTCTCGACGCCGTTTGAATCACTCATCTCAACTCCAAGTTGGGCGACGGATCGCCCGCAGAACATCTCACTTCGATTGCATCGGCCGCGCTGCGCAATTCCGATCGACGCGTGCGACCTTCGCACAAAGTCGATCCGCGGATGTCGCGTCCATCACTCACCACGCGCGATCGCACGGAGCGCAGGCCACAGGACAAAGTCGTCCGACTTGCCACCCGGAGCGTGTCGCGCCGCCTTGTTCGATTCGCCATCGCCGTTGCGCGCGTAGAGCACGCAACCGGTGGCTTCGACGCGACCATCTTCGGTCTCCACGCCGCGCTTCGAGCTGCCGAGGTAGTCGTACACCAACGAACCGTACTCCTTGTCGTACGCGTCGAAGTTGAAGCGCTTGGGCATGAACTGCGCGTACGCCATTTCGATCTTGTCAGGCCACGTGTTGTATTGCGCGCGGTAGCCGCAAAGGCCCGCGGAAATCACGGTCCCGCAGAGCTCCGTCGTGAGGCGGCGACGCAACTCGAAGAGCGCATCGATGTCGCTTGCGACAAGCAACACGGCCGCGTACTTCACGGGATTCGCGCGCGAATACTCCGTCGGCAACGACATCATCGTGTCGAACGGACGCATGCGCCAACGACGCCACCAATCGTCGTAGATGTCGTTGAGTTTCTTCGTGCTTGCTTCGAGGCTGCCGTGCACGCCAGCGATCTTCACCCAGCGCTTCGACGCACCGAACGAAGTCAACGGCTCGCTTTCCGATTGAAGCGCGGCGAACACCTTCGCGAACTTGTCATTGTCTGGTTGACCAGCCGAATCGAAGACGCTCTCGAGAATCGCCTCACCGATGATGAGATCGCCTTCTGGCATCGCGAGTCGCTTGAGGCGCTCGTTGTCTTGCGGCTTGATGAACGGGTACTCGCGCAGCGCGATCTTCTGGAAGAGCGTCGCTGGAATCTTCTCGCGGTACGTCCACATGACATCGCGGTGCAGCGACAGCGCGTCGCACAACATCAACATCGACGCGGCCTTCTCTTCGTACATGGTCGCCTCAGCGGCTTGACGAAGGAGTTTCGCGTGCGCGATCGCAAGCGCGAAGGCATCTTCGTACTTTTCCGCCGCGCAGAGGCGATAGATATCCGCTGCGACGTAGGTGCTGATCGCGTCGAGCGCCTTGAGGTACGGGAACTCCGCCTTGACAACGCCCTCGTCGAGCGTCACGTCGGCGATGAGTCTGCGCTCGACGAACTTCTTGTCGACGCCGTCGGTGCCGTAAGGCACGCCGAGGACTTGGCAGTTCTGCACTTCGAGCAGCGCCTTGCCCATGCCGGAGTTCGCCTCGGCCCACTTCGCAACCGCCTCGAAACCGTCCATGCCAGGCCAGATCGCGTTCTGATTGAACTCTGGGCCGAACTCGACGGGCGGTTTCGTCATGTCGAGATACGCCGTGAAGAGCTTGGTTGCGCTCTTGGATGGCTCGCTCACCAACGCCCATGGGGCGTTCAACTTCTTCAACATGTCCGACTGGTCGTCGCGTGCGAGCGCGGACGAGTCGAACGACGCACTGAGCGTTGTTGCGAGAACGGTTGCGGCAGCGAGGCCACCGAGGAGGCGAGGAATTCGTCGAAGCATGGTGCGAGAGGCTTGCATGGATGAAGATCCAAGTTCGGAAAACGGAATGTGGCGGCGGAATAGTCGAGACCAGGGACGCGCCGCTGAGACTGTCGGGCCCCAAGCGTGAGGTCATCGCACGGTTGAAGAGCCTCGTCAGACGACGCGTCCACCAATCCGGAGGTAATGCAGCTCCGAGCGGCGCAATCTAGCAGGAAAGCCCGTTACAGTTCCCGCCCGGCCGACCAACCTGGTTCCGCCGAACCTGATTCCGCTGATCTTCATTCATGAGCCGTTCCCAAACCCGACTTCGCTGCCCCGACACCGTCAATGTGCTCCTCCTCGGAACGGGCGGCCGCGAGCATGCGCTCGCTTGGCGACTCAAGAAGAGCAAGCGACTCGGCACGCTTTGGGTCGAGGCCGACGCCAACGCGGGCCTCACCGAAATCGGTCGCGTGTGCCCTGAACCGATCAACGACATGTTTCGGTTGGTGCGTTGGTGCGAGCGGGAGAACATTTCGCTTGTCGTGATCGGCCCAGAGGCACCGCTCGCGGCGGATTACGCGACGAAACTCGCCGATCACCCGAAACGTGTGGTGTTCGGACCATCCAAGGCGGGCGCACAACTCGAATGGGACAAGGCGTTCGCGAAGCAAGTGATGCGCGCGGCGAGCGTGCCCGCCGCCGATGGGCGCGTGTTTACCGATGCCGAGCAAGCCCTCGCGTACGTCGAGACGCGCGTCGATGGTTGCGTGGTGAAGGCAACCGGACTCTGCGCGGGCAAGGGCGTTGTTGTTTGTAAGACCATCGCGGAAGCGAAACGAGCGGTGGAAGATTGCCTCGTGCGCAAAGTCTTTGGCGACGCGGGTGCGACGATTTTGATCGAAGAGTTGCTCGATGGGCCGGAAGTTTCGGTTCTCGCGTTGTGCGACGGGCAGTCGTTCTGGATCCTCGACCCGGCGCAAGATCACAAGCGCGTCGGTGAGGGCGATACTGGACCGAATACTGGCGGTATGGGCGCCTTCAGCCCGACGCCAAAGGCAACCGACGATCTCCTTCGCATTGTGCAACGCGATGTGCTCGTCCCGACGGTCGATGCGCTCAAGCGCATGGATATCCCGTTCCGCGGCGTCCTCTACGCAGGCCTGATGGTGACACCTGCGGGCCCGAAGGTCCTTGAGTTCAACACGCGCTTTGGTGACCCTGAAACGCAGCCGATCATGGCGCGACTCAAGGGTGATCTCGTCGAACTCTGTTGGGCGACCGCGACCGGACAACTCTCGGAGGTCGAACTCTCCTTCGATCGCCGAGCCGCGTGCTGTGTCGTCGTTTGCTCGAAGGGTTATCCGGGCAGTTATCCAAAGGGCCTCGAAATCACCGGCCTCGACGAGGCTCGCGCCACCGAGCATGCACCCGGCGAAGAGATCATCATTTTCCACGCGGGAACCACGCGGAAGAACGGACAGATCGTCACCAACGGTGGCCGTGTGCTCGGCGTTACGGCACTCGCCGAGACCGTCGAGCGCGCGAGCGCCCTCGCGTCGGAAGCAGCCGCAAAGATCCACTTCGACGGCGCGTTCTACCGACGCGATATCGGGCGAACGCTCTGAGTTTGACGGGCGATTCCGTCGGTGAGCATCGAGTGATCCGACATCCCGCGAAGCGGAAGTCGTCCCACGAAGCCGAAGTCGTCCCACGAAGCCGAAGTCGTCCCACGAAGCCGAAGTCGTCCCACGAAGCGGCGGTTGTCGACGTTGGAGCGTGCGGCGGACTCCCGCAGTCCACGCATCTCAAATCTCTCGGCTCGACCCCAAAATCCACACCCACGCGCCGACGCGGCTGCATGCTCAATCGTCCGCCTATCTCCCCCGCGAGAGACCGCGGGTCGACACTCGCAAGTCACCCCCAGATCCGACTGTCCATTCCCAACCCTTCTCAGGAATTGCGCGGTCGAATCTTTACCCACACCGCCGGGTGCGTAGGTTGTTATATTGCCCTCTCGCCTCGTCGTCCCCGACGGAGCGTTGCTGTACGCCGCCCACCATCGCTCGGTGTTGGGCTTCACGTTTGTTCAACACGGTTCCAAAAGCCCTTCAGCTCGACGACTTGCGCTCGCTCGTCTTCGTGCAAGGGACCACCCCGACAGGTTGCACTCGAACATGTCACAGAGTTTCCCCTCCGACGTTCCTTGCGCGAGCACACGCTCTATCAATCAGTCGACCCTTTGCCTCGGGTTTCGCTTTGGCCCGAAGCAGTTGCTGAACGTAGCACTCGCGACCATCGTCGCTGGCTCGTTTTTCTCTGCGGCGATCTCGTCCGCGAACGCCGCGTTGCTGACTGCAAATGAACGAGATGCACTCGCAACTGCAACGAACCCGCTCACCGCTGGCAAGGCGCGCGTCAAGCGTGACCCCGTTGATGCAGTGACGCCGTCGTTCTTGCGTGGAAGTCGCATCACGCCGGAAGTGCTTGATCTTCCAGGCACCTTTGTCGTCAAGTTCCGCGACAGCGCGCGCGTTCGCGCGAACTCCGCGCTCTCGATCAATGGCTTCGCTCCGACTTCAGCGCACGCGCTGGTGAGCACCTCAGGTGAAGACGTCGAAGATGCGATCAACACGATCGCAGCGTTCGGTGGAACGGTTCGTCAGTGGATCAACCTTCCGGCAGAGCGCATCGAAGCGCTGCGCGAGCGCGCACGACAACACTCTGGCTTCGAGTCCGCCGACCTTGCCTCGATGATCATCGTCGAAGGTGTCAGCGAGTCGAATTTCTTTGCCGCTGCTCGCGCGATGAACGAGCTCGAAGTCGTTGAGTACGTCTCCATCGTTCGACGCCAGTCGTCGCAGCAATGCGGCGATCCTGAAAGCAATCAGTTCTGCAACGTGCCGAGTCCGCAGTGCTCCTCCAATCCGAGCCAGCAACCGGGCGGCACCCCGGTGCCGCGCCAGGACTGCAATCCCGACCCGGGCGGCGAGGACGCGCTCTACGGTTGCCAAGACGTTACTTGCTGCGCGCAGGTCTCTGAAATTGATCCGACCTGCAACGAAGACGTGCAATCGGGTTGGGATTACATCTGCGCAGGCATTGCCAATCTGATCTGCGCGAACGGCAATCCTCCGCCGCCGGCCACGCCTCGACCGTACGACGCGTGCTTCTTCAGCGCGACGGGCCTCGGCAACATCAATCCGATCTTCTTCGAGCTTTACGACAGCCTGCAGGCGGGCGAGTGCTTCGTTCCGCACGGCGGCAAGGGCTGCAACCAACCAGTCTGCTGCAACGATGTGTGCAGCTTCGACCCGGGCTGCTGCTACGACACGTGGGATCTCACCTGCGCGACGACAGCCGCATCCGGCTCGTTCGCAAGCTGCACCGCGCTTACAACGCCACAAGACGCTCCAACGCCAGACTTCACTCCGCAAGTCACCCAAGCGGGCGTTCAGGGCTTCCAGTTCTACCGCCAGTCGCGCAACCGCGCGGCGAACCTCGTCCCGGTCGCTGGCGTCCCCGGCAAGGTTTGGGCAGGTGCAAGCCTCGTGTCGAACTTCAACGGCATGCTCGGCTACACCGGAAACGGATTCGGTCTCGAAGACCTGAACCTCTTCCAGAACTTCATGTGGGAGAACTACCAGGGCGGCGTCCCGGGCGCGAATCCGTTCGTGAACGGCAACGGCGTGAACATCGCGGTTGTTGATACCGCTGCGTTCATCGGCCACGAGGAGTTCATCCTTTCTGGCCCAGCGTCCGACGCGGCTCAGCCATGGGCTGGCCCGCTCCTCACGACCCCACAGGTCATCATTGAGGAAGGCCCGACGCAGATCCTCGCGAACGACGTCACGCTCAATGTGTCGCACGGCACCAACGTGCTCGGCGTGATTGCTGCTGCGGACAACGGATTCGGCATCACGGGTATGGCGCACGGCGCGCAGACCTACTTCTACCCCTCCGTGAGTGTGGAAGAGGGTTACCGCGGTCAGACCGCAGTGCTCAAGGCACTTGAAGAACTCGACGGCGGCGACATCATCTGCTTGCCATGGGGTCTCGCTGCTGGCGCTCCCTCGGTTCAACAGTTCCAGCCGCTGACCGCAGATGCTGCGTTCGCGCAGATCCTCGCGCTCGCGACTGGCCTCGGCATCATGCCGGTTCTCTCCGCTGGCAACAGCGGCGGCGAAATCGAAGGCACGGGTATCGCACCCGACGTCACCATCGTCGGCGCATGCACGCCGGGCAACCTCGTCGAGGGCACGCTCGCGGGCGGCGCTCGCCTTGCAGAGATCGATGCGCTCATCGGTTGCGAAGCAAATCTCAACAGCGTTGTGATTGAACCAGCGCGTGTACTGTCGTCGAACTTCACCGCCGAAGATCCTCAGACCGCCGACCAAATCGTCCACGTCATGGGCTGGGGTCGCGACGTGATGACGACTGGTTCGTCGGTGTTCCCGAACATCAGCGTTGCTCCAGACGCAGAAGTTCGTCTCTGGATCGGCACGAACGGGGCTCCGCCGTCGAACGGCCCGGGCAACCTCCAGGTCAACCGACTTCGCGAGTACACGCAGAACTTCGGTGGCACCTCCGCTGCCGCCGCGATGATCGCTGCAGTCGCCGCGAACATTCAGGGCGCAGCGAAGCAGTTCTACGGTCTCCCACTCGCGCCTGCGCAGGTGCGTAACCTCATGCGCTTCGGCAATAACTTCGATCAATGCCCGGTGCCCGCCGGACAGATCGGTAGTTACCCGAACCTTGCTGCCTTGGGTCCAGCGATCCTGACCACCGATTTCTGGGACGGCAACCAGACGAACATGATCGTGCACACCGGTGGCCAGTTGATCGGCTACGCGTGGAACAACTTCCAGATTCGCGCGCTTGATCAGAACTACCTGCGTCTCGTCGCGCAGCGCCGCGACGCTGGTCAAACGGTCGCTGGGTTGACCTATCTCACGACTGGTCTCACCACGGACGTGCAAGCGACCGTCGAGGTCGATCTGCTCTCGCCCACGGAAGAAGTTGAGAACATCGGCGTGAGCGCGGTTTCTCGCGCGACCCGCAACTTCGTGCTCATGGGCCTCTTCGTGAAGAATTTCGACACCGGCCGCTACGAGATGCTCGGTGTCGACTTCATCAACCCGGTGCCGAACCTCTACGGCTTCGACCTGCCTGATCTCGGGAACTACAGCCCGTACATCAAGTCGGGAACCAACGAGATCGAGGCGCGCGTCTGGACCGTCGGACTCGGTGCCGTCGGACGCCACCAAGTGTGGCACGACCTGATCGAGGTTCGCTACAACCAGCCGTTCAATCCGCTTCCGTGATACCCCGAGTGCAACTGTTCGCTGGCTCCCTCGCGGACGCCCTCAAGTACACCTTCGAGGACATCTTCGAGGACATCTTCAGGAACGCCTTCGAACAGTTCTCTGATGAGCAATCTCCGATCGCCCGCGATGTCTGAGTTGCTCACCACCTGAACGTGTGATTTCAAGATTCCAATCCGCCGGATGGCTTCCCTCCGACAGTAGAGATACGCATGATTCTTTCGAAGCTCCCCATCGGTTCTCTTCTCGTTGCCGCGCTCGTGGCGTTGGGCTTCGTCAGCCCCGGGTTTGAGCGCTCCGCGCATGCTCAAACCCCCGCGCCGACCGCGTTCACCGCGAGCGACAACGACACGACGCTCGTCAATCCGACGGTACCTCCACCTGCTGGACAGTCGAGCTTGGGTATCCAGCTCCGCTGGACCGTTCCGACCACGCAGCCGACGAGCTACCGCATCTTCCGCAAGCGCGTCTACGCGATCCCGATGGGTCAACAGCCCTGGATCACGGTCACGACGCAGGCGAATGCCGTCAACCCCGTGCCTGGAGTCCCAACCCAGCGCTTCTTCAACGACTTTGGTGCGGCGCTTCCTGCGAACGAGCCTCTCACCGCGGGCCTCTCGTATCAGTACGCGATCGCAGGCGTGAACGGCACGACGCTCTCAACCCTGCTTTACGACGTCGGTTCTGTCGCATTCGGCCCACCGACGATGAGCGCGACCGGTCAAACCTCGACGTGGAATTCCACGGCGATTCCAGCGGTTGCGGCGACGCTCACCACGCCCCCGACGACTCCGCTTCCAGACCGCGTGTTGCTCACGTTCGCAACCGCTCCTGGTGCGATCCAGTCGTACGTGGAACGCCGCGTCATTACCACCGACCCAACTGCTCCGTTCTATCCGCTCGCGACCGTCCTCGTCGGCAACAACTACTACGACGATGCCTCGGCGATTTCCCAGGTGATGTATCAGTACCGAATCCGCTCGTTTAACGCCTCGTTTGGCTTGAGCGGCTACAGCCGGGCAATCTCTGGCTGCAAGCTTTCGGCGCCCGCGATTGTCTCTGCGAGCGACGCTGAGTTCGCAGACAAGGTTGTCATCAACTGGAATTCGCCGACGGATTGGCTGGTGGATGGTTTCAAGGTCTTCCGTAAGCGCTCCGGCGACTATTCGGCGAACGCGTGGGTGGACCTCACGACCACACCGCTCGCTGCGTCGATCCTCACCTTCGAAGACTCGACCTCGAACCCCAATGCGTTGACGCGTATCGTCCCTGGTCAGGTCTACGACTATGCCATCACTGGCCTGTGGAATTCGGCGCCAACGGGCATTGTGGCCACCCCGACTGTTGCTCTTTCATCGCAGCGCGGCCTGCCGAACGTTGGCATGCTGGTCGTTCCGCCAGCAACTGGCTTGACGGCGTCGACCACGTTCGCTGGCTACATCGCCGTTGAATGGACCGCGCCTGCGAACGCAACGAGCACGATCACCTACCAGATCCAGCGTCGTCAGACGGGTACGAAGGATCCGTTCCGCACCATCCGTACCCAGACCAACACGCGGTACTTCGACTCTGACGTCCTCGGCGGCGTGGAGTACGACTACCAGGTTGTGGTTCGCGCGACGAACGGCGTGACCTCGGTGCCATCTGCGACTGCGGTCGGCATGCGCGTGGTCACTCCGGAAAGTCCAGAGACCCCGGCGTTCAACTGACGTCTGACAACAGCACACAAGCCTCTCGGGCGATCTTCGGGTCGCCCGAGTTTCTTTTTCGCCCGCACATCAACCGCAGCGTGCACCGAGCGCCGTCCCGCATCAGCTGATCGCGAGTTGCCGGACGCTCCCGCATCGCCTTCTTGTACTTTCAAGACTTTCTGAAACTTCGATTGCCTCAGCGAGCATCGACTGCTACATTCGCTTCGTGGCGTCAAGCGCATCACCAACACCTCTTCGATCAAGCCAAACGGCGGCTGCAAGCAGTGCGAGTGCACCGTCCGTCGATGAACTCACGGCAGCACAAGATCGCTTTATCGCGTTCTGGGGCGAGATGGGAACGCGCTGGGGCGTGCAGCGTTCGATGGCTGAAGTGCATGCGCTTCTCTTCATCGCAGGCGAGCCGCTCGCCGCGGAAGACATCATGGAGCGTCTCGCGATTTCTCGCGGCAACGTTTCGATGACGCTCAAGCAGCTTGTTGAATGGGGCCTCGTGCAGCGAGTCAAGCCGCGCGCGAAGGCTGGTGAGAAGTCGGAGCGTCGCGAGTATCACCAAGCGGAACAAGACGTTTGGAAGCTCTTCTACACGATCCTGCGCGCACGCAAGCGTCGCGAGTTCGATCCGTTGATCGAAGAACTCGGAACGTGCCGAGTTGCCGATCGAAACGCACGACGATCTGATCGCGCGAAGCAGCATGACCAACGCATTGATGAACTGCTCGAACTCTGCGTGATGTTCGACGGACTCGCGAATGCGATCTCGAAGTCTGGCAAGGGCATCGAGCGCGCCACCAAAGTGCTGTCGAAAGTCTTGGGAGGTTTGCGATGACCCCAGCCGAACTACTCCTCGCCTCGCGCGGAACGACGACCGGATCGACTGCGCGCGTGAGCCCCACGTCGTTCCCCACGTCGTGCCCCACGTCGTGCCCTTCGCCGTCGCTCGTCGATGGAAGCATTCCGTCGCGTCGTCCAAGCTCGGTTCGCCCGTGTTCGGTTCATCTTTCGTGGACGATCGGACTCGGCGGCCGACTCGAGTGTTCACTCGACCCGCATGGCCTAGAGCTTCGGGCTGCGCTCACATTCAAACCCGCTTCCTCGCGACCACTGCGGAGCAGTGATTCCATGCATTCGGCTGCTTCGATCGGCCATTGCGAAGTCCTCCACTCCTCCACAGACGACGCGCGCCAACGGTCGGTGACATTGCGCCTGTCAAACGGTCAGCGAGCAACGATCGAACTCGTTGAGCGCGGTTCGGACTCGGAAGGCTCGCGATACCTGGTGTTCACAGATCTGCCAGCGCAACTCGGATTCCGCGGCGGAACGTACGTGCTCGATCGCGTGAACGTCGACGAGTGAGACGCGCGCAGCAGCCGCATGAGCAGCTTCGAGCCCGCAGGCTTACTCCTCACTGCAGAACTGTTCACGGAAACTTCGCGGGCGTCTTTCGTTGCTTTTCAATCGCAACGATCGTGTTGGTCTCACCTCGGATTTCACCAATGACGTGCGCGTGCAATTCGTAGAGCGGTTGCTTTGCAGCCGCGATTTCTTCCGCGGCACGTTCGCCCTTGATCGCGAGCATCACGCCGCCAATCCGTAGGAATGGAATCGACCAGACCGCGAGGTCGCTGAGCGCACCGACTGCGCGCGATGTTGCGACATCGAACGACTCGCGCAATGTGCTTCGCGCAGCGGTTTCCGCGCGCGACTGCACCACTTTCACGTTCGAAAGCCCAAGCCTGCGCGCGACGGCTTCAAGAAACCGCGCCTTCTTCCCTGTGGATTCGATGAGTGTCCACGAGATATCGCGCCGCGTGATCGCGAGCGGAATCGCGGGAAGCCCTCCGCCTGAACCAACATCGATTCCTCGCGCGACCTCCGCGAGCGACTCGAGTGGTGCAAGCAGCGTGAGGCTGTCGACGACATGCCGCTTCCAAGCACTCTCGCGATCGATGCGCGTGAGGTTGAATCGCTCGTTCGTCACAAAGAGCATGCCGAGATAGCGCGCGAGCAGCGCTTCTTCTTCCGGCGTCACTTCGATCCCAAGGCGAGCGAGCATCTCGCGCGCCTCCGCATCGCATGGAATCGGCTCAGGCTCAGGTTCAAACGACAGCCACGCAGCGAGTTCTGCTTCGCGCGCAGCATCAGGGACGGACTTTGATCGAGACTTCGGGTCAGGCATGCATTCTTTCGTCGATCACGCGTCAAACGCGCTCTTCTCACCACCCGTGGGCGGCCGAACACCAATCCCCACGAGGAGACCAACAAGCGTCCAGCACGCGACGAGGCTACTGCCTCCGTAACTCACGAAGGGTAACGTGATCCCCGTAATCGGGAGAAGGCCGATCGTCATGCCGATGTTGACAACCATTTGCGCGAAGAGCAGCGCGCCAATTCCGACCGCGACGAGTTTCGAGAATCCATCGCGGACGACCCACGCGACGCCAAGTGCACCGATCGCGACCGCTGCGGATGCGAGGAGTGTGGTGAGCCCGCCAATCAGCCCGAATCGACACGACACCACCGCAAAGACCATGTCGTTGTGCTCTTCAGGAAGTGCGTTGAATCGAACGAGTGCCTGCGCGTGCTCGCGATCGTTTCCAAAGACGCCGCCGGCACCGACGAGTCGCATCGCTCGCCAGCCCTGAAAGCCAATATCGCGCTCATACCGCGTGTCGCCTTTGACCTGCGCCACGATCGCATCGATGCGCGCGCGTTGGTAAGGCTTCAACACTGCGAAGTACCCAATCGGCGCGGCGATCGCGCCGGCGACAAGTGCCGTCGCGACGAAGCGCTTCTTCGTACCCGCCGCAATCAGCATGGCGACGAGTGTCGGTAGGAAGAGGAGCGCAGAACCGAGATCGGGCTCGAGCACGATGAGTGCGACGGGCACTGCGAACAACGCGAGTGGCACAACCAATGCGCGCAACGATCGCGGGCTGCCGCGCATCGCAAGCCACTGCGCGAGGCAGAGGATGAACGCGATCTTCGCGAGTTCCGAGGGTTGAAAATCGGCGGCGCCGAGATTGATCCACGCGCGCGCGCCGTTGCGCGGCGTCACGATCGAACGCGGAACAAACGGCAGCAACACGAAGACAAGGAGCGCAAGCGCGACGGCGAGAATCAGCCAACAGGAGATGCGCAACGTGCGTGGTGACGCAAACGTGACGAGCAATGCGCACGCGATTCCGATCAAGAGAAACGCGCCTTGCCGCGTTGCGAGTTCCGGCCGCGTCAACGAAATCGAGGCAATGCCGACGAACGAAAGCAGCAACGCGCCGGCGACGGAGAGCCATGCGGGCGTCGTCCACTGGATGCGCAACCGCGAGCGAGCTTCGGTGCCCGCAAACAGCGCTCGAGGTGTATAGCCGTTGCGCGCACCGATCATTCGCGGAGCCCCCCCGCGCTTCGCATGGCAGCTTCGCCGAGATAGCCTTCAGCGGCGAGTGCCCGCATTGCCGCGGCCGCCATCGGCCCTGCGACTTTCCCGCCCGATCCGCCGTGGTCGAGGACCACTGCAATCGCGTACCGGGGCGCGCTTCCCGCCTCGCCAACGAGCCCAACAAACCACGCGTGATCGGTCTGCACCATCGCGTCGCCAACCTTGAGTTTCGGCGCGGTTGCCGTGCCCGTCTTTCCCCAAATCTCAAGGCCGTCGATCGCGAAGAGTTCCTCGCGGTCGCCACCTTCAAGCGTGATGTGGTGGCCTGTGCCGTAGTTCTCACGCACACTCGCACGAAGCCCGCGCAACGACGCATCAATCGCGCCACGCGGAATGCCAAGGTCTTCGCGCAACGGCGCATCGGCCGTCCGCACGAACCGTGGCGGAATCGCCACACCACCGCGCGCGATCGTCGCAAACGCTTGCGCAGCCTGGAGCGGCGTCCACGTGAGCGGACCTTGCCCAATCCCAAGGAGCACCGGACTCACGCGATCACGCTTCTCGCGATACGACACGAAATCTTCGGTGTCGGGCAACGAACCATCTTCTTGTTGCGCGAGGTCAGGCGAAATCTCCTCGCCCAAACCAAACTTCGCAAGCCACGTCACCAGTCGCTCGGGGCCGAGCCGGCGCGCGAGTTCATAGAAATAGATGTTGCAACTTCGTGCGAGCGCTTCCGACGCATCGAGCGGCCCATGCGTGGCCGTCTTTCCTTCGGCGCGGCGGTAGATCCAACAGCGCACCGCGTCTGGTTGATCGGGAAAGAAGTGTCCCTTGCATTCGATCCGTTCATCAGGGCGCGCAACGCCCTCCGCAGCCGCTGCACAGAGAACAAGCGGCTTGAGAATCGATCCGGGCGGATACGACGCGGCGGTCGGTCGAAAGATCTCAGGATGTTCGCGCGCGCGTTCTTCTTCCGACATCGCGGCGCCTTCTGCGAGCGTTGGCGAACTCGCCGCCGCGAGCACTTCGCCCGTTTCGATTTCGAGCACCACAATCGCGCCGTCGAGATTCCATCCAACCGGAAGTGGCCCGCCACGCGGATTGCCTTCGGGGTCGAATCCACGCTGATACTGCTGGATTTGCGCCAAACGCGTTTCGGGTTCGAAGAGCGCTTGCAACCGCGCGTTGAGTCGAACATCGATCGTCAGTTGGACATCGCGGCCATCCAACGGCGCGACGCGCGATTCATCGCCATCTTCAAGGTCGCGCTCGACGACGCCACGAATGCCGCGCAACGTGTCTTCGAAGCGTCGCTCCATCCCGCTCGCACCGACAACGTCGCGATCCGCGCGATAGCCGCCGAGATCTGCAATCGCGCCGGAGGCCGCGTCGATCATCGGACGACGCTTGAGATCGTCGGGGAACACCTGCGTGCGCGTCGAGCCCACCAAGTGATCGGCGACGCCATCGACCACAACTTTCACGGGTTTGCTCGAACGAATCGGTGAAGGGAACGTTTCGCGCGCGACTTCGTACGAAACTTGCTCCCACGGCCGCCAGCGTTTCGTCGAAGGTTCAACGACGACGGTTCCAGGCAACTCCTCGGCGAGCCGTTGGAAGTAGAACGCAACTTCCTCGGGAACGTCCGCGAGAATCACGTGCGCGTCGAGTTGCGCACTCACGCGTTCGCGATCGATATCCGAAAGCCGCGCGTCTTCGCCGTAGAGTGCGAGTTCGCGCGCAATCAATGCTTCTTTGCGTGAACGCGACTCTCGCGCCGTGCGCCGCAAGATTTCGTCGAGTCTACGATCGACTTCGGTGCGATCGAACCGCCCTGCTTCGGCGATCCGATCGAGCACTTGCTCGAGTTGCGCGTCGAACTTCGCTTCACGCTCGAGAATGCGCGCGACGCGCTCGGCGCTCGAGAGTTCAAGCCACGCCGCGCGCCCCAATTCGCGTTGTAGTTCGCGCGTGGCCTGCGACGTCGCCCAACGGCCTGCGATGGCGTCGTATTCGAGAAGGACATCCCAACTCGCACGATCGGTCGCAAGCACTTCACCGCGTCGATCGAGAATTCGACCGCGCGATGCAGGCAGCAATCGACGATTCACCAAGTGTTTCTCAACGTTCGCGACGTGCGTAGTGTGCTCAACGACACTGAGTCGGAAGAGTTGCAGCGCGAGCGCCGCAAATGCGACGAGGCCGACACAGGCGAGTAGCACGAGACGTCGATCGAAGCGTCCAGCGCTTCGACCTCCGACGTTGCCACCCGCGTTGCCACGCGTGTCGCGCTTCCAAGCCAACTTCCCGAACATATGCGGAGGGTACGCGAGGACTTCCCGACGCGGAAGCGCGAATGCGCACGGCGGTGGATCGCAGATCGATCGCGCGATCGATCACGTTTGGTCAACAACGCTCGATCAGAAAGGTTTGGTCAACGAAGCTTGATCGACGCGAGCGCGATGGCGCCGAGGATCGCGGTGATGATCCAGAAGCGAACGACCACCTGCCCCTCACTCCAACCCTTGAGATGGAAGTGATGGTGAATCGGCGAACAGAGGAAGATCCGCTTTCCCTTCGTCAGTTTGAAGTAACTGACTTGGAGGGCGACGCTGCCGAGTTCGAGGAAGAAGATCCCCGCGATGAGCGCGAGCAGGAGTTCTTGTCGGATCGCGAAGGCGACGTAGCCGAGCAGTCCCCCGAGGGCGAGCGAGCCCGTATCGCCCATGAAGACGCGTGCGGGATTGCAGTTGAACCAAAGGAAGCCAAGGCAGGAGCCGGCCATCGCGCCGGTGACGACCGTCAGTTCGCGCGCGCCGGGAACGTGCGGCACCAAGAGGTACTGCGCGAGGTCCTGACGCCCTGCAATGAAGACAAGCACCATCAGCACGACGCACGCAATCGCCATGGTGCCGGCAGCGAGGCCGTCCATGCCGTCGGCGATGTTGACGGCGTTCGAGGTTCCAGCGATCGCAAGCATGCCGATCACCGAGAACGCGATGCCGCCAAGGACGATGACCGACGGATTCATCTCGACGGGCGCGAGGGAATTCAACGCGACGGGGAGATAGGTCTTTTGGAACGGCAGATTCAGGCTCGCCGCCGCAGGGTGCTGCAGTGGATCGGCTGCCTGGTAAAGGAAGATCGCCGCGAGGACGCCGCACCCGAGTTGGAAGACGAGTTTTTCCCACGCGAAGAGCCCTTCGCGCGTTCCCGCCTCGCGTCGCGCCGCGGTCAGTTTCAGCCAGTCGTCGAAGCCGCCGATCGTGCCCATCCACACGAGTACCAAGATGGCGAGCTGTGCGTGCCGCGTGGTGATGTCGGCGAACAGCACGATCGACGCGAAGATCGAACCGCAGATCAGGAGCCCGCCCATCGTGGGCGTGTCCTTCTTCCCTTGGTTCATGGAGTTCAGCTGCGAGTTGTAGAACTCGGGATTGTCGCCGACCTTCAGCCGCTGCAACCAGCGAATGGTGCGCGGTGCAAACAGGATGACGAACAGGAACGAAAAGAGCGCCGCCGCGAGCGCGCGAAACTCTACTTGTGTGAAGACCTGCACAACCCGATAGAGACCGAGCTGGTCAAGCCATTGTTCGAAACGCGTCGTCAGGATGTAGAACATTCGCGGAAGTTGTTCATCGGGCCGAGAAGCAGAAGGGCTTCAAAGTCCGCAAGTGTGTCAGCAAGTGTGTCAGCAAGTGTGTCAGCAAGTGTGTCAGCAAGTGTGTCAGCAGGTGTGTCGGCAGGGATTCGCGGGGATCGTGGCGTGTGCCGTGGCGAGGCGAGAGGTGAAGTGCTAGGCGAAGTGCTAGGCGAGGCGCACGCCCGCCGCTGCGGATGCCGAGAAGGACGCCGAAAGCGGCTCCAAGAATCGCTCCATCCGCGCGCCACGGCTGCCCTTCAAGAGAACGACTGCGCCGCTCGGAATGAGCGCTGCGGCCTCGGCGGCAAAGGGATCGCTGAAGAGTTCGCTCGAAACCGAAGAACCCGCGAAGCCCGCACTGCGCGCGGCTGCGACGAGCGCGGCCGCATGCGGACCAACCGCGATGAGGACATCTTCGCCGCGCAAGGCGCGCGCCGCATGACGGCCAACTTCCTCGTGGAGCGCACGGGCGTCGGGCCCAAGTTCGCGCATTTCGCCGAGGATGATGACGCGCCGCGATGCCTCGCGCGCGAGTTCGACGAACGCTCCGAGCGACGCGATCATCGCGTCGGGGTTCGCGTTGTACGCATCGTTGAAGACCGTTCGACCTGCGATCTCAAGTTTCTCAAGCCGCATGTCGGAGGCTTCGACCTTCGCAAGCCCCTGACGAATCAACTCGATCGAAACTCCCATCTCCGCAGCCGCCGCAATCGCCGCAACCGCGTTGCGCGCATTGTGCTCTCCAGCCATGCGGAGGTTGAATCGATGCGTCCGCGCGGATGGCGGAAGCGGATTGCCATCGGCGTCGTCCGATCGCGGGAAGACCACGTCGAACTCCTGCCCGACGGCGGCACCTTCCCCGCCCGCCTGCGTGCGACCCGCGAGGCGATATGCACTCGCAGGTCCGATGCCGAAGGTGACGATGCGCGGTGCACGATCGGCATCCGCAAGCGCGCGCACTGCCTCGAGCAGCGGCTCGTTGTCGCCGTTGATGACTCCAAAGCCGTGCGTCGAAACCCCTGCGAGGATCGAGGCTTTCTCCGTGGCGACTGCCTCGACAGAACCGAGCCCCTCCAAGTGCGCGCGACCGGCGAGCGTGACGATCGCTGCTTCGGGTTCGGCCATCTCGGTCAGCGGGAGAATCTCGCCAGGGTGGTTCATCCCGATTTCGGCGACGAGGAACTTCGCGTCGTCTGGCGTCGAGAGCAACGTCAGCGGCACACCGATGTCGTTGTTGAAACTCTTCGGACTTGCGTGCGTGGGGCCTGCCTCTGCGAGGATGCCCTCGAGGAGTCGTCGCGTCGTGGTCTTGCCTGCGCTGCCCGTGATCGCCACGACGCGCAGTTGTCGCAGGCTCGAGCGCCATGCGTGGGCGATGAGCCCGAGCGCGCGACGAGTGGACGCGACGCGCAAAAGACCGAATCCGGTCGGAAGTGCGGCAAGCGTCGCTGCGTCGGGTGTTCGTTCGACAACTGCAAGTGCGGCACCCGCGTTGGCGGCGGCGAGCACAAACGCATGGCCGTCGAAGGTTTCGCCTTGCAGCGCGACGAAGCAGGCACCGGCGAGTTCGCCACGGGTGTCGGTTGTGAGAGAGGTCGGCTCGCTCGCGGGACGTCGCAAGACCTCGCCGCGGGTCGCGAGGACGAGCGATTGAAAGGATGGACTGTGCACCGTGAAGGGGTGCGAGCGCGTTGATTGAGAAGTGACCTGAACCACGAACAACCTCCATTCCGAACGGTGCCAGGCACCGTTCATATCACCGACCCAACCGCTGCCGCAGCGCCGCCTCTGCCTCACGACGATCGTCGAACTGCCGCTTCTCCGTGCCGATGATTTGGTAGTCCTCGTGCCCCTTGCCGGCGATCAGGATGATGTCACCCTCGCGCGCCGTCGACACCGCGAACTCAATCGCACGCGCGCGATCCGCTTCGACCTCGACCCGTGCCCGCGCTTCGCTCGGAACACCCGTCAGAATCTCCGCGATGATCGCGTTGGGGTTCTCTGTCCGCGGGTTGTCACTCGTCACGATCACCTGATCCGCGCCCTCGCACGCGACCTTCGCCATACGCGGGCGCTTTGTGCGATCACGATCACCGCCGCAACCGAAGACGACACGCAACCGACCGCCATCGGGGACCGTCGGTCGCAACGCGCGAAGCACATTCGCAAGCGCGTCGTCTGAGTGTGCGTAGTCAACAAGCACGCTGAATCCCTCGGCACCGATCGAGACCGGCTGCAATCGACCCGGCGGAGCGTGACACGTTGTGAGCGCGGCACCAAGGCGCGCCGCATCGACGCCGTTCACCCACGCAGCCGCAGCGGCCTCGAGCGCATTCATCGCGTTGTGCGAACCAACAAGCGGCAGTCGCAGTTCAAGTACGCCCCATGGGCCACGGAACGTCACGTCCATCGCGTCGAGCCCCATGCGATGTACCGTGCCAAAGACATCGGCCGACGGATCGCGCAAACTCACGCGCAAACACTTCGCCCGCGGCGGCAGCATGTGACGATGCCACGGGTCATCGACGTTGAGAATCGCGGTGCCATCTTCATCGAGCATCGCGAAAAGCCGCGCTTTCGCCGCCGCGTACTCTTCCATCGTGCCGTGGTAGTCGAGGTGATCACCGGTGAGATTTGTGAAAATCGCCGTCTTGAAATGGAGCGCGCCCACGCGGCGCTGATCGAGCGAGTGGCTCGAGACTTCCATCGCCGTAGCACGGCAACCGTTGTCGACCATGCGCGCGAAGAGTTCTGAGAGTTCGAGCGCTGGCGGTGTCGTGAGATTCGACGGAACGCGCTTCTCGCCGTCGTCGATCTCCACGGTCCCAATCAATCCACAACGAACTCCAGCCGCCGCGAAGAGTTGCTGGGTGAGATACGCGATCGTGGTCTTTCCGTTCGTGCCTGTCACACCAACGAGCGCAAGCGATTTCGAAGGGTTCCCAAAGAAGCGCTCTGCGGCGAGCGCCGCAACGAGCGGCGCGTCATCCGCTTCAATCCACGCAAGACTCGCTGGCGCCGACTCAGGCTTCGCCGTTCCACGTGGTGCAACGACTGCGACGGCGCCTGCCTGGATCGCATCGGCGATGAACGCGCGTCCGTCCGACTTCGTTCCAGCGCGCGCGAAAAACAACGCGCCCTGCTTCACGCGTCGTGAGTCTTCCGAGAGACTCCAAATGTCGGGGTCACTCGAAGCCGCATGCGCCGTTGGATGCACCGGAAGTCCGGCAAGAATCGTCGAAAGTTTCATCGGTGAGATCTTTCACAAATCACGAGCGAACTGCCCGTGTTACTCAGCGTCAATCGGAAGTGGATCAGAGACTCGGCCACTCGCCCAATCTTGGATGCGCGGCAGCAGCAGTCGTCGTGCAGCGATCTTTCCGCAGGCAGCCGCAGGAATCGCAAGCAGCATGCCGTACACACCCGCAATCGATCCACCTGCAAGAATCGCAACCACGATCGTGACGGGATCGAGATTGGTCGCTTTCCCTGCGATCACCGGCGTCAGCAAATAGCCCTCGATGGTTTGCACAACCACGAACACGACTGTCGGCCAAAGCAGCATCGCCCAAATCGGCATGCGCTCGTCCGCGACGAGGCCGAATTGATCGACCACAAGGAGCAGGACTGCGAACGGCAGCCCCACACCTCCGAGATAGGGAACGATCGAAAGAGCGCCCGTGAAGAGGCCAAGTGCGATGCCGTAGGGCACTCCGCAGATTTGCCAACCGATCGCGAACATCACGCCCATGATGACGCAGATCACGATGCGCCCACGCACGAAGCCTGCGACAGCGCGATCCATCTCCGCGACGATCTCGCCAACTTTCCCGCGGTTTTCATCGGGAACAAACGTGCCGAAGAATCCAACGATCGCGGGCCAGTGCACGCTGAAGTAGTAGAAGTAGAACGGGATGAGGAACGCGACAAGCCCGAGTTGGAGGAGTCCCAACGAAAGCGCATACACCCGCCCAGCACCAGCCCCGAGGATGCTGACAATCGGATTGTCGAGACTCACTTGCGTCACGCTCTCGGGAAGTCGCGCGATCACCGATTCGTCTTGCGCGACTTGGCCGGAACTTGCATTCGGCGCGGGCGAGTGCGTGGCCGCATTGCTTGACTTTGCATCGCTTGAAGCAGATGCCGTTGGCGTGTCTACAGGCGTCTCCGGCGAAGCTTCCGTCGTTTCGATTGTCGTGTCGCCCGTCGCATGCGTCGACTCTTGGGCTCTCGAGGACGGGTGAATCACACGATTTGCCCACGTGCGTACGTCAGCGCGATAGTCGTCCGGGACGACTTCAATGATGCGCTCGACCGCGCCGTCGTACCGACCGCTGCGCAAACTCTCCGCGAACGAAATCGTCTGCGCCGCAACAAGCGGCACCACAATCGCAATCGACATCGCGAGAAGAACACCGAGTGCGGTGAGAATGAAACCGACCGCCAACGGGCGATTCATGCGGCGCCACGATGTCATGCGCGCGACGAGTGGCTCGACGAGATACGCGAGCGCGAGCGCAATCAACAACGGCACCGTGACGGTGCGCATCGCGTAGCCCACGTAGATCGTGCCCGCAACGGCACCGATGACGAGTACATCGCGGATCGATTGAATTTGCCAAAGGTGAAGGCTTCGAACGTCCGTGTCGCTTGTGCGAGGTGACGCAGCTGAGGACGTCTCGACGGAAGACGCCTGCGCGGGAGGCGTCTCAACCGAGGTCGGAGTGCGGGCAGTCGGGTCCGCTTCCATGCGGCGTTCATCCATGCCGGGAAGGTAGCGGAATCCCGAGTTCTGCAAGAGCAGGACGCCGGTGGGAGCGCGCCAGAAGCATTGAGAAAAGGAGTCACGGCCGTGACACGGCGTTCTGCTCTGAAAGCGAAACCGATGCACGGTCGCGAGGCCGTCGTCGGCACGTGTACACCACCGTCGACGCACCGCACTCGCGCAAGCACGCCTCGCTGAGCCAGCTCCGCGTTGAAGGAGATTCCACGCAAACGCCGATACTTTCCTTGGTCAACGGCGCGAGCCCGCTAGACTGCAGGCCCGCTTACCCCGCCGCCCGTTGTTTTGTTGGGGTTGGATTTCGTCCGGAGAGTTCGCAGTGGACCCAAACCACAACGCTTTCGACGACAGCGCCGTTCCGCCAACCGTCTCGCCCTCAACCTCGCCAACAGCGAAGGCCAACAGCGAGGGTGTTGTGACGACGGACGACCCGATCGCCGCAATCATCGGTTCCGGCCCTTACCCAATCGAAGCCTACGAGTTCGTGCAAGAGGGCTTGCGCCACACGGTGGATCGCATTCTGCGGCATACGCGCAGCCTTCACGGCGCCACCGAAACGGTGGGCGGCGGATCGTTTGACGGCTCCATGCACGGACAACACGACTTTGACGGACAGCCCGGCCACATGGGCAACGTAGGGA
>JAIXVI010000097.1 GCA_027483065.1 Planctomycetaceae bacterium
TCGCACAGCGTTGGAATGATGACGGCACGGTGACAGTGTGTGTGACGCCATTCGGCGAATTCGACCGTGCGCGCCTCGTTTGCGTGGTGCGCGAGCGTGAGGGTTCGAATGGGCAGGCTGCAGCGCGTATCGAGTGCAACGCGCATGGTGAAGCGACTCTTGCGCCAGCACGTCGATGGACCACGTGGGACCGCGGTTCAAACGAGGGCACGTGGTGGAACGCGATGGTCGGTGTTCGCGATGAGCGCGGCACATTCAAACTGCTTGCAACGACGCGCTTCGCACTGCGACGCGTCGAACTCGATACGTCACTCGACGAAATCGGTCGGCGATTCCGCTTCATACTGAATGGCGAACCTGTGTTTGCTCGCGGCGCGAATCTCATTCCACCGTTGCTTGGCGCGCGGCACGAATTCGATTGGTTCGACGAGATGCGCCGCTATCGCGACACCGGCTTCAATATGGTGCGCGTGTGGGGCGGTGGGAACTATCTGCCCGATGCGTTCTATGAAGCATGCGACGAACTCGGCATTCTTGTTTGGCAAGACTTCATGTTCGCGTGCGCGACGTATCCAGAAGATGAACCGTTCATGTCGCTTGTGAAGCGCGAAGCGGTGCATCAGGTCGCGCGGCTTTCGCGCCATCCGTCACTGGCACTCTGGTGCGGCGGCAACGAAGACATCCTTGCGTGGTGGAGTTGGGGTTGGAAAGATCGGCTTGCGCCAAATCAGTCGTGGGGCCAGAAGTACTGGCTTGAGACGCTGCCTGCTGCGGTCGCTGCGCACGACGCGGGAACTCCGTACTGGGCTGAGAGTCCGTACTCAGGTTCGATGGAGATTCATCCGAACGATCCTGACCACGGAGATCGTCACACATGGGATGCGGAAGCGAAGATCGAAGGCTACCGCGCGATTCTTCCGCGTTTCTCAAGCGAGTTTGGTCATCAGTCGCCGCCGTGTTGGCAAACGATTCTGGAGGATTGCCTCGCGCCGACGCGTGATCCAGAAACGATGTCGGCAGCCGATCTTGTGGACGCGTTGAAGCTCCGGCAAAAAGCGTGGGGCGGCGATGAGTTTCAATACAGGCCGTTTCTTGCAGTGCGTTTCCGCGAGGCGCAGAGCGCGCGCGAATATGTCGCGCAATGTCAGCATCTGCAGGCGCGTGCGATGAGTGTTGCGATGCGTTGGTTGCGCGCAGGTGCGCCACGCTCGATGGGCGCGCTCATTTGGCAGTGGAACGATGTGTGGGCTGGGCATTCGTGGTCCTTGCAAGATGTCGCCGGTCGCGCAAAGCCAGCGTGGCATGCAGTGCGGCGAGCATGCAGCGCGCGCGGAATCTCGATCGAGCCCACCGGGCGATTTGCGAATGTGGCCGTTGGAACACCGCCGACGATTTCGGGACAACTGCAAGTCGTCGTGTGGGATGACGCGGCGTTCCGCAATGCGGAGGAATTCGCGCGGCGTTCGCTTCGCGTGCGTCTCGAGCGCATCGACTTTGATCGAAGAGTTCTCGCGTCCGAGCGCATCACGCTCGAGCCATTTGTGGAGTGTGGGCTTCCCGCCGCGACGCTGCGTGGAGACATTCCCGCGCGTTTCCTCGATGGTTTTCAACATGGGCGAGAAGCACTCGTCGCGTTCGTCGAGGACGAACCGTCGTACGGGCGCGCGACGGAGTTCCTTGCTGATGACGCGGTGATGCAACTTGTCCGTCCGAGCGCGCAGCCACTTCTCGAGCCGGTGCGTGGTGATCCGCAGCGGTTCCGTGCGACCACGGTCATTCGCGAGATGTGGATTGATCAGAGCTGGCCGCGACTTCGTGGGAACGATCGCGCAGCGGTAGAAGGGGTCGACTTCGACGAAGTGGCAGCACTCGAGAAGGCGGCGCTCGCCACGAACTGGCAGACGTTGCTACCGGGCGACGAGATCGTGCTCCCGATGGCAGAGCAGATTCGTTGGTGGTCGGCGAATCACTTTGTGAAGTGAGGCGTTCGGCATCGACGGCGGCGCTGAGCGATTCGTGCACGTCTCCGCTTCCGCACTGAGCGCGCGAGCATGCCTGACTTTTTGAAGAAATTGCGCGAGAGAAAAATTGCGCGAAACTTTTTGCCAGACTTTCGGGAGCAGGCGAATTGACGCGGTAGTTTCCCCGAGTCGAAAAGGTGTGTGAGAACGCAGGGGGTGTGCGAGCGCGTGTGCGGACGCGTGCGATGTCGCATGCACCTTAGGCGTGGCGAGATTCAACTGAACGATGCGCATGGGAGCGCAGAAGGGGGATGGATCGTGATTGCATGTCTCAATTCCATGAGTGGTACATCACAGGCTGATGCATCAGAGGAAGGCCAATCGAGAAACAGATCGACCAACGGGGGATCGCCAATTCGGGCGCCGTCCGAAGCGTCACCTCGCGAGTTCGATGGCGCGACCGAGAGTGCCAAGTGCTCCGATACTGGGCAACGCGAACCCGCTGCACCATGTTCATCGAGTGCGCGTGCGCCGGACACCGTCACGACGTCTGTGCCGTCCTCAGGCGCTGGCATCGTGTGGAGCCAAGCCGGCGCGACAATGGTCGTTCCGATCGGCGCGCCTGATCCGGAGGCGCATCGTCCCCGATTGAGCGAGGCAGAGATCCGCGCCATTCTCGATCGAAAGCGTCGACAGCGCGACGAGGCAATCGAGCGGCGGATCCAAGCTGCGAAGTCGTCAGACAAGTCGCGCGAGAAGTCGCGCGAGAATTCGGGCGAGAAGTCGGGTGACAAGCTGAGCGCGGCTGGCGGCGAGCGATTTGCCGCAGCTATCGCGCACGACATGGAACTTGATTTATCGACGACCAATCGTCAGCAGTTGATGGAGATCGGTATCGAACTTCCGCCGATCGGTGGAGCGCCGAGTTCGTCGGACGAGGTGCATCAGCTTTTGTGGCGGGTGATCTACGGGCTCGCGCGACTCGGCATATTCCTCGTCGACACGGAGCATCTTGATGACCGTGCGCTTGTGACGCTGCTTCTCGACCGCATTCTGAACGACAGCGTGCCCGACATTCCTCCAAATGATGACATGACGGAATTCATCGGGCTTTGCGATCCCTCAACGATTGGGACGTCTTTCGCACAGTCAGTGTCCGGCGACAGCAAGCCAGATGGATTGCTGGGACCATTCGACTGTACAACCGAAGATGGAGATGACGAATGGCAGCCGTGGGGGCTTGCGGACTCGGTCATTGGTGCGGAGGACCAGGCCCCGACAACCGAGCCGATCGAAGTCGTTCAAACGGAAACCGACGCAACAGCTCGCTCGGGCAA
>JAIXVI010000289.1 GCA_027483065.1 Planctomycetaceae bacterium
ACGAATGCAAGTGCGCAGGCGCAAGCCGACGCCGCAAACGCCGCGAACGCTGCCACAGGTGAGGCGCGCGCCGCGGATGCGAAGGCCGTTGCAACCGACGCGATCGTTCGCAGTGAAGTCCGCGACGTCTTGACCGAGGTCAAAGAGCGCAACACAGGCAGCGTGAACTTTGGTGTCGGCCTCGGCACCGACTCAGGCGTCTTCGGCCAATTCAGCGTTTCGCAGCGCAATTTCGATATCGCTGATACGCCGGAAACCTTTGATGAACTCCTCGCCGGCCGCGCATTCCGCGGCGCAGGCCAGCAGTTCACGATGTCGATCGCGCCCGGCAACGAGGTGTCGAGCTTCAGCCTCGACTTCCTCGAACCGCACCTCTTCGAAACCGACTACGCCCTGCGCGTGTCGCCTTTCTACCGCTATCGCATCTACGAGGATTACGACGAGAACCGAGCCTCGACGCCGCTTTCGATTTCGCGCAAGCTCGGCGACTATTGGAGTGTTGGCGTCACCGGTGCGTACACGTGGGTTGAACTCACAGGGTTTGACCCTGACACGCCCGTCGAAGTCGCTGACGACGCGGGCCCCGCGAACTACGTTTCCGCGGGCATGTTCGTGAAGCGCACCGACGTCGATCGGCAGTTCCGCCCGAGCCGCGGCGGCGCGTTCGAGTTCGCCGCGACGCAGTTCGTGAGTTTCGAAGACATCGATCCGTTCACGGTTTTCCGCGGCGGCTACACGCACTTCTTTACGGTGAGCGAAGACTTCCTCGGTCGTCGCTCGACGTTGCGGCTTTCCACCGACCTCGGCTACATCTTCGGCGACGACGCACCGGTGTACGAGCGTTTCTACCTCGGCGGTCGTACGTTCCGTGGTTTCGAGTTCCGCACGGTCAGCCCGAAAGCAACGGCAAACATCGATCCAGACACGGATCCGATCGATCCCGTCGGCGGCCTTTGGATGTTCTTCGCGGGCGCTCAGTACGAACAGCCAATCTTCCAGAATTCGTTCGCTGGCGTGGCATTCGTCGACTCGGGTACGGTCACCGACGACGTCGGACTTGATCAGTACCGCGTGTCGGTGGGTCTTGGCGTCCGGTTGTACATCCCGCAGTTCGGCCCTGCGCCGCTCGCGTTTGACTTCGCGGTTCCGCTCTTGAAGCAAGAGTCGGACGAGACGCAAGTCTTCTCGTTCTCGGCTGAAATTCCGTTCTGAGTTTCTGCCCCGGGTTTCCGTTCTGAATTGCGATGGAATCCGCGCAGACGCTCTGTCGTCCGTACAATTCGTGCCCAGTCGCTGGAGTTTCGGCGGCTTCTTCATTTCGTCCCGCAGACTGTCGCAAACGAACGAACGAACTCTTCAATCGCTTCATGCGCGGCTTCACTCCCGCGATGCAACTCTGACGTCACCTATGCCAACGTTCACACTTTCTTTCGACCGACGCTCGACCATCGCCGCACTCACCACGGGCGTTGCAATCACCGCCCTTGGATTCTTCGTCGGTAGCGCGAGTGCGACGCGCACGGTCGTGCTGCCACCGCCGCCAACCGCGATCGGCGTCGTCGATCTCGCCAAGCTTTTCGACGGTCTCGATGAAGCCGCTGAGTGGGACGTGCGCATCAAGGATCTCGAAGCGAAGGCGATGGACGAAGGTCGCGCGAAGAAGTCTGCGCTCGAAGCGAGCGTCAAGGAAGTCGAAGCGATGGCCGCCGGAGCTGACAAGGAAGCCCGTATGGATGCGCTTCGCCTCGCGCGCCTGCAGGCCGAGCAATGGAGCCAACTCAAGGAGCTCGAAGTCGATCGCGAGCGCAGTTTGAAGTGGCAGTCGGTCTACCGCTCGGTGCGCGAAGGCGCGAAGAAACTCGCAGAGGCCGAGGGTTACGGGCTCATCGTTGTTGATGACTCGCGCATCGAAATCACAACGCAGCGCGGGCAAAACGCGCCGCCACTCGAGACGCAGGTGAAGGGTCAGATCGCTTCGCTTCGCGTGCTCTACGCAGGCAAACTGGTTGACGTGACGGAGAAGCTCGTCGTCCAACTCGACAATGAGCGAAGCACCACTGCGAAGCCGGGTGGAGCGACAGGTAGCGCAAAACCCGCCGCTTCCGTTCCAAACGCGACCCCGACTCCTTCTTCCGGCGCGACACCGCGCTGATCGCGCGTCGACCGTGCGCAAATCGCGCTGACGCCATCGCAGTGCCTGCGCCTACGACTCACATTCCTCCTTGACATACAAGCTTTCCAATATGCGCCTTCAGAACTTCCTTCGTGTCGAAACCGTCGCTTGTGCCGCCTTTGCACTCGTACTCGGCGCCGCTGTCCTTCGTCCGCTCGCGCCCGCCGCTGAGCCGTCGCGCCTCGCGACGATTGACCTCGAGAAGACTTACAACTCGATCCAGCGCTACTCCGACGTGCAGACCCGCATCAAGAAGCTCGCGGAAGACCTCGAAAAGCAGGTCGAAGCTGCTGAAGCGGCTGTGAAGGACCTGGAAGCGGAACTTGATAGTTTCCAGCCGGGCTCCGACGCACAGGCCGCCGCTGTCCAGAAGTTGCAAGCCGCGGTCGGTGAACTGCGCGCACAACAACAATTCGCGAATGCGAAGATCGAACTCGAGCGCGCGCGTGCGCTGCGCGACACCTACGTCGCGATCAAAGACGCCGCACGACGCTTCGCCGAGCGCGAGGGCTACGACTACATCTTGCTTGACGACTCGCTCCCCGAGATGGACCCCGCGAACGCGGCGAAGACCATGCAGCAGATTTCTGCGCGTCGTTTCATCTTTGCCAATCACAAGTCGGATGTCACCGATGCGCTGATTGCCTTTATGAACGAAGACTGGAAGGCGGCTTCGGGTGGCTGATTCATCCGCGCTCTCAGCGGAAAGTTGCACAGTCGGCGCACTCGCAGACCTCGTCAGCGCTTCGATCGAAGTGCCCGCCACGGCGAAGGACGCGGATCTCGCGGCGATTCGCGCGTTGGTTGTCACAGGCCTCGAAACCGTCGATCGCGCACGCGCGGGCGATCTTACGTTTGTTGGGAACGGCAAGTTTGCGAAGCTCGTCCCGACGACGAAGGCGCTCGCCGTTGTGGTTTCCGCCGATGTGGAGTTGCCCGCCGAAGGTGCGCCCTGCCCAGTCCTGCGCGTCAAGAGCGCAGATCACGCGATGATGGCGATTCTCGATCGCTTCGCGCCGACCGAGAGTCTTCCGCCGGTCGGAATCGATCCAACCGCGCGCGTGCACCCCGAGGCGAAGATTGACCCCAGTGCACGCATTGGTGCAGGCGTCGTCGTCGCGCGCGGCGCAAGCATCGGCGCGGACACCACGCTCTTTCCCGGCGTTTCGATCTACGAACACGCGACGATCGGTGCACACTGCGTGCTGCATGCGAACGTCGTGATTCGCGAGCGCTGCGTTGTCGGCAGTCGCGTCATTCTCGCATCGGGTGTCGCGATCGGCACCGATGGCTTCGGTTATCGCCCGAGCGCGGACGGTCGCGGCATTGCCAAGATTCCGCACATCGGCAACGTGGTTGTGGAAGACGACGTCGAAATCGGTGCGAACACCTGCGTCGATCGCGGCAAGTTCGGTGCGACGCGCGTGGGCGCGGGTACCAAGATCGACAATCTCTGCCAGATCGGGCACAACGTCGAGATCGGCCGCTGCGTGGTCATGAGTGGCCTCACAGGCGTCGCTGGCAGCACTCGAATTGGTGACGGTTGCCGCATCGGTGGCGGTTGTGGCATCGCGGATCACCTCGTGATTGGTCGTGGCGTCAATCTCGCGGCTCGCTCCGGGTTGATGACCGACATTCCCGACGGCGAAACTTGGGGCGGCTTTCCGGCGCAAGAACTCCGCAGCGCTTTGCGAGAGGTCGCACTCATCCGTAAACTCCCCGAGTGGCATCGCCAACTGAAACATCTGCTCGAAACGCCGAAGGCGCGCTAAGCGTCAGCGCGGGTCGTCTCGCGACGACCTCCTCAGCGAGTTCTCCGAACGCGGGCGCTCTTAAGGCGGCGCCGCGTCAACGAACCCTCGCGCGCCCCGTCACCGTACGCGGCAAGAGCCTCATGCTCGGTGTCGATGCGACGGTCGTGATTCAACCGGCCCCCGCGCACTCGGGCATTTCCTTCGTCCGCACCGATCTCAATCCGCCCGTGCGCATTCCTGCGACGGTCGAGCACGTCGCGCCGCGCCCGCGCCGCACGACGCTCAAATCAGGCGATGTCACGATCGATACGGTTGAGCACATCCTTTCCGCGATCGCTGGGTTGCGCATCGATAACGCGACGATCGAGTTGAACGCCGCGGAACTCCCCGCGGGCGACGGATCATCAGCACTCTTTGCAGAGCCCATGCTCGAAGCAGGCATCGTCGAGCAAGACGCGCCGCGTAAGGTCTTCAAGATTCGCGAACCGATCATGATCGAAGAGCCCGACGGCATGATCGCGGCGATGCCGTTCGAAGCCGAAGGGATGCGCGTCGTCTACGACTTGGATTACGGCACGCAAGGCCATCGCATTCGCCATCAGACGTTCTCGTACAACGTCGCCGAGGGCGACTACATTCGCGACATCGCGCCGGCGCGCACCTACAGCCTGCGCGAAGAGGCTGAAGCGCTCCAAGCCGCCGGCCTCTGCAAGCACCTCACGCCGCGCGACATCCTCGTCATCGGCGATGACGGGCAACCGATCGACAATGCGTACCGCTTCGATGATGAACCTGTGCGTCACAAGACGCTCGACGTCATCGGTGATCTTTCGTTGATTGGCGCACCGATCCAAGGACGTGTGCTCGCGGTGCGTTCAGGCCACGGGCTCAATCGCAAACTCGCGATGAAGGTGCGTGAGCAGATGCTCGCCGCCGATCTTCGCCGCACCGTCGTCGACGGTAAGGCGATGGATATCCGCGCGATCCAGAAGTTGATGCCCCACCGCTATCCGATGCTCCTCGTCGACCGCGTCGTCGAGGTCGATGGCTCACGTCGCGCCGTCGGCATCAAGAACGTGACCATCAACGAGCCGTTCTTCCAAGGGCACTATCCAGGCACGCCGATCATGCCCGGCGTTCTTCTCGTCGAAGCGATGGCGCAACTCGGCGGCCTGCTCTTGGCGAACGTCCTTGAGCACACGGGAAAGATCGCGATTCTGCTTTCGATCGACCGTGTGAAGTTGCGCAAACCCGTCGTCCCGGGCGATCAGGTCGTTCTCGAAGCGGAGAACATCCGCGCGACCGCTCGCACGGGCCACCTCCGGTGCCGCGCGATCGTCGGCGACAAGACCGCCGCCGAAGCGGAACTCCGTTTCATGATGGTGGATCCAGACACCGAGTAAACGCAAATCGAGTCAACGCAGATCGCTTCAACGCGCCCCGCGTGACCCAATCACTTCAACTCCCCGCCTGAACCTTCTTCTTCCGACGCACCGATGCCTTCGATTCACCCCACTGCCGTCATCGACTCCTCCGCTGTGATCGCGGACGATGTAGTCATCGGGCCGTGGTGCGTGGTTGGGCCGAAGGTCTCGATCGGACGCGGCACGATTCTTCGCAGCCATGTCGTCGTCGAGAGCCATTGCCGTATCGGGGAAGACAACGTCTTCTCCGCGTTTTCGACGATCGGTGGAACGCCGCAGGATCGGAAGTACCGCGGTGAAGAGACGTGGTGCGAGATTGGCGACCGCAATCACGTGCGTGAGCAAGTCTCAATTCATCGCGGAACCGCCGTTGGCGGAGGCGTGACTCGACTTGGGAACGGCAACCTCTTGATGGTCGGCGCGCACATTGCGCACGATTGCGTGCTCGGGAACGACATCACGATCGCCAATGCGTCGCTCCTCGCTGGTCACGTCCACATTGGTGACGCGGCAACAATCGGTGGCGCGGCCGCCTTTCACCACTTCGTTTCGATCGGAACGTGTGCGTTCGTCGGTGGCATGGCGCGACAATCACGCGACGTTCCGCCGTACCTGATCTCTGAGGGTTTCCCCGCGCGCGTTCGCGGCCACAACCACATCCAGATGGCGCGACGCGGGATTGCACAGGAATCGATCGACGCGGTGCGCGAGGCGTACCGACGGCTCTACTGCCAAGCGGGCGCTGCGATGTCGAGCCGTGTGGATGACTTGCGTCGCGAGTTCCCTGCGATCGCGGAAGTCCATCTCCTCTGCGATGCGGTCCTCGCGAGCTCGGTCGGCATCCACGGACGCGCGCGCGAACTTGAGCGCCCCGACGACAAGCGTTCGGTGCCCGTCATGTGGCAACCGCAATCGGCGCGCCCTGAGGGCGCTTCGGCGCCGCACTAATTCGCTTTCCACCCCTTCTGCGGCGGGATCAGACGCGATTCTGCGCGTTTCTCGCGCGATGCTCGCATCGATGATCGCGTTGACGTGCTCGGCCTTCCGCCGTCCTTTAAACCGCACAATTCGTTCAACCCGACCCTCGATGCGGCCGATAGCAACCGGCGGAAGTCTCCTTCCCCTCCCCCGAACGGCCACCCTTCAAAGGCTTCTCATGCGCATCTACCTCGACGATTGCGAGACCACCCTCGACGCGAAAGACATCGCCAGCGCCCTCAGCGCGGCGGCAACCGTGGTCGAGAAGAATGGCCGCATGATTGTCGACGTGCATGTCGACGGCGTTTCGTGGAACGAGGAAGACCTCGCGAGTCCGGAGTTCACCGCGCGCGGCGCGGGCGAATTGCGCTTGATGACGGCGCATCCCGCGGAACTCTTGCGCGACACCATGTTGCACGCGGCGGACGCCGTTCTCAACGCCGAAGAAATCCAACGCAACGCGGCGAAACTCATGCAGTCCGATCGTTTTAACGACGGCCTCACGTCGCTCCTCGAAGCGCTCGCTGTGTGGGGCTCCGTGCAGACCGCCGTTTCACGCGGTCTCTCGCTCGGCGTTGTGCCTCGCGAGCGAATCGTCGCCGCGGGAATCGATCTCGATGGCTCTGTGCAGGCACTCGACGCGCAGTTGCGCGCCCTGCGCGAGGCAATGATCTC
This sequence comes from Planctomycetaceae bacterium, assembly GCA_027483065.1. Lineage (GTDB taxonomy): Bacteria > Planctomycetota > Phycisphaerae > Phycisphaerales > SM1A02 > QWPT01. The sequence goes on from JAIXVI010000289.1 coordinate 7,005, forward strand.
GCAAGACCGCACCGCGCTTTCTGATTGCTTGATGTATGAGTTTCCAGCGACGTCGAAGCGCTTCGCGACGATGCTCAGCTCCTTCGCGAAAGAACTCTCTACGATCGCAACCTCACCGTACGCTCCGCGGGCCTAAACGCGGCCCCGTGCATTCATCCGATCTCGGCGCGCGAGGCCGTTTGCGCGCGACCAGCCTGACCTCCACGCGACCGCTCTCGACACTGCACTGGAAACTCGCATGTCCAACGTCAAGACCTCTTCCATCCAGAGCCTCATGACGAAGGCCTCACAAGCGCTCACTCGCAACCACTGGTTCGAGGCGGAACGGCTTTGTGCGAAAGCGCTTGATATGGCGCGCGCCGAAGGCGATTTCAATTTGATGGCGCGTATCGCGCTGCCGCTTCAAGAAGCGCGTCGCCAGCGCATGCAGGTCGCGTTCGACTCGAAGAAGATCGTCATCGTCGACACGCCCGTTTCGGCCGACTTTGATCTCGCGCCCGTGTGCTATTTGATTCAGCCGCCGCTTGTCGGCGCCGACGCGCGGCGACTTCGACTCCTCGCGCTCGAGCGCGAAGTTCCGGCGATGTTCCTCTGCCGCGAACCGAAGACGCAACTCGGGCTTTGCCCCGTGGTGGCGATTGGCCAAGTGACAATTCGTACGCGCATCGAGCCACCACGCACGTGGGAGAAGCCGACGATCGCGTGGTATGTCGACGCGTGTGAAGAGATCGGCGATGCGGCGATCGAAACGCTTGATCGCGGCATGGAACCGGCGAAGCAAGTCGATGCACTCCTCGAGCGGCTCGACGCGACGCCCGACCACGAGAAGTTGCATCAAGTGCTCGCTGAAGTCTGCAAGGACGCGGCGCGGCATTACGCGGGTTCGACACCTCCGCCGCGCGCGGCCGTCAAGGTCCGCACGGGCGAGGGCCCTGCTGCTACTGAGTGATGCCCGCGGCGCAAGTCACGCGGCGCCAACCAAATGGTGCACGGCACGTGCACCGTTTTTTGGGGTGACGAGTTAGGCCCAGACCAGCGACTCTTGCAGCGTGTTGAAGTTCTCGCAGCCGGTCGCGGTGACCGCGACCATATCTTCGATGCGAATGCCGCCGATACCGAGCGCGTACAGCCCCGGCTCGACGGTCAACACGTCTCCGACCACGAGTTCCGGTCCCTTCATCGCAAGAAGCGGCGGTTCGTGCACTTCGAGGCCGATGCCGTGACCGGTTCCGTGTGATATCACCGCGACGCGTGGTTCGGCTGGTTGGCCTGCGGCAAATCCGTGCCGCGCGAGCGCCTCAAGCGTCGCCTCATGGACCGATTGACCCGTGACGCCTGCGCGCACCGCGCGAATCGCGTCGCACTTTGCCTCGACGACTGCCGCGTGCATGCGCGCGAGCTCCGGCGAAATCGCGCCATGCACCACCGTGCGCGTCATGTCGCCGTTGTACAGCGTCTTTCGGTTGCGCGGGAAGATGTCGACGATCACCGGTTCGCCGGTGCGAAGTACGCCGTGCCCATGGTCGTGACAATCGGCACCCTGCGCGCCGCAGGCGACGATCGACTCGGGGTTCTCGTAGCCCTGCGCGAGCAAGTGCACGTCGATGATCGTGCGCAGGCGCTCGGCCGTCAGCGGCGCGCCCTCGTGCAAGAGCGTCCCATCGGCGGCCGCTGTCGCGCGCGCGACGGTTTCACAAGCGCGTTGCATCGCGCCTTCGGTGGTGCGTTGCGCTTCACGAAGCCACGCGAGTTCCTCGCTGTCTTTCGATCGACGCTCAAGGACACCCATCTCGGTGTCACACTCAAGCGTCAGGCCCGCCTTCTCGATGAAGTGTGCGTAGATCAACGGTAACGAACGATCGGCTCGCACCCGCGTCACGCCGCGCGCGCGCAAGCACTCCGCGACCGACTGTGCGGTGGCGGTTTCGCGGTCACCCGAAAGCCCGCCCGCTGGCTCAAAGTCCGCTGGGCAGTGCACACGATCGACGCGCGCGTGCTGCTTGGCGCGACCCATCTCGATATCGCGAATGATGAGGAGCCGCTCCGTGCCGCCGTCTGATTTTGGCAGCGTCAGCAACGCTGTTGGATCACCAACTTTGAAGCGAATGGCGCGATAGAGCGAGAGATTCGTTGCGGGGATGCCCGCCATGACGGTCGCGGTCGACATCCGCGCAGTCTACGAAGGAAACGAGGTCGCCGACGCGGTCGCCGATGAGGTCGCCGATGAGGTCGCCGATGAGGTCGCTGATGAGGTCGCCGACGCAGCCCGTACAACCCGTTGCCTCGGCAAGCGGCTCATGCGCTGGCCGAGGCTACCGCTCGCCCTCATGAACTCCACTGCGCGAGCAACAACGAGAGGTCCTCCAAGTTCGAGAGGCTATCGCCGTTGAGGTCACCACTTGGCGTTCCCCATGCCGCCAAATAGAGCGCAAGGTCAGCCGCACCAATCGATCCATCGCCATCAAAGTCGGGTGAAAACGTTGTTCGAACCGTCAATACGTTGCCCGCTACGATCGGGTACGGAACAAATCCGAACGCGAACGTGTCCGGAACGGCGGCAATGAAGAACGTGTCGCCGGGCTGCGACTTTGCAGGCATGGTGAACGTGACATCCACGACCGTGCCGTCGGTCGCGTCGCCGGTGAGCAAGAAGTTTCCAAACTCGACGTCGATCACCTCGGCGGGATATCCAGGGCCTGCGAGCGAGTCGGCAGTGATCACCGAAGGTAACTCAAGCCCCACGAGACTGAAGTCCGTTGGTCCGCCCGTTTCAAACGGGGCGGTCCATGCGTAATCCTCGATCGCAACGCCCGGCCGCGTGAGCACCACTCGGAAGAGCGCCGAGTTGTAGACGATACCCACGTCACTCTCGAGCGAAATGCGGGCAACGAAGGTGCTCCCCGGACGAGCACCGACCGTCGTACCGCCTTGCAACGAACGTGCGTGCAGCGCGCCAGCGGGTTCACCTGCGAACGCGCTCGCGAGCGTCGCCTCGGTGAACGTCACGTGTGATGCCAATGCCACGGCGCACAGCACGGACTTTGTCATGAGACCGCGAACAACAGATGGCGTGACGTGAGAAGGCATGATGCTGTGCTCCGCAGAACTTGGGACCAAAGACGCGTCCGCGTCGATCGAAGATAGACCACGAGTGACACAATTCAGAAGCTGAAACCTCAAACTCAGAGACGAATTCGGGCGGGAAATCAGGGACGATTTCATGGCCCGAGCTCCGCGAGTGGCGCGGTGTTGGTGGCGTCGAACGCCTCGACCGACTCAACGTCGCGCCGCGCGCGCAACGCCCGC
>JAIXVI010000073.1 GCA_027483065.1 Planctomycetaceae bacterium
GTCTCCGCAGGCTCGTGGGAGAACATCGTCTGCCGTCCATACGACAGCGACACGACCGTCGCAGTCGCTCTCTCAGACGGTGGCGCGAACCGCCTCTTCGTCTACGTCGGCACGAAGCAAGACTCGGGCAACCCAGCTGAGCGCGCGGGCCTTCTCAACGGCACGTCGTACGGCATCCAGGTTCAGGTGAAGGGTTCGAACATCGCGACGGAAAGCCAAGCGTTCTGCTTCAGCAGCGCCGCTCCAGCCCGCTACACCGCAACCTTCACGCTCGCCGCTGGCGGCACCGCTGCTGGCACGACCTTCCTCCGTCCAGAAGACGGCGCGTGGGATCCAGCGAACCCAGCCGACTTCTACTTCGTCACGACCGACCGTATGAGCATCACCTCCGCGGGTGCAGCGCAGAGCTCGGGCAGCCGCCTCTACCGTCTCCGTTTCAGCGACGTCAACAACGTCCTCGCCGGTGGCACGATCGAAGCGCTCATCGAAGGTACGGGCTCGTACCCGAAGGCGATCGAGATGGGCGACAACCTCTGCGTCGTCAACACGATCCAGGGTGGCACGCGCGTCTTCATCACCGAAGATCCAGGGAACAACCCACACAGCGCACGCACCGTGATGTACGACGTGGCAACCGACACCGCGACCACGATCATGGAATCCGATCGCGCGCGCTTCGGTGGCTTCACCTCGAACGGCGCTGGCGGTTGGACCAACCAAGCGGCAACCGCGCCGTTCAGCCAGGACGAAGAGAACTCGGGCAACTTCGAAGCGTCTGAAGTCTTCGGCAAGGGTTGGTTCATCCAGAACATGCAAGCCCACTACAGCCTCGCTGCTCCGCTCGTCGAAGGCGGCCAGGTTTACGCATACTTCTGCCCAGAGTGCGTCGGCTCGGTGCGTGAAGACCTCTCGACCCCGCTCGACGGCATCGTCGGCGCGGAAGACCTCGCTGAACTCCTCAACAACTGGGGTGGCACGGGCCGTTCTGACATCAACCGCGACGGCGTCGTTGGTGCGGAAGACCTCGGTGCGCTCCTCGCTGCTTGGAACGCAAACTGAGTTCAAACTTGTACTTCTGACGTCGGCGATTTGAATTCCGACGTCTGACACGCATCGACGCCTCCACCAACGCCCCTGTTGGACGGAGGCGTCGGTGTTTTTGCTGAAAACAGCGCGCTCCACCCTCGCCTTACACTGTCGGCCGTGACGCGCACGACTCCACCCAACTCCGCCGCACCGATCGCGGGCGGAGGAACGAAGCCGCCACTTGGCGTTCAGCTTCGCGACGCGCTGGAGACCGCGAACACGCCATTCCGGCACGTGCAAGACCTTCTGCGCTTCCCGATCAGCGAAGCGCGCATGCGGCGCCGGATCCAGGAACAACTTCTTCGCGGGACGCCAATCCTGGTCTACTCCGCAACCAAAACCGCATCAACCGCCGTCGCAGCCGCGCTCGATCGCACACCCAAGATCGAAACCGTCAAGGTGCACCATCTTGAGCCCGCGCACTTCTGGACGGGACCGCTTTCTTCCCCCGTCGCCGACGACGGCATGCTGCGGCATCGCGCGATCGAACAGCGCGCCGCGCGCGAGATCCTTCTCCACGGCAGCGATCAACCGCTCAAAGTGGTTGCCGTGATGCGCGATCCGATCGCGTTCAATCTTTCGAATTACACGTACTTCGGCCGCGCGTATTGGATGCGCCACTTCTGGCGCCGCGCGCCATGGATGTCGACCGCGTCGCTCTTTGACCACTTCCGCGCGACGTTTCCCCACGCGTCGTCGAGTTTGTGGTGGACGCACGAATTCGCGGCGACGACCGGTATCGATGTCTTCCGCGAGGGTTTCGATGCATCGCGCGGTTGGCAACGCTACCAACGCGGACGATTCGATTGCATGGTGCTCCGCGCGGATCTCGATGACCGCGAAAAGCGCAGCGCGCTTGCCGAGTGGCTCGACTGCGACGTCGCGCCTGTTGAACGCGAAAACGCGAATGATCAACAAGCAGCGCCCGGCGTGTATGAACGCTTGAAAGAAGCAATGCGCGCAGAACCCGCGTACATCGATGCGATGCTCGCGCTTCCGAGTGCGCAGACGTTTTTCAACGCGGCACAGCGTGACGCTCTGCGCGCGAAGTGGCTGCGGTGATGAACAGCCCGTTCACTTCGGCTGCTGCGCGCCGTAGAGAATCCAACCCATCGCCGCGCGATCCTTGTCATCCCAGCGGCTGTCCCACATGTACCGATTGAGGCGACGGAACTCGACCCCCATCGCTTCTTCGATACGGTTGTGGATACGGCGCTCTTCGGGTGTCGCCGAACCATCCGCGAGTTTCTTGCCGTACGGCAACAACTCCGCGCGCAACTGAACGTAGCGCACCGACATGCTGCGGAAGGTGTCGTACTTCGAACTGCGCGCGGCCTTCTGGAACTCCTCTTCGCCCGGCGCAACCGCGACCTCCGCGATTGGGGGCAACTTCAGTTCTGCCGCGAGGGTTTCGACCATCGCGGCTGCAGTAGCTTCATCCGCTTCGGGCGTCTCTGATGTTGGTCCTGCAGCCGACATGTCGGGCGCACTCGCCGCCGCGCGGAATCCGTTTGGACCCGAATTCGGGCCCATGGGAGCAGCCGCTGCGCCGCTGGCCTCAGCACCGCCCGAGTTTGATGCCGCCGGAGCTTCCTTCGCCGCTTCTGCCAAGAAGCCCTGCGGGAGATTGCGCTTCTCTTCGCAACCCACACCCATCAGAACTCCACCGACAACCGTGATCAACGCAGCGCGCTTCTTCATCTGTTGCATCGAATCTCCAAGCGCCCGCGCGCTCCCGACGTGCATCACTGGAACATTCCCGGCGCCATCTTCCGGCGCACCCATTCGTAATCCGGGCCCGGCCAGTAGATGTCGTTCTGCGGCAGCGTCATGTAGTAGTCGATGATGTCTTGACGCGCCGCGTGGCGATAGGAAAGCACCGAACCATCTGCGAACGACACATTGAAGTGACCAGGATGCCACGGGGCGATCTTGTCGACCCAATTCGCGTTGCCCGTCACGCTGATACCGAAGCCGTTGATGTTGTAGCCACGGTGGTCGTACTCAAGCGCGGTGACCAACGTTTCCGAGGGCAGCGGAATCTTGCCCATCGTGTTGACTTGCCAGTTCGGCGGGCCGCCCCACATCGGGCCTTCGCCGGTCGAAATGAACGCGTTGAACGAATAGGTGCGCAGGCGCTGGAACGACGAGAACGGATCAAACGGGCTTTTGTAAACCGCCGGATTCTCGCTGATGTAACTCCACATGCGCCCCTTCTTGAGCGCGTTCTCCGTTTCGTACCCGTTGCCGTTGAGGTTGCCTTGGCCTTGCACCCAGTCCCACGCGGTGAGACCGGTGTCGACGCCCATGAAGCGTCCGGCGTTGTCGCTGTAGTAGAGGACGAAACCCTGGTTCAACTGACGCTGATTCGAGAGGCAAATCGAGCTGCGTGCCTGACGTTGAATCTGTGGAATCGCGATGAGCAAGAGGGCGACGATCAAGGCGATGATGGCGATCGTCACGAGGAGTTCAACGAGGGTAAACCCGCGTGCGCGGGAAACGCTCGAGAGACGTGGACGCTGAGCCAGTTGCCAGAAGTGCGGTCGCATACGGGGAGAATGCCCCGGGGCGTCGGTGGTGTCAACACAATCCCAACATTCCCACAGGAATCTCGCAGGGAAATCGGTTGGGTTGGTTTGCACGACGCGCGAAGACCCTCGTCCGCAGGCGTTTCACTCAGCCCAACGACGCGCGGAACGCCGTCGCCTGTCGCTCCAAATCCGCGTCTTTCGTGGCCTTCGCGGCTTCCACCACGCGATCGGCAATCCAGCGCGCATCGCCTTCGCGCTTCGCCTTCATCAACGCGGCCACCATGACCTCAACGCGCTTCAATCCGTGCTCGCGTGCGGCAGGTTGACGCACGAAACCTGAAACCACGCGTCCGATTTGTCGCTGCCACGCCGCATGCGCTGAACCATCGGGCGCAACATCGAGTTCATTCGCGGCACCCAACGCAAGATCGACCACATCGGCTGCGCGCGGAGCGTTCAGTTTCTCATCACTCGGCGGATCTTCGCCAAGCACGATCGCACGCGCAGAGCGCTTCGACTCATCGCCGATCGCTTCCGCTTGGCGAACAACGACCTCGCGCACGGCGAAATCCGCGAGCGTCGCGTCGGCACCCGCCTTTGCCATGGCTGCGATGTTCGCCGCCACTCCGCGCGCATACTCCGCGCGCGCCTTGTCGGTCGGCTTTGCGGGCAAAAGCGCAGGCTCCGCGATGGCGACCAACGTTGCATACGCCATCGGTTGCCGCGCGAATGCCGACGACGCGCGCTTCATCGCGTCGCGCCACTGCGCAGTCTTCACGTCGCGCTCGGCCGCGCGCATCGCGTCGAGTCGCGCGCGCCACGCGCCATAGTTGGTCGCACGCTCATCGCACGCTTCTCCGTACACAGCTGCACGATCGCCGGCATCCGCCTTCGTTCCCGCCAAGAAATCTCCGGCGAATCGCAGCATTTCAGAACGCGCAAACGCCACGCGATCCTCTTGCGCCGACTGCATCAAGGGCATCAACCACGCAGGATGCCCCCACGTCATGTGAATGCCGCCGTGACAGCCGCTCTCGGCCCAACCCGAAATGTCGTTGTTGATCGCCCATTCATGCGGCCGAATTTGCCAGATGAACGCGCAGTGACCGGGCTGCCCGACCGGCATCGCAGGCACACCAAACGCTTGCGACATCGACGTCCCGAAGCGTGAAATCGCTCCGCAGACACCGCCGTACTCAAGCATGATCGCGAGCGTCATCGGCTTGTTGTCGTAGAACTTGCCGCCCTCTTGCACGCTCACGCCATTCTTGTTGAACAAGTTGTACGCGAGCATGTGCGCGCCGTCGCCGACCTTCTCGCGCACTTTGAGTTCGGGCTTGATGTTCGCGCGCGCCCAGACGAGATCCTCGTCGCTCGACCAACTGCCGACGACGTAGCGCATTTCCCATGCGGAAAGCTCGCGGAAACTCGCAAAGAGCACGCCTTCTTTGTCCCACGTGCGATACGACTGGTAGCGCTTCACCGGATCGATCACGCTGCCATCGGCCATCCACGTCACAGGCGTTGCATGGACAAGCGCGGTCGCGATCGCGAGGCGCAGCGGCAACGGCGGGTTCTTCGGATCGTCGCACTTCTCAAGGACTTCTGGGTCTACGGCGGCGATCTCCGCAAAGATGCGCACCGCGTCGCCCCAACGATTCCCCTCGACGTCACCAGATGTCAGGAAGAGTTCGACGGCGTTGCGATTCGAAAGGAGCCACGCGAAGGTGTTCGCGTGCTGTGATGTGAGCGTCGCCCACTCCTCGGGTTTCACGCTCGAAAGCAGCCGCCACTGCGCGAGCGCGAACGCGCCCGCATCGGTTGCCGCGAACTTCGCTACGACTTTGGGCGCCTTCGTACCAATCTCGGTATCGAGTGCCTGCGCGAGATCGCCTTGATACTGCGGCAACGCACCGCGCTGAGCCGCCTCCGCGGAGGCGCGCGCGAGTTCGCTGATGGTCAACTTCAAGAGTGCGCGTGACGCGCTCGGCGCGAGACCGGATGCGCTCGGCGTGAGACCGGATGCGCTCGGCGTGAGGCCAGCAACCGCATGCGCGAAGGGCGCGCCCGCGACCGATGCGAGATTTTGCCCAACGTGCGGACCGGTGCTCGAGAAAAGATTCGCGAGAAAGACCGTCGTGAGAAACGCGGAAACACTCATATCTCGAGTGTAACCTCGCACAACTCAAGATCGTGCATACTCAGAGAGTGCGCGGCTCGGTCGAGGCGCGTACGCGAACCAACGCGCCCTCGATGACTGCGTTCAGAGCACAGACGCGCGTTCTCTTCCTGGCACTGTCACGAGCACAACTCACGCACCATCGAACGACGCGCCGTGCGCGCCTTACGGGGCCGGAGCAGGAGCTGCCTGTTGCCCCTGCAGCGCGCCGACTTCGTAACCCTCGGGGACTCTCACTTGGAAGGTGCCCGCCGGAATCGGCTCATTCACCTGGACGTTGCGATAGAGAATGGTCAGCTCTTGATCTCCGAGCGGGCCTTCGCCCGGGACCTCGGAAACTGCCACGAGGCGGCGCGGCAGACCGTCCTTCCGTGCGAATGCCACGGTCTCAAACACGCGGAAGTAGGTCGCCTGCGGCTTATCCGTCGCGGGATCCGGCATCTCCGCCATCTTCGGCACGCTGACTGCGAACGTGACCAAGTCGCACTCTTCGCCATCAATCTTTTCGACCCCGACAACCTTGCCGGCCACGATGTTCGCGTTGATTTGGGTACCCGTCTGCTTGCTTGCCATCAGCCCGCGCGAGCGGCGATCCATCGTCCACTGCGGGAGCGAAACGAGATACGCATGGCCTTGCACCGGGAACCCGTTTGAAGCCGCAGCGCGCTTCGTCTCGTGGTCAAGCAGAATGCCCCCGCGTCCGTCGTAGGCGAGGCCAGACGACGGCTTGTCTGAGATCATCACGGTGATCGCCATGTGCGGCATCGTCATGCCGTCGCGGACGGGGAACTCCAGCGCGACTTTGCACGGCTCTTGCGTGCGCTTCGCGACGGAACCCTCGGTGCCGAAGCTGCGAGTGAGTTGTTCCGTGGTGAGCTGCAGGCTCTGCATGCCCATCGCGACTTTGTCATGCCGATCGAGAATCGCTTGCGCGGCCGGCTCGATCGCGTCGCCTTCGCGCATCCCGGGGAGATTCTTTCCGGGAGCACCCGCTGGCGATGGCAATGATGGCGCGACGGCGTCGGGTCGCTCCGAAGCAGTGGGTTTCTCCTGCTGCGCCGGTTGTGCGGGGGCCTTCGGGGCTTCAGTCTGAGGCGCGGCAGGCTTGGAAGCTGGCGCCTTCGGGCTGGTTTGGCTGCCCTTGCCGTCCTGGCTTGCCTTGGTGTCCTGGCTTGCCTTGCCATCTTGGCTTGCCTTGCCGTCTTGGCTTGCCTTGCCGTCTTGGCTTGCAGTCGCTTCGGAAACCCCGAGCGCAGCCGAGGCCCCAGTGAATCCTGTCACTCCCATGGCGAACGCCGCGGACTCGACGCTCAGCCCGATCGTCACCGTCAAAACGCAGGCGCAAGTGCTGCGGAAGCCCGCGAAACCTCGCAAGTTTCGCAGAGCATCGTCTCCGTGGGTCGTGCGAGATGGGCCAAACAACGACTTGGTTTCGAAGCGCATGGGCGCAGCATACCGAGCGCCCTTGCGGCGGTCGCGCATTCTCGACAGAGTCGCGCGTGAAGATGTGGGTGAGGCTGTGGGTGGCGTCGTTCCGGACTCACTTCGCTGCGAGGGCAGCGTCGATCGCCTTTCGGAGCCCGCCGCCGGTCGCGTCGGAGAGGCCGACCTCCACCGCCGCGACCTTCCCGTCCTTGCCAATGATCACGAGCGTCGGGATGCCCTTCACGCCATAGGCCGCCGCGAGTTCATCACCCTTCATGAGGCAGCCGTAGGAGAACTTCTTCTTCGTCATGTACTCCTTCGCGGCCTCGGGCTTCTCTTCCCACGTGTTGACTCCGAGGATGACGACATCCTTCCCTTGGTCTTTGTACTCGTCATGCAGCTTCTGGATCGTTGGCATCGCGGCCTTGCACGGGCCGCACCACGTCGCCCAGAAGTCGAGCAGGACGACCTTGCCCTTGAGCGAGGCGAGGGTCACTTCCTTGCCGTCGAGATCCGCAAGTTTGAAGTCCGGCGCGATATCGCCGACCTTGACCGAAAGCTCGGGCATCTCGGGCGCTTCGCCCTCAGCGCCGCCCATCATCATGCCCGGGAGCTCAGGTTCGGTCTTGGTGAAGTCCTCGGGCGCCTTCAGCGAGAACGCAGCATCGTTGAACTTCGGGTCGACCGTCAGGCCGAACACGGTGAAGGTCATTTCAGGGGAAGGCATCGCCATGCCGCCATCCTCCATCTCGGGCATGTCGCCGAACTCTGGCTTGGTCGTCTGTTGACGCGGCAGGCCATCGGTCCGCGCAATCGCAAGCTTCTGGTGCAGGGTGATCGTCATGCCGCCGACGGGTGCAGCCGGCTTCTCGCCGCCGTCATCATCAAACCCCTCGCCACCCTCGTTCGGCATGGCGCCCATCGACATGTTTATACGTTGGACGATCTTGACAACATCGCACTCGAGTTCATCGACGGTGGTCGTCCCCGCAAGTTCGATCGAGATCAACTCTGCATCGCGGAGCTCCAGCCCGCCGCGACGCAGGAACTCAGGAAATGCTTGAATTCCCATCAACGCAACGAAGGCTGCCTGCGCGCCGCCGTCGGTGTAGGTCTTCTTCTTTGGATTGACCTCGAGCACTTTGCCTTCGTGGATGACGAGGTACGAGCCCTCCTTCGGACCACTGACACGTTCTGCACGGATCGAGTCGGCCGGAATCGGCGGCAAGCCCATGCCAGGCTCCGGCGGCTTCGTGTCCTGCTGCCCCTCGGCGTACCGCACGGTGAACTTCGTTTTTCCGCTCATTTCCGGCGGCATCATCGCCTTCAACGCCGGGTCATCGCCGCCCATCGTCATCTGTCCCGTGAACTCGACCGACTTCGCGGCCTTCAAAGCGGCGAGGGCTTTCTCGAAGAGTTCTTTCGCCTTCGGATCGATCTTGCGCTCGATCTCCTTCGCAGGCTTCGCGGCTTGTCCGGTGGCCGCACTGCCGCCAGCGGGTGCCGTTGGCCGAGCGGGCACGATGATCTGTGCCGCCAGAGGCGAGGAAGCGAACGCGCAGAGCGCGACAGCGATGAGGGTTCGGAAGTGAAGCATGGAGAGCACCCGATGCAGGCGGAGGAGCGATCCGTCCGCGAACGCCGCAACATTCGGAGAGAAATCAGAATCGAGACGAGAACTCAGAATCGCGTAGGGAATCTACGAGAGAACCTACGAGAAGACCTACGAGCGAACCACGTAGGGAACCTAGTAAAGAACACGGAATCGCAGCGTACCTGAAACCGCACGCAAGTCGTGTACGACGGCGTCGTCGTAGGACTTGTTGACATCGGTCACCACGTAGCCAACGTCTTCACTTGTACGGAGCGACTGTCCGAGGATGTTGATCTTGCGGCGCGCGAGAATGCCGTTGATCTCGGCAAGGACGCCCGGTTGGTTCCGGTGAAGGTGCAGGAAGCGATGTGCGCGCGGCGTTGGCGGAAGCGCGATTTCAGGGAGATTCACGCATCCCGCGGTTGAACCGGTGTTGACATGGTCGACGAGACGGTTCGCAACGAACACGCCGATCCCCTGCTGTGCTTCGGCGGTCGATCCACCGATATGTGCAGTCAGAATCACGTTCGGAATTCCGCGGAGTGGCGTATCGAACGGCTCCTTGTTCGAATTCGGCTCGGCAGGGAATACGTCGACCGCCGCGCCCGCGAGATGCCCCGCACGCAGACTCGCAGCGAGCGCCTCGAGGTCGACAATGTGACCGCGCGAA
>JAIXVI010000160.1 GCA_027483065.1 Planctomycetaceae bacterium
CTCTTCACACGAATCCGATCAAAGACACGCGGCTTCGCAACGGAATGCCGACGCAATAAACGCACGCGCCATGTTTCATTTCCTCCTTCCCGCCCGCTCGATCTATCCAATCCGATTGAAGGAGAACGTATGCGTTTCCGTACCTCGACCGTCTTTACCTCGCTCGTGCTCGCCGCGTCTGCCCGCGCGGGTTTCCCATCCGAAGCGCTTCCCCGCGTTGCCGTTGGTGACGTCATCGGCGGAAACGCCGCTGTTCTCGTGCGCCCGGCTGCCGGCACCGGCACCGTGCTGATCGAAGTTGCACGCGATGCCGCGTTCACCAGCATCATCTCGCAGCAGTCGATCGTCGTCGACAACGCGCTGCTTCCGGGCAAGATCTTCCTCAGCGGACTCGACCTCGGCGTTCCACACTTCGTGCGCGTCACCGATGGCAAGAAGGTTCGCACCGCGACCTTCACCACGGGCGCCGCGATGATCGGTGTGAATGCAGCGCCTGCAGGCCTCCGCTTCGGCGTGACCGGCGACTGGCGCGGCGATGTCGGCATCTACAACGCGATCCTCAACGCCGATGAGCGCGCGCTCGATTACTTCGTGAAGCTTGGCGACACCATCTACGCCGACGTTGCGAGCCCTGCGGTTCCAGTTCCGCAAGCAACGACGCTCGATGAATATCGCGCGAAGCACGTGGAAAACTACCAACCCACGCACGGCATCGACCCGTGGGGCGAACTCGCGGCGAGCACCGCGACGTTCTCGATGATCGACGATCACGAAGTCACCAACGACTTCGATGGTGGTGCGTTCGATGCAGTCACCGGTTGGTACAACCAAGGCTCGCTCTACGTGAACGGCCTCCAGGCGTTTGTTGAGCACAACGCGATCGTTCCATCGACGTGGCCTACGCTCGGCGACCCGCGTGTCGATGGTCGTCCGAATCTCTACCGTTCTTTCCAGTGGGGCCGCGATGCCGCAACGTTCATGGTTGATGCGCGCAGCTTCCGCGACGCGAGCCTTCCACCGGTTGCAAACCCATTCGACCCCGCGCAAGTCGGCGCGTTCATCCAAGCGTCGTTCAATCCGACGCGCACGATGCTCGGCTACCCACAACTTGGGCTTTTGCTGCAAGATCTTCAGCGCGCAGAGGCCGCGGGCGTCACGTGGAAGTTTGTGATGACCTCGATGCCGATGCAGAACTTCGGCCCGCTCGCCGGTGAAGACCGCTGGGAAGGCTACGCCGCCGAGCGCGCGTACTTGCTCTCGCAGATCGTTGCGCTCGGTATTCGCAACGTCGTCTTCGTGACCGCCGATTTCCACGGCACGATCGTGAACGACATCACTGTTCCGAATCCCGCGAATCCAACGCAGCAACTCTTCACGGGCATGTTTGAAATCATCACGGGCTCGGTCGCGTACTCGGCGCCAGCAGGCCCGACGTTCGCGCAACTCGGTCTCTCGACCGGCGCGATCTCCGCGGCGCAGTACGCGTTCTACCAGTCGCTTCCAAACGCGGGCAAGGACGCGTTCATCGCGCAAGTGCTCGACGGCGTGATCTCGGGCTACGGCTACTCGCCGACGGGTATCCAAGATCCATCGATCAACGCGCAGTTCGTTGTGGGCGGACCTGTTGCCGCGCACCACTACGGATGGACCGAGTTCGACGTCGACGCGCAGTCGAAGGCGCTCACCATCACGACCTACGGCGTGGATTGGTACTCGCCCGCGGAAGCAGCGGCTGATCCGGACGCGATCATCGCGCGCCCAATCACCGTGCGTCAGCAAATCGTGCTCGATCCAGTCGGCGGCTTCTGTGCGAGCGACCTCAATGCCGACGGCACTGTGAACGGCGCGGATCTTTCGATCATCTTCGCTGCATGGGGCCCATGCGCAGGCGCCTGCTCGGCTGACATTGACGGCAACGGCGTGGTGGACGCGGACGACCTCGGCACGGTGCTCGGCGCATGGGGCGACTGCTGATCGACCGCAACGCAGAGAAAGCGAAATTCGCGCGGCCTTGGAGCAATCCAAGGCCGCGTTTCATTTTGCAAGTCTCGAAGTTCTGCGAGAGATCTGCGCGGCGCTCGGTGCGTGCAGGTCGCATGACACGCACGATGGAACACATGCCACGACCTACGGCTTCGCCCACGAACTCGCGTTCGTCGTCACAAACTCTTGAGATACCGAAGCAGCGCGTCGCGATCGGCCTTTGGTAACGCGAGATACGCATCGCGCGAGCGCTGGGCTTCGCCACCATGCCAGAGAATCGCTTCTTCGATCGAACGCGCGCGACCATCGTGCAGAAGCCGCGTGTGGCCGTTGACTGTCTCAATCAGTCCGATGCCCCACAACGGCGGCGTACGCCATTCGCGGCCCGAAGCATCACCGTCGCGGCGATTGTCGGCGAGGCCCTCACCCATGTCGTGCAACAAGAGATCGGTGAACGGATGAAACTCGACGTTGCGAAGCTGCTCGATCGGACTCGATTCGTCGGTCTTCAACGTCGTGACATGGCACTTCGCGCAGTCGATCGCCTGAAAAATCTGAGCGCCGCGCTGGACGCGCGCGAGGTCGTCCGAGTTCGTCGGTACGCGCTGCATCGGCACCGCGAGCACGCGGCAATAGTGCGCGAGCCGAGCAACTTTGTGCGCATCGACTTCAGGGTCGCCACCCGAAGCCGCCTGAACCGTGTCAGATTGCAAAGACGTGTGATTCTCAGCGCGATGCGTTGGATTTGTGAGCCCCATGTCGCCATGGAGCGCCGCCATCACCTGCGCATCGAGCGTCGGCTGCGAGGCTTTCCAACCGAATCGTCCGACACTCGCGCGCCCATCGGCGCTGCGAATCTCGTGCACTCGACCGGAGATTCCATCGCCATCGCGATCGTTGGGATCGGCGAGTTCACGAATCGCAGCATCGGGCACATGTTCAAGCAGCCCAAGGCCGATGACTTGCGGCCCGACGCGCAGCGACATGCGAACTTCACCGAGTGGACCGTACGCGGTGTCTTGCACGCGGAGATCCCAGCGTTCGAGTTCGGCACGCGAACCATCGGCGAACGCGATGAAAGAACGCTGCGGCTCTAATTCGATGCGGCCTTCAGGTCGCACACCTTCGATCGCTTGATCCTGCAACTGCGCGCCGTACATCGGATGCGGCGCGCCATCCGCGTTCACTGGACTCACAAAGAGCACACTGCCGCGACCAACTCCAACGTCCGCAAGCGGCGGCAAGCCACGACCATCTTCCTGATGACATGCGCTACAGGAATTGGCTGAAAAATGCGGCCCGAGCCCGTCGCGCCCCTCGGCACTCGCGGGCGCGGCAACCCAGTTGTCACGAAAGAACGAGTTGCCCACGCTGAACGCGCGGCGATCTTCGCGAGAAAGTCCCGGCACGGGCAAGCTGAACGCATGCCCACCATCTGCGGCGACACTTGTCTGGCCACCGAGATTCGGTGCGTGCATCGCCTGCGCCGGAGCGGCCTTCGTGGAAGCAGCCTTCGTGGGAGCAGCCTTCGTGGGAGCAGCCTTCGTGGGAGCGGCCTCCTGCGCCGCGACTTCGTCGCGTTGCGGCGCGAGTGTCTGCGTGACAAACATACCCGCGATACACGCGAGTGACGCCGATGACAGTCGATCCCGCCGCGGGTCGAAACGCATCACCCCTGTGGCTCCGTCGGAACCGTGACACCGAGCGATTTCGCCGCGCGAGAGATCGACTCGCCCAGCGTTTCAATCGCTTCAAGCGCCACCGCCAGTTTCTGTCGCTCCGGAGTACCGTCTTCTTTGCGCATCGCCGCATCGAATGGAACAGGCATCGCATCGATCGCGACAAGCGCTTTCTCAAGCGCGGTTGCCAAGTCATCTGCCGCAGCGGCGTCCTTGACGCGAATGACATCGATCATCGAAGCTGCGCCGTTGCCGCGCAGAACAAGCGCAATCCCGCGAATGTTCGCGCGGAAATCGATATGCGTCGTGTCGCTGAAGCAACTGTGCTCTTCTTCTTGATCGCGTGTTTCGAGCGGAACTGCGAGCCGCTCGCCCGACATCTCGAAGCCCGCGAGAAGCCCTGGACCCACGATGATCGCGCGCAGCGCCTTTGGATCTTGCTCAAAGCGTCGACGGTGGTTGTCAGCGTCGGGAGCCCACGCTTTCACGAGGCGCGTGAGATCCTCGCAAAGGAGATCGGTGATTTCGAGGAGATACTCACGGCGCCGCTCTGCGTACGGCGAGTTCGCATCGAGAAAGTCGGTGAAACTGCGGTTGCCGGGGCCAGTTTCTGATCGGTCGCGCCCCCACAACATGAACTCGATCGCGTGCCAACCGGTGCACACGTTCGTTTCGCCGCCGCGTTGGTTGTGCAACTTGAGAATCACGCGTCCGAGCGCTGGATACTTCGTGCGATCACGAATGATGCCCGTGGTCGCGCTGTCTGCCTCGGGCTCGATGTACGACTCATCGACCGGCCACGCATTGATGAACGTCTCCGTGCCACCGCGCGTCGTGTCGATCGGACCGTTGCCGAACCGGAAGGCCTCTGTGCGTCCGTAGATTTCGCGTGCGGCTATCCACGTTTCGCGTGCGCGCGCCAAACCTTCCATCGTTGGCGTCGCACAAAACGCTTGGATCGCGGCGCGCATCTCCTCAGCCGAAGCGAGCGACGCGCGATACTCATCGTGCACCATCGCGGCGTACGCTCGCACGCACTGGGCTTCGAGCGTTTGAGGAATGTCACCTGTTTCGCGCGCGACTTCCGTGACTCGCTCGCGCGATGAAGGCACCAACGACGACGCGTTCTTGCCGGCGTTGACGAAGTTGGAAGAGGTCAACACTCCCGAAATCAGAACGAGGGCTTCGATCGACATACCGAACTCCGAAAGAACCAGATCTGAGACAAGAACTTGAACGGCGCACCCGCGCGCGTTGCACGGCAACCATCAGGGCCGAGACTCTAGTCTTTCATGCATGGCACTTCGCATTCCGCATGCGCGATCGAACGGAGCCTGTACGAGGCATTTACAGACCACCAACAATCGGACACGACGCTTCGCGCCTATGTTGCCTTTTGCCTTCGTCGTTGCGACTGCCGTATCCGCGCAATCTGCCCCCTGTGCCGCAACCCCGCCAAGCGCGACCGCCGCATGCACCAAATCATCTGCAACAACCGCGAGCGCGCCGGGCGCCGTGCGGGCTGATTTCGCAGCGCTCGTCGCCGATTTCGACGCGGCGCGCCGCGCACTCCAAGAGCGCATCACGCCGTCGATCGTGACGGTCAACACGTACATCAAGGTGCCAGACGGCGTGCCCTACGAAGGCCGTTGGCAGGTCGCCGACGAATCGCCGTTTCCTGGCTACGCGCGAGAAAAAGTCGCGAGCGGCATTTTGATCGATGACAAGGGAACGATCCTCTGCTGCCGAGACCCGCTGACCCTCGAGGGCGATACGTTCGCTGAGGTGTATGAGATCGACACCCCGACTGGCGCACGATTTGAGTGCGAACTCATTGCGAGCGAACCCACGATCAACCTCGGGATTTTGAGGGTGAAATTGTCCGAAGGCCAGACCCTCGGCGATCTCGTGCCCGCAACGATCGGCAAGTCGGAAACAGTGCAACTCGGCGACACGGTGTTCGCCGCCGCCGACCCGTTCGGCAGTTCGCGCACCTTCGCGCAGGGAGCAGTCATGGCTCTGCCGACTGCATCTTGCTACCAGGCCGACCTCACGGGAAGTTTCATTCACTCAAGCATGGCCATCGCTCCAGGCGCGATTGGTGGAGCCCTTGTCAACGCGAAAGGCGAAGTCATCGGCATTCTCGTGCCGCCGCCCACCGCCAATGGCGCCGCTCGCCCTGATCCGAATCCATTCGTCACCTACGCGATGCAAATCGATACCGCACTTGGCGTTGGGCAAGCGCTCGTCGAGAAGCGCTCGAATCACTCACCATGGGTTGGCTTCTCCGTCCTCTCGCAGGCGGAGCTCAAGGCCCGTCTGCGCGATGATGCGAAGTTCGATGCGATGCCCAAGCCCGTCGCTGGAATCTATATCGACGACCTTTTCGATCCGAGTCCAGCAGCGAAGGCTGGCATTCGCCGCGGCGACTTCATTCTCGAACTCAACGGTCGCAGGATTGCGAGTGTTGTCGACTTCCAGCAGTCGCTCTACTACTTCAGCGGGTCGACGGTACCTGTTCGTTACTTCCGCGATGGCAAGGAATTGCAAGCGATGGTGACGATCGAGAAGCGCCCGGCTGAAGCAAATCGTCCGTGATCGCACGTCGCTTTGAGCTTGCGTGACCTTGCGTGAGCTTCTACCGAAGTTGCATCACGCAGTCATGGATCGCAACGCGTTCACACATCATGTTGCGACACGTCGTTCCGGCGCACTCCGCTCGTTTGCACGTTGCCCATCAATGCTGCACAAGATGCAAACGTTCGCCACATGTTGCAGCGGCGCGAAAAACACGCGCGTTTGATGCCGTGCTTACCGAGCTCACAAACGAGATTTATCGATTGAAAAGCAACGCTTAGCGCGTGCTCGGGATCGTGCGCAGGCTTCGGCGAGTGGCCGAAGCCTTGTTTTGTTCCGTAGAAAGTGCACTTTCCTAGGAGTCAAGTTTCTCATGCGTCCCACCTTCATCCTTTGCTCTGCTGCCCTCATCACCAGCAGCGCGCTCGCGCAGACCTCGATCGTCACCGGCCCTTCGTCGTCGGCCTCGCCGTACGTTGTTCCAGTCGGTAACAAAGTGACCGATCTCGTCTCGATCCTCACCGTCGGCGACACCATCGGCGGCTACACCTTCGTCGGCATCCCCGACGGCATGGGTGCGATCGCTGGCGCAACCGGCACCTTCAATCTCTACATCAACCACGAGTTCACCGCCACCGCAGGTGGCGTCCAGCGCGCACACCAACCCGCTGGCTTCGCGGGCGGCGCGTTCATCAGCGGTTGGAACGTCAACAAGTCGAACTTCGCCGTGAATAGCGGCTTCGATGCAATCACCTCGACCGCGACCGTGACCAACGGCACCGGCGGCTCGCTCTACAACTTCGCGCGCTTCTGCTCGGGCGAAATCCCAGCGGCGAACGGCCTCTTCAACGCGACCTCGGGCAAGGGCACGCAGAACCGCTTCTACTTCACGGGCGAAGAGTCCGGCACTCCGGGCCGCGCCATCGCGACTGACCTCAACACGGGCGTTGCATACCAAGTCACTCCGCTCGACGTTTCTGCAGGCTCGTGGGAGAACATCCTCGTTCGTCCTTACGAGAGCGACACCACCGTCGCGATCGCAACCTCGGACGGCGGCGCGAACCGCGTCTTCCTCTACGTCGGCACCAAGCAAGACTCGGGCAACCCAGCTGAGCGCGCGGGCCTTCTCA
>JAIXVI010000154.1 GCA_027483065.1 Planctomycetaceae bacterium
GCGCCTTATGCACTCGGAGCGCTCTTTCGCGCGCGAGATCTCGACAACTTCGCAGTGGCCTACGCGATGACGTCGAAGCCGAATCGCGTCGCGCGTCAGATGCTTTGGCAACTGGCCATTCCGCGACTCGCAACGATCACTGACCCGCGCATCGTGGCGTTGCTCGCACGCGATCCGCGCGGAACCGACCCTTCCCTCGATTTGCTGATGCTGAAGCCCGCAGGGCAGCGTCTCTTGGGCGACGACGGTTGGCGCGCCGCGATGAATCGACTTGCCCGCGAGACGCAGAATGAAACCGCGCGCGGGAAAATCGAAGCGTTGCGCTGAGCGTTACGAGCCCGCAGGTGCCGCAGGCGCGGCAGGCGTTGCGGGCGTTGCGGGAACGACTGGCTGCGCCGGTGCGCGCGGAGCCGCGCGTCGCGCGAGTGTTCCACGTGCACGTTGGATCGTGTCTTCTGCGTCGGGTTCGCAATCCTTCGCTTCGTTCAGTTGCGCGTTGGCTCGTGCGTCGTCACGCGCGGCAAGTGCCGCTTTCACATCGTCGGCCACCGCGCACGCGAGACCAGCGAGCCCTTGCGGCGTTGGATGAAGTTCATCGCGCTGAAGAAGCGGCGCGTCTTTCGTCGCAACCAAACGGTCGGTACCGATTTCGAGCGCGCCTTCCTCCATGAGTTGCTGCTGCATGCGCGCGAGCGGCACGACGCGCACGTTCGCGCGGTCTTTCGCCCATGCGCGGAATCGTTCGTTCGCTTTCGCGAGCGTCTCCGTCGCGGGCATTTGACGCGCGGAGAGCATTTTGCCGACGGCGCGCGACATGTCGGGAATGTCGCCGACAACGACGGGTGCCTCGAAGGTCGCAAGTTCCGCGAGGCCCTTCTCGAGTTTCACAAGGCGATCGGCCTCCGACTTGAGCGGTCCGCCTTCAGGCGCGTCGTCGCCGTAGCAGTACCAAAAGAGAAAGTCGAGGGCGACGACGCAGTCGGGATTGAAGTCACGCGCGCGCTTCGCGGCCTTTGCACCGTTTGCAACAGGCGATAGAAAGAAGAAGCCGCTCGACGCATCGGTGGTCACGATGGAGAGATCGGGACATGCGAGTTTGAGCATGTCGGCGAGCCGGAACGAGCCGCTGTAGTCGCCGTCCGCGCGCGTCTCGCGCCACGAGCAGCCGAAGCCGGCGGAGGCGCTCGCTCCGATCACCGCGATGCGAACGGGAGCCGGACGCGTGGGTTCCGCGGTTGGCGCTCGTGCCTCCTGAGAGCGTGCTTCCTGAGAGCGCGCTTCCTGAGCGCGTCCGTCCTGCACCCGCGCGTCCTGTGCCCATGCGGCAACTGGGAAAGTCAGCGGGATTGCGAGCGCGAAGATCGATGCGAGACGGTGGGGGCGCATGACGACACGATACGGCGGCCAATCGACGCACAAAGAAAAACCGCGCACGTTGCGTGCGCGATTTTCTGTTCGTTGGTTGTTCCGATCAAAGAACGAAGCAAAGACCGCGCGTCACATGCCGAGCGCGCGTGCCATCGTCGAGCCGAGGCCGGCAGGGCTCTCAGCGACCGCGATGCCGCAGGCCTTGAGCGCTTCGATCTTCGCCTGCGCGGTGTCGTCGGCGCCGCCGATGATCGCGCCCGCGTGACCCATGCGCTTCCCCTTGGGAGCGGTGCGGCCCGCGATGAAGCCAGCGACCGGCTTCTTCATGTTCGCCTTGATCCACTTGGCGGCTTCGACTTCGTCGGTGCCGCCGATTTCGCCGATCATCACGACGCCGTCGGTGTCGGGATCGTTGTTGAAGAGTTCAAGCGCCTCGATGAAGCCGAGGCCGCGCACAGGGTCGCCGCCGATGCCGACGCAGGTCGACTGGCCGATGCCGCGCTGCGAGGTCTGCCACACCGCTTCGTAGGTGAGCGTGCCCGAGCGGCTGACGATGCCGACGGCCCGATGACTCGTGGCGTCAAGACGATGCGTGTGGATGTAGCCCGGCATGATGCCGATCTTGCAGCCGCCTTCGAACTTCGCGGTCGGGCCTTCGCCCGAGATGCGCTTCGCCGGCGTGATGATGCCTGGGCAGTTCGGGCCAATGAGCGTCGACTTTGGATAGGCCTTCAGCGCTTCCTTGACGCGCACCATGTCGAGCACAGGAACGCCCTCGGTGATCGCGCAGATCACGCGAATCCCAGCGTCGGCCGCCTCGAGGATCGCATCGGCAGCGCCAGCAGGCGGCACGAAGATCATCGTGGCATCGGCGCCAGTCGCCTTCACGGCCTGAAGCACCGTGTCGAAGATCGGCAGACCGTTGGCGTCCTTCTGTCCGCCCTTGCCGGGCGTGACGCCGCCAACCATCTTGGTGCCGTAATCGAAGCAGCCCTTCGTGTGCGAGGCGCCTGCGCTGCCGGTGATGCCCTGGCAGATGACTTTCGTGTTTCCGTCGACAAGGATGGCCATAGGGGGGGAGAGGATAGCGGATCGCGGGATCGCTCGGGAGGGCCTGAAAAACCTGCCCCTCGTTACACTCGCGCGCCTTATGGCCACCAAGACCGCGAAGTCGAAGCCCGCCCCGAAGGTAAACACAAGGGCAAGCACGAAGGCAAGCACGAAGTCCACCGCGAAGAAGCCCCCCGCGAAGAAGGCTGCCGCGAAGAAGCCCCTCACCTACGCGGCGGCTGGTGTCGACATCGACGCAGGCGACGAAGTGGTCGATCGCATCGTGCCCATCGTGAAGCGGACGTATTCGCCGCGCGTCCTTGGCTTACACGGGGCGTTCGCGGGGATGTTCCGCCTGAATGGCCCCGCAGGGTTCGGCTCGAAGAAGATGCGCAAGTACAAGGATCCTGTCCTTGTCGGCTGCACCGACGGCGTCGGCACGAAGGTGCTCCTCGCGGCGGAATTCAAGATTTACGACACTGTTGGCATCGACTGCGTCGCGATGAACGTGAACGACCTCATCGTGCAGGGCGCGGAACCGCTCTTCTTCCTTGACTATCTCGGTTTGTCGAAGCTCGACCCGACGAACACGACCGCGATGATCGCGGGCGTTGCGAAGGGCTGCGAGATCGCAGGCTGCTCGCTCATCGGCGGTGAATGCGCGGAAATGCCCGACATTTACGCGCCTGGCGATTTCGACGTCGCGGGCTTCTGCGTCGGTGTCATCGAGCACGCGCGTGTGACGAAGCAGCCGAAGCCGAAGGTTGGCGACATCGTGCTCGGGCTTGCGTCGAGCGGTGTCCACTCGAACGGCTACACGCTTGTTCGGCGCATCATCGCGGACGCGGGGCTCTCGTACACGAAGAAGTACGCGGAACTCGGCGGCAAGCGACTCATCGATGTGCTGCTTGAACCGACGCGCATCTATGCACGCGAAGTGATCGGCATGCTCGACGCGCTTGGTGCGAAGGAAGCAGTGAGCGGCATGGCACACATCACGGGCGGCGGCCTGCCCGGCAACGTCTCTCGCGCGCTTGGATCAGACGTCGATGCGGAGATTCATGCCGATGCGTGGATTCCGCCGGCGATCTTCCCGTTCCTGCAGCAACACGGCGGCGTTGAGACTTCGGAGATGTTCCGCGTCTTCAACATGGGCATTGGCTACACGATCATCGTGCGCCCGAAGATGGCAGCGACGGTGATGAAGATCTTGCGGAAACTCGGCGAAAATCCGGTGCCCATCGGCCAAATCGTGAAGGGCAAGGGCGACTGCCGCGTGGTGTGAGGAGGCGTGTTGAGCGCTCGCGACTGGCGGGCTGCTGAAGCTTCGCTTCAGGTGCCCGCTCTCGCTCGCTTTGGCATGAATGACACCAGAGGGAGCCGCCGCAGCGGCGACCGCTCCAAACACGAGCCGCCGCAGCGGCGACCGCCAAAAGAACGCGCCGCTACGCCTGCCAGCCGCGGTCGCGCTTTTTCTCGCCTTCGCGCTTCTTCGCTTCGAGGCGCCGCTCTTTCGAGCCGCGCGTCGGCTTCGTCGGTTTGCGCACCTTCGGGCGCTTCGCAGCCATCGAAACAAGCGTCTTCAAGCGAGCGATGCATGCATCGCGATTGTCGGCCTGTGAACGCGTGGAATGATCCGCGATCAAGAGCGCTTCATCCGCGCCTTCACCAACGAGATGCGAGCCCGCCAGCGTGCGCAACCGCGCGAGCGCCGCGTCATCGAGTCCGACGAGGTCGACGAGTAAAACGCGAAGTTGCGCCTTGGTACTCGTCTTGTTGACGTGTTGCCCGCCGGGGCCACTTCCACGAACGAACGTGAAGTCGAGCGCCGCTGGAGCGACAAAGCAGCCGCCGCCAAGACGCAGCGCACCGGACGACGTCGTCGCGTTCGATGAAGTGGGGCGTGGCTTCGGTGCTTCCATAGGCAAACGCTCGTTCGGATTAGAAGACGAGTTTGATTCCTGCGCGCAAGCCTTGCAAACTTCCATCGAGTTCCATCACTTCGCCATCGAAATCCCCGCCGACCAAGCGATATCCAAAGTACGCAGCGCCTTCTTTGCAGAACCAGAAGGAGATGTCAGCTTCAACGCGCGATGCGCCGCCGAGATCGCCATCGGAGACGGGGATCGAAAGTCCGTACGCGCCGCTCGCGGTGATGTCGACGCGGCGAATGATGGGAAATGATTCCTTCGTGTCGAATCCGAATCGGAATCCCACGCCGACTTCAAGCGCGAGGTACGAGTCATTCTCGTTGTTTGCGAGTCCCGTCGTTGTGTCAGAAATCGTGCGCGAGAGCGCGTCGATGTCCGCGGAAACAAGGCCGAAGAACGACAGTTCGGTTCCGTTTGCGGGAGGAGTCCAACCGTCGCGCGGTGTGCTCTCGTCTTGGCCACTCCACGGAGTTTGCTTCGCTGCGAGAGGACGATAGAAGTCGTACGCAACTTCGGCGCCGACCGACCACCACGAGAACTCGCTCGTGAACGCGTCGCCAGAGGCAACCGAAACGCCGCCAAGCGTGAACGCTTCGTCTGCCGTGCCACCGCCGTCGGTTGAGAAGCTAAAGCCACGAATCGAGACCGCGAGCCGATCGCGCACGAGTGCGAGTTCGCCTGCGAACGACGCTTCCATGTCGTGGAGATCTGGCGTACGCACATCGATGCGTGCGCCACCGTCGGTGAAGTTGCCTTCAAGCCGAGGGAGCCACGCATCAAGTGAGAGTTCGAGGTGAAACGGCGCTGGTTCTTCGGCGGCGGTCATCGACGCATCAGCGGCGTCGCTTGAGGCGAGCGCGAGAGCCGCGAGGAGTGTGGCAGGGTCCATTCGCGCAGCGTATCAGCGGCTGCGCATCTCGATGACCGCGATCTCAGGCGGACAATTCACGCGCAGCGGAAACCACGCGCCCACGCCGTTTGTGACGTAGAGATGCGATTCACCACGCTCGTAATGACCCGCGCTCAAACGTTCGGTAAAGACGAGGTTGAGTCGTCGATTTCCGCGTCGCGCGACTTGTCCGCCGTGGGTGTGACCCGAAAGCGTCAGGGGAATACCGCGTGCTTCCGCGCCAACGAAGGCCTTTGGATTGTGAGCGAGGAGCAAATCCGCGCGACCTGCGCCGCAGCGACGCAATCGCTGTGTGCAGTGGGGAATCGATTTCGCCCAGTCGATTCCAGCGATCAGCAATCCATCTCGCCCACCAACGCGCACGGAATCATCGACGAGCGGAACGAGTCCCGCTTCACGCGCGCCGCGCACAATCGCGCGCGGATGATCGAGGTGATCGTGGTTCCCGAGGACGACAAAAACACCAAGTTTCGCACGTAAAAGCGCAAGATGCTCAAAGAGCAGCGGTGCCTCTTGTGCCGAGAGATCGACGAGGTCGCCCGTGATGGCGATGAGATCGGCTTGCACGGCGCGCACCGCGTCGACCGCTTGTGCGAGCCGCTCTGCGCCAAGGAGATGGCCGAAGTGAATGTCGGAAAGATGCGCGATGCGAAGCCCGTCGAACGCATGCGGCCAGTGTGCGCTCGCCAGTGAAATCTCGGTGATTTCGATGGGTTGTCGCACGTGTCGCGCACGAAGCGAACCGAACGAAATCGAGTCGGGAAGTCGCGTGAGCAGCGCGTTTCGAAGACTCGCGGTGCGGTACGCAAAACCGCGCGGCGGTCGCTTCTCAGTCATGCGCGCGACTCCGCCGGTGTTGCGATGTCCTGCATCGCATGCGCGAGTAGGAAATCTCCGAGCGCGCGGACATGCGACGGCTTCGTCGCGAGCGCGCCAATCGAAACGCGCAAGATGAGTCGGCCGTGGAAACGACAGTGTGAAACGAAGAAATGTCCGTCGCGATTGATTGCGTCGATCAAACGTTGCGTCGCATCGTCGCCAGCGCGATGCGCGATACATACGAGATTGAGTGGTGCGTCGACGACGAGCTCGAGTGCATCGCAACCACGGACACGCGCCGCGAGTTCGCGCGCCATTGCGACGTGATCACGCACGAGCGCGCGCAACCCTTCAAGGCCGAATGAACGAAGCACAAACCACAACTTCAGCGCGCGGAAGCGCCGCCCCAGCGGAATCTGCCAATCGCGGTAGTCGATGACTTTGCCGGATTCAGTCGCTGCGTTGCGGAGATATTCAGGCAAAACGCTGAGCGCGCGCACGAGTTCTGCGCGATCGGCGATCCACAAGACATCGCAGTCGAAGTTGACGGGCATCCACTTGTGCGGGTTGAAGCACCAACTGTCGGCGAACTCAGCGCCCGCGTTCACAAAGCGAAATTCTTCGCAAAGTGCGGCGGTTCCGCTCATCGCGGCATCAACGTGGAGCCAGAGATTGTGTGCGCGACAGACGCGCGCGATTTCCTCGACAGGATCTACGGCATTCACGCCCGTCGTGCCGACGGTTGCCGAAACGAACGCCGGGATATGCCCAAGCGCGCGGTCGCGCGCGACTTCTGCTTCGAGGAGATCAACGCGGAGAGCGCCCGTTTCGTCGACCGGAATCAGGCGAACGAATTCCTTACCGATGCCCGCAAGACGCGCAGCTTTTTCGATCGACGAATGCGCTTGATCGCTCGTGTACACCACGAGTGCGCGACCGAATGCTCCGATCCCGCGTGCGTCGGTTGCGAATTGACTTGCACGCTCGCGTGCCGCCACAAGCGCAACGAGTGCCGCAGAACTCGCGGTGTCTTGTAAGACGCCGCCGCCCGCGCTCGTCGAGAGAAATCGCTCGGGCAGTCCGAGTGCGTGCACCAGCCAATCGAGCACATGGGTTTCAACTTCCGTGCACGCAGGGCTTGTCGACCAAAGCATGCCTTGCACACCGAGACCAGCGCTTGCGAGTTCGCCGAGAATCGATTCGTAACTTGAATTTGCGGGGAAGTACGCAAACCAACCTGGATGTTGCCAGTGCACGATGCCTGGCATCACCACCTCATCGAGATCAGCGAGGATCTTCGCGATCGGTTCACCGTGCTCGGGCGCATGCGCTGGGAGCTTCGCGCGAATAGCACCTGGTTGCGGGAGATGCGCGACAGGGCGCTTCTCGATTGTTTCCCGATACTCGGCGATCCAATCGATGAGTGCGTGGCCTGCGCGGCGGAACGCCTCGGCATCGAGCGGTTGATGTGGCGACGAGAATGGATCGTTGCGCGAGGGCATAGAAAGAAGCGTAGCCCGCCCCAGTACACTTTGCCTGCGCGGAAATGGTCTGCATGATGAACAACGCGTCGGCGAGGGCGAGTTTCGCGATGTCGAGCAACGTTCCGAAACCCATTCTTCCAATCGAGTTGCAAACCGACCGGCTTTTGCTGCGTCCGATGCGTGAAGACGACATCGAGATGACAGTCGCGAGCCTTGGCGACCTCGAGATTTCACGTCGACTCGCGCGCATTCCGCACCCGTACACCGAAGCTGACGCGCATTGGTGGCTCGAGGAAACGCGCCGTGGCCGCGCGAGTGGCACGGTCGAGCACTTCATGATCGAACTGCGCGCGTCGGGCGCGCCGATTGGCGCGATTGGTCTCCACCAAGACGCAGCGGGAGAGCGCGCAGAAGTGGGATATTGGCTTGCGAAGGCGCACTGGAACCATGGCTACGCACGTGAGGCACTCGCGATGGTGGTTCGCTACGCGTTCTTCGAGCGTGTACCGGTGATCACAACAATCGAAGCGAAAGCGCACGAATCGAACCCTGCATCGATCCGCGTGCTTGAGGCATGCGGTTTTCTCGATGTCGGCTCGGTCGAATGCACATCACTCGCCACGAGCGGCAACATTCCCGCGCGTCAGTTCGAGCTGAGACGTGAAGTCTCGACGTGAGTCTCGAGTAAAGTCTCGAGTAAAGTCTCGCGTGAAGCCTCGCGTGAAGTCCCGAGTGAAGTCTCGCGATGATCGCCGACATGTCTTCCGACATGCGTTCTTACATTGAAATGCGACCAGAGCGTTCAAAGTGCAGAACAGCATCCACCGTCATGGTGGGCGCTTGAGTCGCATTGGATTCGAACGTACAGGCGCCGCTCGAAATCGTTGCTACACGAGCTCTACGCGGTTTTCACACGGTTTCTACGCAGCGATCACACCGACGCGAGCCACTCGGTGAGCAACTCAATCGTGTGCTCAAGGTCATCCTTGTCGACCATTTCCGTGGTCGTGTGGATGTAGCGCGTGCCCGTCACGATCGCGACACAACGCGCACCAACGCCCGCGCGCTGAATTGCAGCACCGTCTTGACCGCCGCGCGGAAGAATGCACTTCTGGTGCGGAATGCGATGCTTGCGCGCGACGGAGCAGAACTCTTCGACGAGCGCGTGATCGGAGATCATCGAGGAATCTTGCACCATGATGCCAGCGCCAAGGCCTTGCTTCGTCACGCGCTGATTGTCGGGCACGCCCGGCGTGTCACACGCGAGCGTGACATCGAGGCCAATACCGATGTCCGCCTTTGCGGCGTAGGCCGCAGTTTGTGCCCCGCGAAGTCCGACCTCTTCTTGCGTCGTGAACGCAGCGACGATTTCACACGCGTGGCCGCCCTTCTTCTTCGAAAGGCGACGGCAGCATTCAATCGCAATGAAACATGCGAGTCGGTTGTCGATGGCCTTTGAAACAAGCTTCTTTGGCGTCTCGAGGAACGGCGTATCAAGCACCACAAAGTCGCCGATTTCAACCGACTTCTTCACTTCTTCGGCATCACGCCCGAGGTCGATGAAGAACTCTTCCACGCCCGGAACTTTCGTGCGCTCCGCTTCGCTTGAAATGTGAATGGGCTTGCCGCCAGGGTTCATCACGCCCTTGAAGTCACCCTTCTTCGTGCAAACGAGCACGCGCGACGCGAAGAGGTTGCGCGTGTCGAAGCCGCCCGCAGCATTCACCCAAATCATGCCTGCGTCATCGACGTGGCGAACGAAGAAGCCAATCTCGTCCATGTGCGCCGCGAGCATGACGCGAACGGGCTGGCCCTTCGACTTCCGGGTTGGTTTGCGCGTGCAAATGTACGAACCCATCGCGTCGGTTTCGCGCGAATCGAAGAGCCCCTTCGTGTCTCGGTCGATCAGCGCACGCACGCGCTCCTCGCGTCCGGGGACGCCTGGCGTTTCGCAGAGACGGCGGAAGAGGTCGATGTCCATAGCCATGGTTCACTCCGGCGGATGAGGTGCGATTGGATTGATGCGGGAGGGAGGCCCGCAGCGGCGCGATGGTATAGGATCGCCGCCATGATGTTCGATACCCCACTTCGTGAGGAACACCGCGCGTTCGCAGCGCAGGACGCTGCTCGGCGTGCAGAGCGCGCTCGCACATCGCGCGGCGCCGCGGAGGGTGTCGTGGTCGCGCGACGCGAAGTCGAGATTGAGTATCTCCCGTTTGGTCCGGCAGATGCGGCGGGCGCGCCGACCTGCGAAGTCGTTGCGCAATACGCCGAAGTCGAGCTTGAGTACGCGGCGATTCGATCGGGTGTCGCGCTTGTCGATTGTCCGGAGCGTGCAGCGCTCGTCGTGACAGGTAAGGATCGGGTCGACTTTGTGAATCGACTTGTGACGCAGGACATCGCCAAACTCGCTGAGGGCGGTGTCACGCGCGCGTTCCTGACGAATCGCAAGGGCAGGATCGAAGCGGATCTTGTTGTTGCGCGATTCGAAGACGCGCTGCTGCTCGACACGCTCGCGCACGATGTCGCGCCACTTCGGGACGCGCTCGAGAAGCTGCATTTCTCGGAAGATGTCGCCTTCGCCGCACAAGCCGGAACGCACGCGCGCATCGCGCTGCATGGGCCGAAAGCAGAGAGCGCGTTGAAAGCGCTTGGGCTCCTTGTTGCGAAATCGAATCCAACGGTCGCGGGTTCGGCCATCGCTTCGACGACGCATGCAGATGCGTGGCGTGCCTCGCTTGGCGATGCGCATGCATACGTTTGGCGGATCGAGGAGTTTGGCGTTCCAGGATTCGCGCTCTCAGTGCCAATCGCGCAGGCGGCGAATCTCTGGCGATCGCTCGTGACCTTTGGTGCGCGCCCTGCGGGTTGGTTTGCGACGAACACCGCGCGCCTCGAAGCGGGCACTCCGTACTTTCGCATTGACTTCGGACCAACCAATTTGCCCGCGGAAACGGGCGTGCTCGCGTCGCGCGTGTCGTTCACCAAGGGCTGCTACCCGGGGCAAGAGGTTGTCGCCCGCATGCAACATCTCGGGAAGCCGAAGCAGATGCTTGTTGGCTTGCGGCTCGAAGCCGATCTCCTGCCAGTTGCTGAGGCGCAAGTATTTGCCGCTTCGACGGACGGGGCTACGCCCGACGCCGTCGCTCTCGGCGATCAAGTCGGCGTCGTGACATCGAGTGGCATCGCGCCGATGCTCGGTGCAGCGCCGGTTGCGTTCGCGATGATTGCGTCGAGTTCATATGCCGAAGACACCAAAGTGCTCGTCAACGCAGAAGGTGCACAAGCGCCGGCAACGGTTGGCGGACTCGACTTCCTCTCGCGTGCAGCGCAAACATCAAGTTCTGCGCATGACGATGGGAACGGTGCGTGATGGAGTCGGTTCCTGCTGTGAGTGAATCCGTGTTCGACTATCGCTCGACCGAGTTTCTGCTGCTCGCGCTCGGCGTCGTCATGACCATTGGCGTTCTGATCGCAGCAATTTGGCTCCTTCGTGCAGCGATACGTGAGCATCGAACGCAGTTGGAGCGCGAAGAACGTGAGCGAGAGGCGTCCGCACGATCGGAGTCGCGCGAATGAAACAGCACGTTGAGATTTGCGAAGTCGGCCCGCGTGATGGACTCCAAAATGAGAAACGCTTGGTGTCGATCGAAGACAAGTTGCGTTTCATCGACCTTCTCGCGCGCGCAGGCTTTCGCGAAATCGAAGCCACCAGCTTCGTAAGCCCAAAGTGGGTTCCGCAGTTGGCGGATGCTGAAGAAGTTCTCCCGCGCGCGATCGCTGCGCATCCATCGACGCTCTTCTCGGTGCTCGTGCCAAACGAGAAAGGTCTTGAGCGTGCGCTTGCGTGTGGCGCGCGAAAGGTCAGCGTGTTTACCGCGGCGAGCGAAGGATTCACCCGCAAGAACATCAACGCAACCATCGCCGAGTCGATCGAGCGATTCATGCCTGTTGTACGTCGTGCGCACGAGGCGGGCGTTTCGGTGCGAGGCTACGTGAGTTGCGTTGTGCAATGTCCCTATGACGGCCCAATCGCGCCGGATGCGGTGCGCGAGACGTGTGCCAAACTCATCGATGTTGGTGTGGACGAACTCGATCTCGGCGACACGATCGGTGTCGCGCACGCCGATGAAATCGAGCGTGTCATCGCGGCGTGTGCGGTGGTTCGTCCGGTGCACGAACTTGTCATCCATCTGCACGACACGCAAGGTCGTGCGTTGACGTGCGCGCGACGCGCACTCGAACTTGGCGTCCGACGTTTTGATGGTTCTGCCGCGGGTATCGGCGGTTGTCCGTATGCGCCAGGTGCGCGCGGGAACGTCGCGACCGAGGCGCTCGTCGAACTTTGCGAGTCGAGCGGTTACTCGACGTCCATCGACCGCATCGCGCTTGGTGAAGCGGCGCGATTCATCACCGATGCGCTGGCTGCGCCGCCATCGGATGAAGCAAACTGAAGCGCTGGACTGCGCGCATGGACTTTGCGTCCCGCGTGATGCGCGATCTTCCAACTTGCAACAGCGTCGTTCGCAAGGTGGTAATACGGCGCGTGATCGACGATGCGATGGACGCGTGCGGTCTCGCCTTCAAAGACGACAGCATGCGGTTTCCCAGGGAAGCCGAACGAGCCAGTGTTGACGATGCGAAGACCGCCAATATCTTTGATGAACGCGCGATGACTATGCCCGACGAGCATGGTTCCCGCGCGCGGCGCGTATCGCTTCGCCCAGCCGGCTGCGAGTGCCGGGAAGCGACTCCAGTAGAGAAGGACCGAAAGCACGCGGTGCGGTCGGACCGCCATGTTGGCGACGGTCGAAACGTGCGCTCCTTCGCCCATCGTTCGCCACTCCGCGAGCGAAGCTTCGCGCGCAGCCGCGAATCGCGCGGCGTCTTCAGCCATGCCCGCAGGCGTCGCGTCGAGCACCTTCTCGTAGGTCTGGCGCATGCTCGTGGCATACGGTGACCACGGCGCGATCGCCGGATGAAACGCATCGCCGTGCGTGAGGTAGATCGCGTCGTCGGCAAGTGCGAGCGAGCGCACGTCGCTCACGAACGCATCATGATTTCCCGCAACGAGATCAAGTCGAATTCCGCGCGAGAAGCAAAGATCGCGGAAGAGATCGAGTTCAACTTCTGCATCGCGCTGGAAGCGCGCATGGTGCAGTTCGGCAGCGTCGCCGTTCACAATCACGCGGTCGAATTGCGCAACGATCGCCTCAAACGCACGCGCGCTGCGTGCTCCGCCTGGACGTCCAAGATGAAGGTCGCTCAAAACGAGCGTACGCGGCATCGACGGCGGCGAGTGAGATTGGTGACGTGCCGGAGACATGACGGCGAGACGAGACGAGAAGAGTCGAGAAGAGTCGAGAAGAGGCAGAGGGACGAGACAACAAGACAAAACAACACGACCTGAGTTCGACACGCGAGCGCACTGTGTCGTGGTCGCGCGTGTTGCGAGAAGGGCCTCTGCGAAGCGTTCTCGAAATCGCGCGCCACCGCTGCCGGAAACTGTCCTGATCAGCGGTGCGACCTCTGCCATCGGCTGATCAGTCGGGCGGGATGAGTTCCCGACCGATCGCCGGGAAGTTTCACACAGCTGAACTTCCTCCGGCGTGATTCGGGCCGAAGTAAATCTGATCCTTGCCGAGTCTTTTCGCTTCGAGAGCGCGCATGTCCGCGAGCGCCAGCAACCCCGACGCGTCGGTCGCGTCGCGATCCCAAGGGAAGACAGCGCATCCTGCGGAAATCGTTACCGGGCCTGGGCCTGAATCGGCGAGCACGGGAAGGTGGAGTCGCCGCACTGCAGCGCGGCAACGCTCGGCAATCTCTTCGACGTGTTCCGGAACGCCCGAGCCGCCACGCCGCGGAGGATCGGGATCACAGAACACCACGACGAATTCATCGCCGCCCATGCGGAAGACGAGGTCGGCCTTGCGAATCGAGTCACGCAGTGCAGCGATCGACTCGCGAAGAACCTCGTCGCCGGCGGCATGGCCGTGGCGATCGTTGTACATCTTGAAATCGTCGATATCGAAGTACATCAGACTGACTGGTCGTCGCTCGGTCCGCGCGCGCTCGATGATCGAAGGCAACATCGTCGCGAGGGCGCGTCGATTGAGTGCGCCAGTGAGTTCGTCGACCGTTGCGAGGCGGTGGAGTTCACCGTGGTCTTCTTCGTGGTCGAGCCACTCTGCGAGCCAACTCGCCCACGCGCCAAGGCGCGCGCTTTCGATCGTGCGGGAGAGCAAGATGCCGTGCAACGACTTCTTACCGTGGACGTGAGCTTCATGGACGCCTTCGCGATCGCGAGCGACGGAGCGCTCTTCGCCCGGCCGCGCCGGCGAAGCAAAACGGATGTCGTTGGCCTGAAGCGTGTGGCGAAGCAGCACGAGCGCAACGTCTCGAACCGATTCGCGATTCTTGAGTGCGCGGAGCAGCGCGCGATCCCTCAGTTGAACGATCTCGGCGATCTGCTCGGCGCTGAAGTGTGTTTCGGGCTTTCCCTCGGTTCGCGCTTCGGGTTTCGGCTCAGGTTTCGTCCCGAACTTCGCGTGGGCCCTCATTTCGGCCCTTGTTTCGGCCCTTGTTTCGGCCCTCATTTCAGGCTTCGTCTCCGATTTCGTCTCGCGCGGTGATGCGACGTCACGCGCGGAAGGCAAGTGCGAGGGCATCGGAGCAGGCGCGGTGCTGCTCGGCCGCTCGGCGAATTTGACGGCGCTCGGGTCGCGCGGATGTTCGTCGCGCGGGAGTTCCGGGCGCGGATGTTCTGGGCGCGGATGTTCTGGGCGCGGATGTTCCAGACGCGGATGTTCATCGTGTGGAAGCTCCGCACGTGGGGTCGGTGCCTCGGGCGCTGGAGCCGTGTTCTCAATCGGTGACTCTGGGTGCGCGTGCGCATTCGCGCGCGCTCGTGCGATCACCGACTCGACGACGCGCTCCGAATCGTTTCGACGGATGGTTTCAATCTCCAACTCCGCGGGATCAGCGTGTTTCCCGGGCGGCAGGTCGATCAATCCCAAGCCCGTGAAGACCTCAACGATGTCGTCGGTCTTCGCCGGAATCGGAATCGTGTCTTCAAACCCTTCCGCCATCGCCATGGCGCTCTGATCGTCACCCCGTGGGTAGAGCAGCACGCTCGCAACCGAAACATCGACCTTCTCGATTGCTCGAAGAACTTCGGTGGGCGAGTGGCCATCGCAGCCGGCCATGAAGGCAACAGCCACAATCGGGTTCCGATCGCCCGCGATCCCAATCTCCGCGATGGCGTCGTAGAAATTGGGCGATTCAGAGACGGCGTCGATGTGCTTTCGAGCGAGTGAGGCAAACTCACGCGCCTCGGGCGACGAAACCACGACGAGGAGCCGCGCGCGCGGACGTCGAATGGCAGAAACGGAAGAAGATTGCGCGCTCATCGCTCGCTTCCTCGCTCGGTTCCTTTTCCGCCCGATGTTCCGCCTTCTGCTCCGTCCTCTGCTCGACTTTCTGCTCGACTTTCTGCTCGAGTCTCTCTTCCTGTCGATGGCCTCGGCGCGTCGGGTCCACGATCATGGCGTGGTGGAA
The DNA here is from genome assembly GCA_027483065.1 of Planctomycetaceae bacterium. GTDB lineage: Bacteria > Planctomycetota > Phycisphaerae > Phycisphaerales > SM1A02 > QWPT01. The sequence continues at coordinate 15,120 of JAIXVI010000154.1, forward strand.
GCGCGTTCCCTGGGTGGTCATCGCCCATCAACATTGCGATCTCTTCCGGCGTGAGGCGCACCGCGCTTGGCGCAGGCTCCTCTTCGTCCTCGCGATCGAAGCCTTCAGCGCGCGCTCTCTCAGTATCGGTCTGGTTTCCTCGACCGAAGCGACGTTCGATGTCATCGAGTTCACGGTCATCATGTGCGCGGTCGGTAAGCGCACGGTCGGCAGGTAGACGAGCGGCCGCGTCGGCGTTTGGATCGAGAAATGCCGAGCCTTCGGCGAGTTTGAGTTGTGGAGGGACGCGCGAAGGCGGCAAAGCGTCGGACCGCAGCCCAGCCTCGGTTCTCGTTCCAGACTTGTCCACAGATTTCGGCATGTGTCGTGCGCTGGGCTTCGTTTCGAAGTCCGCGTGGGCAATCGGCGCAACAGCCGCGCCACTGATGCCGAGTTCATGCCGGGGTTGCGCAGCAGCAACCAAGAGTGCGAGTTCGCCTTGGAACACCCAAGTGGAAACGTGGGGCAGTCGGTTTCGAATGGCGTTGAAGAGCGGATTGAGGTCGTCGATGTCCACGTCCGCAGCGACGAACGCCGTCGTTTCGCGTGAGTTCGGCTCGCGTACATTCGCTTCGTGCCAAACAACGGCCGCCATCGCGAGCAATGCATGGCCGATAAGTTCGACCTTGCAGCCCGAGTTTTGGATCGATTCGCGCAGCGAAGGCGACAGCACGCCGTCCGAGGGGACGAGCAAGATGGCGTGTGAGTGTCCCCGCAAGACCGACAGCGGGGTTTGAGTCTGGACCTTCACGATTCGGACTCCTCGGGGCCAAATCTAGCACCCCTTTTTGCGGAAGCCCGTCGAAGCACCGAATGGCTTGGGAATTGTGGGAATTGGGACCTTCTCGCTTCACGTCGCGGAGGTATGCGCACATGCGCGAACAGCCACGTGCGAGGGGAAACGCGTGCGAAAGCACTCATCGACTTGGCGGCGTTGGAGGGCTTTGGTATCTTCATCGACCCGTCGCCCACGGCAGTCGTGGGCACACCCCCGTTGAGGGGCATCCAAGACCTCATCGAGCGCAACACGTTCGTTCGTTCGATGCACGCATCAGGACAGCACACATGAGCCAGTTCCAGACCCAGGCCCCGACCGCGCAGTTCCGTCTCAAGGAAGGCGTCGAAGGCCGTCTTTTCGTCGATTACCGCTCGGTCGAAGATCTGCGTCGCCTCATGACTCCAAACGGCAAGATCTATTCGCGCAAGCGCACCGGCCTCTCTGCGCAGCAGCAGGCACAGGTCGCTCAGGCGATCAAGCGCGCGCGCTTCATGGCGCTGCTTCCGTACACCAGCGCGACCATGTGATTCCAAACATTGTGATTGCAAACACTGTGATTGCACACATCGTGATTGCGACCAGTTGATTGCGATCATGTGATTGGGAACAACCAAAGATTTTCCCCCTGCGGACGTATCGCGCGTCCGCAGGTTCTTTTTTCCAATCGTCACGCCCGGTTCCGAACAGGCCTTACGCGAGGCGCATCGCGCGCAGTGCGCGTTTCCACCAGAGCAGCGTGCGCAGTTTCTTGAGTTCAGTATCGGTCGGGTGCGCAGCACGCCCGCGAGCGAGCCATGCTTCCGCAACTTCATACTCGCCGCGCTGAATTGCCAGCAGCGCCAAGTTGTGAAGGGCGTCGATCGACCCAGGCAACAGGCGGAGAAGTCGACGGGCGCGAGCGCGGCCCTCGCGGAAATCCCCGTGCGCCAAAGACAGGCGCGCGCCGAGTCGCATGATTTCCACGTCATCGCTGTGCGTGCGGCGAATGTCTTGACCGAACCGCGCCGCGAAGATGCGAGCGGCTTCGTCCGTCAATCCGCAGTCGAGGTACGCGCGCGCGAGTTCGATCGCGTCGAGACGATCGATGTTGATCCCCGGACGATCGAGCGGCCGCTCCGCGAATTCTTTCGCGAGGACTTCGCGGGCTTTCGCGCGTTCGCCGCGTGCGAGCCCAATGAGCGCAGCTTCGTACACAAGCCCAGGAAGATCCTTCGCGAGCCGTGCGCCGACCTCGGCGTGCCGCGCCGCGCGCACCAAATCTTGGCGGCGTCGCATGGCGCGGGCGAGAAGGAGATGGAGGCGCGGATTCGAGGGTTCCGCGCGCGCGAGTTGTTCCAAGACTTGCGTTGCTTCGGCGTTGCGCCCGGCAGCGAGATGGATGCGCGCCGCTTCGAGCGCGATCGCGGGTTGGACACCGCCGCGACGGAACTCTTCCGAGAGGAGCGTCGCCGTTTCTTCCGCGCGGTCGGCGAGACACAGGACGCGCGCGAGCTCAACACGAGCACCGATCAGCGATGGCCCTTCCGCAATCGCGCGGCGGTAGCAATGTTCGGCGCGCTTCAAATCGCCGCGCGCGAGCAAGCTGCGCGCGATTTCGAGATGTGACGTCGCGGGGCGCTCGATCGAATGGAGCGCGAGGTAGTACGCGGTCTCTGCCTCTTCGTGGCGACCGGCGAGTGCCAGCGAGCGAATGAGCATCGACACCGCGGTCTCGCACTTCGGATCAAGCTTGAGCGTCGACTCGAACGCGGTGGCCGCTTCCTCGTGGCGATTGAGTTTCGCGAGAGCGAGGCCCTCAGCGAGGCGCGGATCGCGCGCGGTTGGCAAGAGCGAACCACTCTGACGATACAACTGCAGCGCCTCGTCGAGTTTCCCGATGGCTTCAAGCGTCCAACCGAGGTTGAGCATCCAATCGCCACGCGTTGGGTCGCTCGCAACCGCCGCGCGGAGCTCGCGCTCTGCATCGACGAGACGCCCTTGGCGCAGCATTTCGCGCGCCCGATTCGCGTGATGTTCACCTTTACGTGCGTCGGCCATAGTCCGTCGTCGCGAGAGCGATGTGTCGAGCGCAGAGAATACGTCGGAACTCTCGTCGCGACGAGAGGAATCGACCGAAACGCGCGGTCAACGCGACTTTCCGCTTCGTTATAGTTACCGACTTCCCTCTGAAGCCGCGCGGCGCGCGTGAGGGATCTTTCGAAAGGCAACCTATGGCCACCGCATCCGCCACCTCCCCCAAGACATCGAAGGCCTCGCAGAAGTCCGCGAAGAATTCCCCGCAGAAATCCCCGCAGAAATCCCCGCAGAAGTCCTCGCCAAAGTCCTCGCCAAAGTCCTCGCCACGCGCTGCGGCTTCGAGCGCTGATTCCGGCGTGACGGGCAACGCGGATCTCCGCCGCGAAACCGACTCGATGGGCGAGATGTTCGTGCCAGCCGACGCGCTCTACGGCGCGACGACGCAGCGCGCTGTGCTCAACTTTCCCGTGTCGTTTCGGCCGATTCCGCAGGCGCAGATCGAAGCGCACATCCTCCTGAAGAAGTGCTGCGCTGAGGCGAACGCGGAGTTGGGCGAGCTTGCGAAGGACAAGGCCGCGGCGATCGTGGCCTCGTGCGATCAGTTGCTTGCGGAGTTCGCGCAGCCAGCGCCGTTTGGCTTGCCGCATCCCCGCATGCGTCACTTCCCGATCGACGTCTTCCAGACGGGCTCGGGAACCTCGACCAACATGAACGTGAACGAGGTGGTCGCGAACGTCGCGAGCCAGCGCGCGGGTAAGGCGATCGGCTCGAAGGACCCTGTCCACCCGAACGATCACGTGAACTACGGACAAAGCTCGAACGACACGTATCCATCGAGCATGCAAATCGCTGGTGCGCTGCGCATCGCGCGTGATCTCATTCCCGCGCTCGAGCGACTCGCGAAGGCGCTTGAGAAGAAGGCGAAGGAGTGGGACAAGGTCGTCAAGATCGGCCGCACGCACCTGATGGATGCGACGCCCATTCGCCTCGGACAAGAGTTCGGCGGCTACGCGGCAGCGGCGCGGTACTCGGTCACGCGCGCGAAGGCGGCGTGCGCGGCACTCGCATCGAACATGCCGATCGGCGGCACCGCAGTTGGAACGGGTATCAACGCGCACCTGAAGTTTGGCCGCACGGTCTGCGCAAAGTTGACGAAGGCGACGGGTGTGAAGTTCGTCGAGGCGCCGAATCACTTCGAAGCGCAGGCAACGCGCGATTGCGTCGTGGAGGCGCACGCGCATCTCAAGACGATCGCGGTGAGCCTCACGAAGATCGCGAACGACATTCGCTGGCTTGGCTCAGGACCGCGCTGTGGTTTGTTCGAGTTGTCGCTGCCGGCGACGCAGCCGGGCTCATCGATCATGCCGGGCAAGGTCAATCCCGTCATCTGCGAAAGCGTGATGATGGTGGCGTGCCAAGTTGTTGGCAATGACGCCGCGATCACGATGGGCGGCCTCGGCGGCATCGGATCGTTGCTTGAACTCAATGTCGCGATGCCGGTCATCGCGGAACGTCTGTGCGAGTCGATTGAGTTGCTCTCGAACGCAAGCCAGATGTTCTGCGACAAGTGCCTCGACGGACTCGAATTGAACGAGGCCGAGGCGACGGGCACGGTCGAGAAGAGCCTGATGATGTGCACGTCGCTTGCGCCTGTGATTGGTTACGACAACGCGGCGAAAGTCGCGAAGGAAGCGTTCAAGACGGGCGAAACCGTGCGCGAGTACGTGCTGCGCAACAACCTCGTCGAGCCGAAGCAACTGTCGAAGTTGCTCGATGCGACGTCGATGACGAAGCCCGGCGGCAAGGGCCCCGGCGGCGGCTGAGGCGAAGCAGGTTGCGAGCGCTCCAATCACGACTCCATCTCGGCCCCCGAGGATTCACTCCGAGGGGAGCCGGCCAGAGCGAGCAAGTTGCGAAGCAGGTTGCGAGCGCTCAACTAAGTTGCGAGCGCTCCAATCGCGACTCCTCTCGGCCCGCCGCGCCTTCACTCAAACATAGACTCGCGGCGAGGCCGGCGAAAGCGAGCGAAAGCGGGCACCTGAAGCGAAGCTTCAGCCGCCCGCGAGTCGCGAGCGCTCCAATTCAGTACACCTCAAGCATGCACCGATGCGTCGGTCGCACGCGGCGCTTGATGTCGTCGGTCGTCCACTCGGCGACCGGCTTCGACGCGATCTCGTCGCCAATCTTCGTGAAGCCGCCGATGCCACGGCGGGCCATCATCTCGAACACGCCAACCTGCATACCTGCGAGGCCGCACATGTACATGAGCGTGCGCGGCGAGTGGAGAAGATCCATCACGCCTGTCATCTTCTCGAGTTGCCGATCGATGAAGTGGTGGACATACTCGCCCTTGTGCGCGCGGCCGTCGCCATCGAGCCGCATTTCGCGCGACACCACGGGGTGGTAGCGGAAGTTGGGGTGCTTGGCCGCGAGGTCTCGCAAGAAGTCGTCGTAGAGAAGGTCGGTCGTGTATGGCGAACCCATCACGAGTTCGATGCGGCTTTCGCAGCGGCGCCACGTCGCAGCGGCCGGGGAGCCCGCCGGGGGACCGACAAGAAGTTCCATCAGGAAGCCGCGAAACGGTGCGATTCCGGTGCCAGTCGCGAGGAAGAGGTAGTCGTGTTTCGAAGGATCTTCGGGAAGCAGAAATCGCTTGCCGTTTGGGCCCGAGACATCGACGGCGTCGCCAGCGCGACGATCGCAGAGCCAATTCGAGCAAAGGCCGAGGAAGAGCGAGTGATCGGTGGCGTCGTCGGTTGCCTTCTGTGGTTCGCGCTCGGCAATCACGCGCTTCGGAGTGGTCGCGATGATGCGTCCGTGCCCATCCTCACCCCAGGAGGGGCTCGCAAGCGAGTAGAGCCGCACCTTGTGTGGCTTTCCATGCGCGTCGGTTCCCGCAGCAACGACACCGAAACTTTGCCCTGCGCGGAACGACCCCTCCAACGGCGTACCCGAGACATCAATCTCGACATGCCGAATGAAAGACGCGCTCTTCCCCTTCATGCAGAGCTTCGTCGCATGAATCTTCGCCGCGACAGGCGCCGTCGGCATGACGACGTGCATCTTCGCTTCCGGGAGGATCGGCTCGGTCGGGTCGTGATGGGCGGCGGTTTCGTTGGCAGACTCAGTCGCGGACATGACGCGAATGTAACGACACGGGAGCGCGCCCGCTCGTTCTGCAGGCGCACTCCCGTGGCATCGTTCCCGCTTGCATGGGAGCGCGACTCACGCACGTTCTCATGCACGTTTCTCGTGCACCGTGCTCCTGCGCCGTTTCGCAGGGAGTCGCGCCACAGCCAACTTCCGTTTAGTCGTAGGCGTGTGTGACGGTCGGCAGTTGGACGGTTTCCAACTGAAGGTTGGTGGTGATCTTGAAGTTCGACTGCGTTCGGTGCCGTTCGGCGAAGAAGAACGCAAGTTCGTAATCCTCGCCGTCCGTCAAACCAAGGCGGTTGAGCTCCACAACTTGCTCGATCGCGCCGTGGACGCCGCCGAGGTCGATCACCATTTGCCCGTTGATGAACACCCAGACGTCGTCGTCACCGCGGAAGGTGAAGGTCTGCGCGCCGTTGGCGTGGTAGGTGAACTTCGTCATCAACTCGAAGGTGAAGTGGAAGTTCCGGTCGGGCGAACCGCCCGGGTTTCCGAAGAGCTGCCCTTCGATTGGGAAGAAGCCACCAAGGGCAACGCACTGCGGATCGGTGTTCGAGTCGAAGGTGTAACTGCCGTCGGCTTGGCGGTTGAGCATCAGGGCGAGCGGTGCGGAGACGTTCAACTCCAAGTTGTCCTCGAACCACGTCGAAAACGTCTCGCCGCTGACGATGCCGCCGGTGTCTGGCGTCGTGCCGTCCTTGCGGCCAGCGATGTCGCCACGGGCGGGGTTGTAGAGCCGCCAGCAGATGTTCTTGCCAGCGCTGTTCTTCCACTCATATCCCGACTTCACTTTGAAGCCGCCGCCTTTGAAGACCGGCTTCTTGTTGGGGCCGAGCGTGGGTTGAACATTGTCGCAGTAGTGGCCGAAGCCGCGGGCTGGCTGCCGTTCGA
>JAIXVI010000263.1 GCA_027483065.1 Planctomycetaceae bacterium
CCTCCGATCGCGATCGCGCGGGTGAAACGCGGCACGATCGATTCGTCGTGCGTGGCGACGACAAGCGCGGCGCCCGCTTCGCACGCCTCATCGACGAGAAGCGCTGCGATCTCCTGCTTGAGCGCGGGGTCGAGGTTGCCGGTTGGTTCGTCGGCGAGGATGAGTTTCGGTCGCGTGACGAGTGCGCGCGCGATCGCAACGCGTTGGCGTTCGCCGTGCGAGAGCGTGTCGATGGTGCGACGCTGTTTCGCGCCGAGTCGGACGCGCGTGAGGAGTTCCGCGGCGCGCGCGCGGGCGGTCGCGTCGAGCGTGAGCGCTGCGTGCAGGCGAAATGGGAGCAACACGTTCTCGAGCACATCGAGCGATGCGACGAGTTCAAAGGTCTGGAACACTTGCCCGACGAAGCGCGCGCGATAGGCGCGGCGAGCGGCGGGTGAAAGTGCGCTGATCGTGTCCGCCGTTTCGATTGGCCCACGCACGGCGACGCGCACCGCGCCTTCCGCGGGAAGCAGTTCGCCCGAAAGCAACGCGAGAAGCGTGGACTTCCCTGAGCCCGACGGCCCGCGGACCGCGAGCGATTCGCCCGCCGAGAGTTCGATCGGTGCGACGCGCAGTTCGAAGGCGGTGTTTGGGGTTGCGGTTGGGGTCGTGGTTGAGGCCGTGGTTGAGGCCGTGGTTGGCGCGTGACTATTCGTGCGGCGGAAGACGAGGGCGGTCGTCTGAACAAGTGTGCGTGCGCCCGCATCTGACGCCGCATTTCTCGACGCACCTTTCGACGCATCTGGCGTGTGAAGTTGGTGTGCGTCGCGCGTCACGAGCGAGAACAGTACCCGACGCACGCGCTATCTTGCGAGCATGATCCTCAGTCCAAACACGCCGCGTTGGGTTCGCGTGAGCCTCGTTGTGACGTTCGCTCTTTCGACGATGCTTGGGATCGGCGTCATGCTCCTGCAAGCGGCGGGCATGAATCCGTTCGGCCCGATACGCACAGGCCGCATTCCGACTGCGGAAGAGCGCGCCGCACGTGCCGCGACGCTTCCACGGATCTACGTGCCGAACCCCATCATCGAGTCGATGGTGCGTGCGCTTACGGGCGAAGAAGCGGGCGGGGGCGACCGAATGACGATCTACACACCGTGGCGCGAGAACGGCAGCGGGGAACCGAAGGGCGATCCCGCGTATTGGAAGCCGACCGCCGACGAGATTCGCGAGATTCAATCGTGCGACATCATCTTCTTGAACGGTGCTGGCTACGAGCCGTGGGCGCAGCAGGCCGCGCTTCCGCGGGCGCGCACGGTCGATACGACGGCCGATCTCAAGAGTCGCCTTATCGTCGAGGAAGGCGAGACGCACTCGCACGGGCCCGACGGCGAGCACTCGCACTCGGGGTTCGCGTCTTCGACGTGGCTTTCGCCCGCGCTTGCAAAGGAGCAGCTCGCAACGGTCGTCGGGCGACTCTACGAGGTGCTTGGTTCAACGTATCCCACGGGTGAGATCTATCAATCGATGTGTAAACGCCTCGACGAAGCCGGCGCGACGCTGCGCGAAATCGGGCAAGCGCAGCCGAAGCTGCTCGCGTCGCATCCGGTCTACCAGTACCTCGGGCAGGCGGGCGGCATTGCGATCGACAGCATGCACTGGGAGCCGGGCGAGATGCCCGACGACAAGGAGTGGACGAAGTTTCGTCTGACGCGCGCGGCGCATCCGCGGCCGTCCGCGTGGATGCTGTGGGAAGGCGAGCCAGGCCCAGAGATCCGCGCGAAACTCGACGCCGAAGGTGTGAAGGTCTTCGTCTTTCCGCTCTTCCCGATCGAGCCAACGCAAGAATTTGTGTGGCGGTTGCCTGAACTCATCGAAGGATTCGCCAAAGAGGTTAAGAGCGCGCCGTGATGCGCGAAGAGCGGGCAGGGCACGCGCGAGTATCGCGAATGCGCTCGCGCGTCGGGTAAAGTGCGCGAATGCTCTTGTTGAAGCCCGTCGCGTTTCGCGCCAGTGTCGCCGTTTCGAGTCTCGCCTCGAGTCTCACCGTTTCTTCGTTCGCATGCGCGGCGTTGACCATCGCCTCGTCGACTGTGGCATTCGCGCAGTCCGCGCCCGCTGCGTCAACTGCGAAGAAGGAAGTCCCGCCGCCAGGGATGTTCTACGGCATCGAGAAGGCGCGACCGAAGTCGAAGGGCGCGCTGCGACTCGCGACCTACAACGTCGAGAATCTCTTCGATCAGAAAGACGACCCCGCGAATCCGTTCGACCAAGACGAGATGACGGACGAGGCGCGGCTTCAGAACCTCGCGAAAACCATTCGCGAGCTCGATGCCGACATCCTCTGCCTCGAGGAGGTTGAGTCGAAGGAGTGTTTGCTGTGGTTCCGCGACAACTACCTGAAGGGTCTCGGCTACGAGTACGCGGCGAGTGAAGACAACGGCTACAACCGCGGCATCGAGCAGTCGGTGCTTTCGCGCGTGCCGATCGAGAAGGCCGAGGTCTACACGGGCGCGGACCTCGTCATCAGCGACATGGAGGCGCGGCGCAACGCCGACGCGGCGAAGCGTCTCGGCGGCACGTGGGCGCCGCCCGCGAAGGGCGCGATTCCAGAGCGTTTCCAGCGTTCGCCGATGCGCGTCGATCTCAAGACGAAGGATGGCTATCCGCTGACGGTCTTCGTCGTCCACTTCAAGGCTGGCCGCGATTTCGATCATCAACGCGAACTCGAAGCGCTGCAGGTCGAGGCGTGGGTCGAGGCGGAACTGGCGAAGAACCCCGACGCGAACATTGCGGTGGTCGGCGACTACAACGGCACGCCGAACGACATGAACGTGAAGGCGCTGCGCATGTCGGACGACGGGCTCGTGAGCGCGTACGACTGGCGTTTCGATCCGAAGGCGAAGGCGGCGACGTACGCGACGCACGCGAGTGAGCGCGCGATTGATTTCATCGTGATGTCGCCGGGGCTCGCGGCCGATTGCGTTGATGGCTCGTACTTCGTGCTCGGCACGATGCAACTTCATAAAGAAGCCGATTGGCGCACCGCGGAGAAGCCGAAGGGCTACGCGAGCGATCACATGCCGGTGTCGATCGAACTCGTGCCGAAGGACAAGCCTGCGAGTGCGTTCAAGCGTGCGGCGCCGAAGGGCAGTAGCGAGGGCAGTGGTGAGGCTGGCGCGGGGGCGGGTGCGGCTTCGGGGGCTTCTTCGGGCGCTGGGACTGGCGCGACGTCCGGGTCATCCTCCGCGAGCGGTGAACTTCGCGCGGTTGAAGGCGGCAAGCAAGCGCCCGCGGCGGATGTCGCCCTATCGAAAGCGCTCGTCGCTGCGGGTTGGCGCTACGTGATGCCTGAGCCAAAGAGTAAGGCCGCGAAGTGGGGGTACAAGGACACGCGCACCACGTGGTTCCCTGGATATTGGAAGAACGCCTCGGGCGCGACAAGCGTCGCGCAGCCGAGTGCGGCTGATCAATTCAAGGGCGATGGCGCCGCGAAGCCGGCGTGGCGCGATGGCGGTTCGCCAAATGCGCCGACGTGGATCGAGTGGTTGTGCTCGGAATCGGGCGGCGTGATGCCAGAGTGATACCCGCGTGATGCCCGCGTGATGCCGGAGTGATGCCCGCGTGATGGTGTCTCTCGAGACTGTGCGGGCCGGGCTGCGAAACTCTGCGTGAGTGAACGGTGACAAGCACCGCCTTTCACGCATTTACCCCTGTCCGAGCAAGCGCATCACTTCGGTGACGTCTTTGTCGCCGCGGCCTGACACATTGATGACGAGCGTCTGATCGCGCGGCATCGCGCGCGCTGCCTCGATCGCGCCGTGAATCGCGTGCGACGTCTCGAGCGCGGGAATGATGCCTTCCATGCGCGCGAAGACTTGGAACGCTTCCAGCGCCTCCGCGTCGGTCGCAGCGACGTACTCAACGCGGTTCGTGTCTTTCCACCACGAGTGCTCGGGGCCAACGCCGGGGTAATCGAGGCCTGCGCTGCACGAGTGGACATCGGCGGTTTGGCCGTACGAATCTTGCAAGACGTAACTCATCGAGCCGTGCAGAACGCCAGGTGTACCCCACGTGAGCGGCGCCGCGTGGTCGCCAGGTCGTGAACCGCGACCGCCAGCTTCGACGCCAATCAACCGCACCGACGCATCTTCGACGAACGGATAGAAGATGCCTGCGGCATTCGATCCACCACCAACGCACGCAACGACCGCGTCAGGCAATCGACCGAGTTTCTCCAAGCACTGTGCGCGGCACTCGCGGCCGATCACGCTTTGGAAATCGCGCACCATCATCGGAAAGGGGTGCGGTCCGACCACCGAACCGATGATGTAGTGCGTCTGACCAACCGAGCCCATCCAGTCGCGCATCGCTTCGTTGGTCGCGTCCTTGAGCGTCTTCGAACCGGAATCGACTTCGATGACTTTCGCGCCCATCAAACGCATGCGGAACACGTTCAACTTCTGCCGCCGGACGTCTTCGCTGCCCATGTAGACGCAGCACTCGAGGCCGAAGCGCGCGCACGCGGTTGCCGTCGCGACACCGTGTTGGCCGGCGCCCGTTTCAGCAATGATGCGCGTCTTCCCCATGCGCTTTGCGAGCAACGCCTGCCCAAGCGCGTTGTTGATTTTGTGCGCGCCTGTGTGTGCCAGGTCTTCGCGCTTCAACCAAATCTGCGCGCCACCCGCGTGCGCGGAAAGTCGCGGCGCCGCGGTGAGTTGCGTTGGTCGACCGACGAACTCGCGCAGCACTCGATCGATTTCACCGGGGAACCTCGGGTCTGCGCGCGCCGCGCGATAGGCCATGTCGAGTTCTTCGAGCGCAGCGAGCAGCGTCTCCGGCACGTAGCGGCCGCCGAACTTGCCGAAGC
>JAIXVI010000234.1 GCA_027483065.1 Planctomycetaceae bacterium
ACTACTACTCGAAGCCCAGTGCCGTCGCGGCGGCGAAGAAGGCGTTCATCGTCAACCGCATCGGCGACCTCGGCCTCGCGCTTGGCATCTTCCTGATCTGGGTGAATTACGGCACGGTTGAATACGACGCGCTCTTCCAAGCGGTCACTGCTTCCACGGACTCGCTGAACGATGGAAGCGAATGGACGAAGGCTGCGATTCCGTACTGCTTGATGCTCGGCGCGTTCGGTAAGAGCGCGCAGTTCCCGCTTTACGTGTGGCTGCCGGACGCGATGGAAGGCCCGACGCCGGTCTCGGCGCTCATCCACGCGGCGACCATGGTCACCGCGGGCATCTACCTCATCGCGCGTACGTACCCGCTCTTCCAACTCGATCCAGGTGCACTCACGCTCGTTGCGACGATCGGCTGCATCACGGCGCTCCTCGCTGCCACGATCGGCATGGCGCAGTACGACATCAAACGCGTGATGGCGTACTCCACCGTCTCGCAGCTCGGTTACATGTTCCTCGGCCTCGGCGTTGGCACGACCTTCGGCGCGGTCTATCACGTCTTCACGCACGCGTTCTTCAAGGCACTCCTCTTCTTGTGCTGCGGCGCGATCATGCACGGCATGGCGGGACAACTCGACCTACGCAAGATGTCGGGCCTCCGCAACGTGAAGGGCTTCGGCATCATCAGTTGGACGTTCCTGATCGGCTGCCTCTGCCTCGCAGGCTTCCCGTTCACGGCAGGCTTCTTCTCGAAGGATTCGATCATCGCGCAAGCGTTCGGCAGCGGGAACGATCGATTCGTTCTCCTCGGTTGGATCGCGGTCTTCACCGCGTTCCTCACCGCGTACTACACGTTCCGTGTGTGGTTCCGCGTCTGCGGCGGCCCAACGAAGTACGAGCCGGGTGATGAACTGCATGGTCATGGCGGCGACGATCATGGTCATGGTCACGACCACGGCCATGGACATGGCGCGGATGATGGTCACGGTCATGGCGGCGGTCACGGCCACGGTAGCGGCGAGTGGCACCCCCACGGTCCGCGCCTCGCGATCAATGGCGTGCTGCTCCTGATCTGCCTCGGTGCGATTCTCGCGGCCGTTCCTGCGTACCTCGGCGGACCACACCAAGAGAACAACTGGGTGATGCAAATGGTGGCGCACTCGTCGGCCGCGGGCGGTATTCCTGCCCACGACCACGGATCCGGCGACGCGCATGCGCATCACGCTCTGTCCTTCACTGGCATCGCCGACGTCCACACCGCGACGAGCGTCGTCGCGAGCGTTGCTGGCATCCTCGGTATCGCGATCGCAGCGTTCTTCCACCTCTTCAATCGCAAGGCCGCCGACGGACTGCGCCAGACGCTGCTTTCGAACAGCCTCACGCGTTGGCTGCCGATTGCGATGGAGAACAAGTGGTATGTCGACGAGATCTACCACGCGCTTCTTCGCGTTCCAGCGCGCGCACTCGGCCACATCTTCGAGTTCTTCGACAAGAACGTCATCGACGGCGTGTTCGTCGATGGCGGCGCGCGTGTCCCCGCCGGACTCGCACGCGTCTTCCAACCGCTCTACAACGGCGTCCTCCAAGGCTACGCATGGACGATGGCGTTCGGCGTTGCCCTCATCGCAGCCTGGGTCTTCTGGCTCTGGCTGCAGGGCGGCGCCGCCTAAGTTGAGGCGATGCTTGAACGCGCTCATCAGCGCGTGATCGAGCAGACCTCAAGAGCAGATTGCTCACTCCGCGACCAATTCGAAGACGAACACACAGACAAACTCACCGCACTCACCGCACTCGACGTGCAGTTGACATTCGGAACGCACGATGCTTCCAGCCCTTACCTACCTTCTCCTCCTCGTGCCCATCGCGGCTGCAGCCGCCGTGTCGCTCGCTCCCTCGCGGACGGCGAAATGGATCGCGACCTTCGGCAGCCTCGCGGCGTTCGTGGTCTCGCTTGCGTTCGCATGGTCGTTCCCCGGTTGGAGCGATGGTTCGATGCATCCCGCCGAAGCGGGCATCTCGATCATGCCATCGCTTGGCATCTCGCTCACGATGGGCACCGACAGCGTCGGATTGATGCTGATCCTCCTCACGACTTTCCTGATGCCGCTCGCGATGATCGGCTCATTCACCGCGGTGACCGAGCGTGAGAAGGAGTACTACGGTTGGTTCATGCTGCTTGAAGCAGCGATGGTCGGCGTCTTCCTCGCGAAGGACGCGATCATGTTCTACACGGCGTACGAGTTCACGCTCGTCCCGATGTTCTTCTTGATCTCGATCTTCGGCGGCAAGGACCGTCGCCCCGCGAGCATCAAGTTCTTCCTCTACACCTTCCTCGGTTCGGTCCTCACGCTCTCGGGCATCATTTACATCGCAGCGAACTACGCGAATGCGCACGGCGGTCAGTGGACCTTTGACCTCGCTGCGCTCGCGAATCACTGCTCGACGGCGATGGATCGCACGACCCAGTACTGGGTCTTCATCCTGCTGATGGCTGGTTTCGCGGTGAAGGTTCCGCTCTTCCCGGTGCACACGTGGCTGCCGCTTGCGCACGATCAAGCGCCGACGGCGGGCTCTGTCATCCTCGCGGGCACGTTGCTCAAACTCGGCACGTACGGCGTCTATCGCATCGCGCTTCCAACCGCGCCCGTCGGTGGCGTTGAACTCGACCAGTTCTTCGCGATTCTTTGCGTGATCGCGATCGTGAACACCGCGCTCATCTGCTGGGTGCAGAAGGACGCGAAGAAGCTCATCGCCTACAGCTCGGTCAGCCACCTTGGTTTCTGCATGCTCGGTCTCTTCGCGCTAAACCCACTCGGCGCGACCGGTTCGGTCATGTACATGATCAACCACGGCCTCTCGACCGGCGCGCTCTTCCTCTGCATCGGCATGATCTACGAGCGCTACCACACGAAGAACATGGATGAACTCGGCGGCCTCTTCAAGAAGATGCCCGTCTGGTCGTTCTTCATGGTGCTGTTCACGTTCGCGAGCCTTGGCTTGCCTGGTCTCAACGGCTTCGTCGGCGAATTCCTCTGCCTCATGGGTTGCTTCATCGCCGAGCCAGGCGCGAGCAACTACCCAGGGCTTCTCGGGCCGTGGTGGGCGTTGATTGCGGGTTCGGGTCTCATCCTCGCCGCGATGTATCTCCTCATCATGCTCGGCAAGTTGGTGTGGGGGCCGCTTCGCGAGCCACACGGTGACGGTCATGGTGATGCGCACGGCCACGGCGGCGCGCAGGACCACGGCGGCTCGCACGCCACACATGGTTCGACGCTGCCGCGCGACCTGAGCGCACGCGAAATCGGCATCCTTGTTCCGCTCGCCATTGTGTGCTTGGCGATCGGTTTCTATCCAAAGCCGATGCTGGAAGCGATCACCCCGAGCGCCGAGAAGGTGCTCGCGGGTTACCCCGCGTTGGTGACTGAGTATGCGGCGAATGGCTCGCTCCTCCCGGCGACCGCCGCTGGCTCCCCAGATTTAGCGATCAAGGAGGTTGCGATCGCGGATGTTGTCACCGCGACCGAGCCAACATCGCGCACGAACGAAGTGAATCAAACGCGCTGAGCGCGACCCGGAAAGCAACCGTCTCCCATGCCGGATACCACCATGATTTCCTCGCTGCTCGCCGCATCCAACATGTCGTCGAAGTTGACGCTGATTGCGCCTGAGATCCTGCTCTTCGTTGGATCAGTCGTCGTCGCGGTCCTCGGACTCGCGCGCTCGACGGCGATTCGTCGCGCCGTACCAACCGTCACCGCGCTCTTCCTGCTCGGCTCGATCGGCGTCACCGCGTACGTCTATCGCACCGACGCGGTCGAAACGAGCAACCTGCTGCTCCCGCAACTCGGCGGCTTCGTGAAGGCACTGATCGCCGTGATCGGCATTCTGCTTGTCATGATCGCTGGCCCCGCGATCGATCGCCGACTTGAAGAGGCGTTCGATTCGGGTGGTGCTGCGTTCGATCCGATCCGCGTCATGCGCGGTGAGTACTTCGCGTTCTTCCTGCTCTCGCTCGCGGGCACGATGCTCATCGCAAACGCGAACGACCTCATCTGGCTCTTCCTCGCGATCGAACTTTCGAGCCTTCCGACGTACGTGATGGTCGCGGTGAGCCGCGGTAGCCGTCGTGCGCAGGAAGCCGCGGTGAAGTACTTCTATCTCGGCGCACTGTCGGCGGCGACGTTCCTCTACGGATTCGCGCTGCTCTACGGCGCTTCGGGCACGCTTGACCTCGCCGAGATGCGCGTGGTCTTCGCGAACATGCCGGAACTCCCAACACTTGCGATTCTCGGCGGCGTAATGGCGATCCTCGGTATCGCCTTCAAACTCGCGGCAGTTCCGATGCACTTCTACGCGCCCGACGTGTACGAAGGCGCTGGCTCACAGACGACGGCGTTCCTCGGCTTCATGCCGAAGATCGCGGGCGCGGTGGCGCTCATGGTGCTCCTCGGCGTCTTCTGGACGCCTGCGACCGACGCCTCCGGCGCGGCGACCGCGGTTCTTCCCAACGCGATTCTCGCGACGCTCTGGATGATCGCGGTGCTCACGATGGTGCTTGGCAACATCGGTGCGCTGCTGCAGCGCAACGTCAAGCGCATGCTTGCCTACAGCTCGATTGCACAGTCGGGTTACCTGCTGATCGGGATCGTGACCGGACCCGGCGCCGGCTACAACTCGATTCTCTTCTACCTGATTGGCTACGGCGTCATGAACACCGCGGTCTTCGCGGTGCTCGGCTCGCTCGAGCGACAGGGCGAAGAAGTCGAAACGCTTGACGACCTCTCTGGTCTGCGTCAGCGCCAGCCCGCGCTCGCGTGGATGCTTGCCTTGAGCGCCATCGGCCTCATCGGTATTCCCCCGCTCATCGGCTTCTTCGGCAAGCTCGCACTGTTCGCGGCGGCGATCGACCACGGCCAAACGGCGCTTGTCATCATCGCTGCCGTGACGACCGCGGTCAGCGCCTTCTACTACCTGCAACTCGTTGCCGTGCCGATGCTCGGCAGCCCCACCGCGCGTACCGACGCGGTGCATGCGGTTCCAAGCTCCTGGCCTCGGATTGCGGCCGTCGTGTGCGGCGTTGGCGTGCTTGTGATGCCGCTCGCCATAGAACGGCTCGTGACCGCCTCGGGTGCGACAGAAGTGCCTACGACCGAGTCGATCGAGGCGGCGGCGGGTGCGGTGGAAACCGACGCGGCTGACGCTGCGGCGCTTCAGCCAGCCGCCCCATCGACGGGCGCTGAGTTCAGCGCGGAATTCGCTGCGCGCTGAACGGTCGCTTCGGCGAGGACGTCGCAGCAGGAACTCCGCGGCGCCTCCGCGATCAGCAACCCCATCAGCAACGAGCGAGCAACACCAAAAACAAAGACGTCCCGAGCAATCGGGACGTCTTTCATTTTGGAGCGCGACCGGCAGGAGTCGAACCTGCAACCCCGAGCTTCGTAGGCTCGTGCTCTATCCAGTTGAGCTACGG
>JAIXVI010000286.1 GCA_027483065.1 Planctomycetaceae bacterium
GATAAAAGGTACCCCGGGGATAACAGGCTGATCGCTCCCGAGCGTCCATAGCGGCGGAGCGGTTTGGCACCTCGATGTCGGCTCATCACATCCTGGGGCTGAAGGCGGTCCCAAGGGTTAGGCTGTTCGCCTATTAAAGTGGTACGCGAGCTGGGTTCAGACCGGCGTGAGCCAGGTCGGTCCCTATCTGTCGTGGGCGTTGCAACATTGACGGGAGACAACTTTAGTACGAGAGGATTGGGTTGGACGCACCCCTGGTGTGCCAGTTGGACCGCTCGGTCCATAGCTGGGTAGCTACGTGCGGCAGGGATAATCGCTGAAAGCATCTAAGCGAGAAGCCCACCCGGAGATAAGTGTTGCTTTGAGACCCCTTGAAGACTACAAGGTTGATAGGCCACATGTGTAAGCGGAGAAATCCGTTCAGCTAAGTGGTACTAACGGTCGAAGACTTTGTCGCGTCTACCGGATTCCGTGTAAGGCTCGGGCCTGTCACAATCTGGTAAGTCGCCAGCAATCATGTCTGGTGCGATGAGCGTTCAATTTGCACTTTGCCTGAGGCGGATGGAAGTCTGCTTCAGGTTTTGTCGGTGATCATAGACAAGGGGTCACACCTGTTCCCATCCCGAACACAGAAGTTAAGCCTTTGTCGCCGATGATACTGCACAGCGGGAAAGTAGGTTGTCGCCGACTATATGAGCCCTGCCAAGTGAAAACTTGGCAGGGCTCCTTTCATTTTTGCGTTTCGCAGTTCGGGCGCAACGATAGATCGTGACGTGGAAGCCTGAGACAGTCGGACGGAGCGAAGCTGGGTTGCCAACATCGAGGAAATGAGCCTCCAGAGCCGCGCTTAGAATCGTCTTGTCTCGTAGTTTGGTTCAATCCCAAGTTGGACGGCACCTGTCGAGTGCAAGCTCGCGACAGTTCCAATGGGTTTCAACTGACATGATTCGTAGAGTCGGGTCTATCTGCCCTGATGGCGAAGTGGCAACCTGCAACGCTGCTGATGATTCGCAATTCGGCGCATTGGTTGTCCAGGGGAGGGGTGGCATCCACTCCGTCCCCATTGCAGTCCGTCAATGTGTCATGCACCGTTTCCAAGATAGGGTTCCAACGGTCGGCCTTGATCTATCAATGCACTTCAACGCGCTCGCTTCAACTCGAACGGATTACACAGAACCTCACCAGTTGAGTGTTGTAGGTCGGTAGCGAGAGTTTGTAACCGCATGCGAGGTCGAATAGACCATTCGCATGCTGTTGACCAAGGCATACGTAGAGCAGGCGTCACGAGATTTTCAGGCGTTGATCGCGCTACATTGGAACCTGTTTCGAGCTCCTTGGTTTTGCCTCGGAAGAGTGCCCTACCAGTGGTCAGCGGCGCTTGCGTCAGGAATCGGATAAGCCACAGTTTCCGGCAAGAAGCCCGGGTTCCTGAATCGTGTTGGACACCTTTATCGTGCTGTTCGGCTATGCTCTTAGGATCTTCGCAATCGTCGCGGATGATCGTCGACCGATCGGGCCTTGGTACGACGTGATACATCGAATCGTTCCCACTGGGGTCAGGGAGTTCGCTCGTGCCGATGTTCAAGATCTACGTCGGAAACCTTGATCCGAGAGTCAAAATCGAGCAAGTGCGTGAACTCTTCGCGCCCTTCGCGACGATCGAGGACGCCGTTATTGCCACAGATACGTCCACTGGGAAGTCGAAGGGATTTGCGATCATCATGATCCGCGATCCAGAAATTGGACGTGCCGCAGTTAAGGCGACTCAAGGTAAGAGGTTGCTTGGCAAAACGTTGACGATCAACGAGGTCGTGAAGAAGGGCAAAGCTGCCGTGAAGGCAGCGAAGGAAGTTCGCCAAGGACCCTTCGGTCCTCATTTCAATCGTCAGAGTGGCGGTCGTGCGGGCGGCACTGTTGGTGGTATGCGCTCGGGCGGTCTGCGCCGAGGAATGAACAGAGGACCGCGCGGCCCTAGTCTTGGTGGCGGAGGCTCCGGTTTCCCGCGCGGGATTGGTGGCGGTGGTTCAAGCACTTCAGGTCCGTTTGGCAATGCCGGCGGACCGTCCAATCTCCGTTCTGATCTCAAAGACGGAATGGGCTCGCGCCATATGCCGCCAGATCGTCCGATTGATCCAAGCGGTGACTCGAATCAGCCGCGACCGAGTTGATCTGGCCGAGGCTTATGCCTAGGCCTGCTTCGTGAACTTTCGAGTGTCAGGAAACCGCGGGGAATCCACGCGGACATCCTTGGAGTTTTGGTTCTCGTCGCACTTTCCGCGCACGGTTTCGATCGCGGCACAAGTCGTGGTTGATTCGCGGGTGATTCGCGGGTGATTCGCGATTTGCGTACGCTTCGTCAGTGGTCCATTCGCCTGCATGTTCAGCGCAATAGCGTGTGGCGGGGTGTTCGGTCGCTTCAACAGCACGAATCAACCCTCTTTCCAAACGAAATCAGAGACCCCGCAGCGTAAAGGCATCGAGTCAACAAAAAGAGAAACGCGCACGCCGGAGCGTGCGCGTTTGTCATTGTTGTTCCGATGTGTGAACTCGGAAGACTCAAGACTCGAGATCGATTGAGATCACCAGTCGTTGCCTTCAAAGCGCTCGCTGCGACGATCACGATCGCGGTCGCGATCGCGGCCACCGAAGTCGCCGCCACGGCCGCCGCCGCCACCGAAGTCGCCGCCACGGCCGCCGCCGCCACCGAAGCCGCCACGGCCACCGCCGCCGCCGCCACCGAAGCCGCCACGGCCACCGCCGCCGCCACCGAAGCCGCCGCGACCACCGCCGCCGCCGCCGCCGAAGCCGCCACCCGCTGGACGCGGAGCGCGTGGTTGCGCTTCGTTCACAACGAGAGCGCGACCTTCGAAGTCCTTGCCGTTCAGCGCTTCGATCGCTGCGGCGCCTGCTTCCTTCGAGCCCATAGTCACGAAGCCGAAGCCACGCGAACGGCCAGTTTCACGGTCCGTTCCAATGAACACGTCGAGCACTTCGCCATGCGCTGAGAAAATTTCGCGAAGACCATCTGGAGTCGTACGATAGTTGAGATTACCTACAAAGATCTTGAACATGTCTGGCCTCCCAGGCCAGGTGGCGCCACGCATCTATACACAGAAGGCATGCGTGGACTAAGTGAGAGCTCGACGCGCAGGGGACTGACGTTCAGTGGTGCCGTCAACGGGGGAGCATACAGGATTCGCGTCGAAGGCGAGCAATCGAATTCATGCTTCCCGCGAGTTGAGGACAATTCTGATGGGTTGCGGCGGGGAGAGGCGGTTTCTCGCCTGATAGGGTGCCCCAAGACTCAATCTGCAAGGCCTGATAAATTCGGCAGGCAGCGGTTTTGGCTCGCGATATTGACCGGGTTTGGCCTCTATCCGTGACTCCAAGTGGGCCTTCAGCAAGAAAGAAACGGAGAGTCTTATGGCGATCGACGATTCTCCCGCAAACATTCCCAAGCCTGACGCGTCGACGGCAGACCCTTTCGCGCTCTTCGGCCTGGAGCCCGACTTTGATCTAGATGCCCGCGTTCTTCGTGCGCGTTGGATGAGAGTCGCTGCAGAGGTTCATCCTGATGCGGCGGGAGCAACGCTCGCATCGGCGAAGGTGAACGACGCATTTCGAGTTCTTTGCGATCCTCTCTCGCGAGCCGAAGCGTTGGTTTCGAGGTTTGGTTTCGACGTGCTCGCAAAGAATGATGATGTGAAGCGCGCGTTACCTCCAGCATTCCTGATGGAGATGATGGAGTTGCGGGAGCAGGTTGATTGCCTTGAGCCAACCGACACGCCTGCGCGCACCGCGTTGCGCGACGTAGCGAAATCGCGACGAGAGGTTGCTCTGAAGGAAATCGGAGTGGCTTTTCGAACGCTGACGAAAACTCCGACGGACAAGCTTGCTCAAGAGCGGGCAGTTCGTGCGGTCTTTGAGTCGTGCAACGTCGTTCGGAGTTTTGACCGCATGCTTGAGCAACTCGATCGAGAGTTCGGGGTGGACTCGAAGTGATCGTAACGATGTTCGAACTTTTCGCGGTCGTTTCGAGCCGCGCTTTCGTCTCGAACGAGGCATCGGCTCCGGAGTTGTCTCCTGGAGAAGTTGGCTCTTGGTGGGATGGAGTGATTGAGCAATTGCGAACGAGCGAGATTCCGGCGATTGCAGCGGTCGATTGGATCCTCCTCGCCACACTTGTCCCGCTCCTCGCGGCGATGGCATTCTTTTCCTTCGTTGAAACAACCTATTTCGCGCTGACGCCGGCAGAACGACTTGCGTTAAGGCGTGGGCATCCGCGTTCGTCGGTGTTGATTGAAGCGCTGCTTGGGAAGCCCCGCGTTTTGCTGGTTTCGACCATGCTTGGATCGTTGGTTGTGAGTACCGCATATCTCGTTGTGAGTTCAGTACTCGTTACTCGGTTCGAGCACTCGGTACTCTTTGGTGTCGCGATCGCCGCACTCTCGTTGTTCGGCATGGTGCTCTCGGCAGAAGTGTTACCGAAGCTCGTTGGCAACGCGGATCGCGCCCGTTCCGCACGGATTGCAGTTGTTCCGACGAGTCTTTTCTGTGCGATCGCCGCCCCGATCTCAGAGTTGATCGACCGCGTGGTGCTCGCGCCGTTCGGTCGACTCGTGTCTGGTGGCAGCGCGGCGGGAGTCGTGGACGAGGCGGAACTTGCCGCACTTCTCGCACAGTCAGCGAGTGAGGGCTCTATCGACCTTCGTGAACGCGAAGCGATTGAAGGTGTCATGCGCCTCCGCCGACTGAGGGTCCGTGACGTCATGACACCTCGGGTTGATATGGCGTGGGTTGGATCGACAGAAAGCGACGAAGAAGTCTCGGCCGTTGCTGCGCGCGCTCGACTCACTCACCTTCCTGTTGTTGGAGATGGAATCGACGATGTACGCGGAATTCTCGACTTAAAGCGCTATTTCTTGCCTTTGCAACGTCCACGACGAGCTGCATGCATCGATCCTGTTCGATTTGTTCCTGAGCTTGCCACGCTTGAGCAGTTGCTTGAGCACTTTCGCAAGTCGGGTTCAAAGCTCGCGATCGTGGTCGATGAGTATGGCGGTACCGCGGGTATCGTTGCGCTCGAGGACTGCGTCGAAGAGATTGTCGGCGACATCGCCTCCGGCGACGAACGCGTCATCGATCGGCCGGTTGAGATAGAGGACGGCGTTTGGCGGGTGAGTGGCGAGATGGGAGTCGCGCGGTGGGCGGAGATTTTCGGCACGCGCGTTGTTTCGCCGCGCGCAAGCACGGTGGCGGGACTTGTAATGCAGCGACTGTCGCGCCTTGCCCGGCCAGGCGACGTCGTAGAGGTCGCGAATCTTCGCCTTTCGGTCGAAGAGGTCGATGGGGCGCGTATTCGAACGGTGCGAGTCTCGCTCCAGCGGAAGGCGGTGCCACATGACGGCTGAGGTTCCTCTCGCCGCGACAGCTGAGTTCCCTACAGCCGCGTCAGCTGACGTCGTGTTCTTCGCGAGTCTCGCGATCGTCGCCGTCGTCATTGCGGGACTTCTCGCAGGCCTTGAGACGGGCATGTACCGCCTGTCGCGCGTGCGCCTCTCCATCCGCGCTGCGCGCGGTGATCGTGGTGCTCAACGCCTTGCGCGCGAGTACGCGCGGCCGAGGCGCATGCTCGCGACCTTGCTGGTTTCCAACGCTGTTGCCGGGTGGTTTGCGAGCTTCGGCACATCGCAGGTTCTTGATGCACTCGGTTACGGAGTGCTTGCGGCAGTCATTCTCGATCTTGTCATTCTGCTGCCAGTCGTCTTTGTCTTCGGTGAAGTGTTGCCCAAGGACTTGTTTCGCGTGCACGCGGATCGTTGGATGCCGCGCTATTCACGGTTTCTTGTGTCGTTGCGCGTCGCACTTTGTTGGACGGGTGTCGTTCCGTTGGTCGTGGGTATCGGGTCGATCGCAACGCGGATCTTCGGGCGAGGTGCTCGTGAGGAAGAATTGGGGGCACGCGCGCGCATTGCCTCGCTTCTCGCAGAAGGCGCAGGAAGCGAGGGATTGAGCGAAACCCAACTCGGGTTCGCCGATCGGGTTTTCACCATGCGAGGAATCACGCTTGGACAGGAGATGCGCGCGTGGCGCGAGGTCACGTGGATACCGCTGAACGCATCGCCGCTGGTACGAGGCCAATTGTTTGCGTCCAGTGGGGTGAGTCGAATGCCGGTGCTTGATGAGTCAGGACGCGTGGTCGGTATCGTTGCAGCAATTGATCACATCGGTCGACCGCGTGAGGCGACAACTGCGCTGCTCCGGCCGACATCTGTACTCTCGCCCTCGAGCCCCTCGCTCGAGGCCATCGCGCTCATGCGGCGTGATCGTGTGCAGCTCGCGGTGGTTGCGGACCGCCCTGACCGCCCCGTAGGCATCGTGACGATGAAGGATCTCGTCGAGCCTCTGGTGGGCGACCTCGCCGCATGGTGAGCGCGCAATCCTTGGTTTCCGGTCCCTGGCTTTCGGGTGAAGGCGTTGCGGGGGAGCGAGGGCCGCGCTATACTCGCCCCCCCGACGCCCTGCGTCGATCCCGCGCTAGTAGCTCAGCTGGCTAGAGCACACCCCTGATAAGGGTGAGGTCGAAGGTTCGAGTCCTTTCTGGCGCATTGCACGCGGCCGCCCAATTCGGGCGGCCGTGTCGCTTTCGGGCGAAGCTACGGTCGTCTGTGTGCGGGTCTCAGCGCGCCTCTGAGTCAGGCACCGGTCGCTCAGGTTGAATCTCGCGTACAAACCCGCAACGAACGCCGCGCAGCACGCTGCCAATCTCTCGAAACGCGACGACCGCAGAGTTGTTCGCGGGTGAGGAGTGGTTGCGGCGATACTGAGGTGCATGCACGGCATCGTTTGGGAGGGCTGAAATGGCGGACGAATCACAGTCAGACTCGAACGGCGGAGATGGCGCAAAGTCGCAACCAGTGAATCTTGTGGAGAGGCTCCTCGAGGGGGCGCTTTTCTCGAGCCGCTGGCTTCTGCTTCCGTTCTATTTCGGACTCGTTCTCGCCCTCGTCGCGCTTCTCGTGCAGTTCGGTCGCGAACTTCTTCATCTCCTCACCGACATGACAACGCTGACGGAGGCGGAGACCACGATTCTGGTTCTGTCGCTGATCGACGTGGTTTTGACGGCGAATCTCGTACTTATGGTCGTCCTCAGCGGCTACGAGAATTCCATTTCGAAACTCGATCTTCAAGGTGCAGACCGTCCGAGTTGGCTTGGAAAGTTGGATGCGTCTGGTTTGAAACAGAAGGTGTTTGGCTCGATCGTCGCCATCAGTGCTATTCAGCTGCTTCGTGTGTTCATGCAGGTCGGGAAGGCCGAGGATCGTGACCTTTGGTGGTCGAGCGGAATCCATATGGTCTTCGTGGTCTCCGCGATCTTGCTCTCACTTTCTGATCGAATCTCCGCAGGGACCAAGAAATAGCGGGCGAAGTGCTTGTATGAAGCAGCGCGCCACTCTCACGTGTTTGACTTGCGCGGCTCATCTCCGGTGCGATCGCGGAAGGCATCACGGCCAGTTCACGGGCGGGAGTTCGCAGGCGGCGACATCGCACGGAACGACGCGGCATTGAACGCAGGAACCAAGCGGTTCATCGTGCGTTGAGCCATCTCGCGAGCCCCGCAGAGGTCGCTA
>JAIXVI010000079.1 GCA_027483065.1 Planctomycetaceae bacterium
CGACACCGACAATGACGGCACACCAGATTGCACCGACGGTTGCCCGAATGACCCGGCGAAGATCGCGGCGGGCGCATGCGGCTGCGGCATTTCCGATGTCGACACCGACAACGCCGGCACACCAGATTGCACCGACGGTTGCCCGAATGACCCGGCGAAGATCGCGCCCGGCGCATGCGGCTGCGGCGTTTCCGATGTCGACACCGACAACGACGGCACGCCCGATTGCACCGACGGTTGCCCGAATGACCCGGCGAAGATCGCGGCGGGCGCATGCGGCTGCGGCGTTTCCGATGTCGACACCGACAGCGACGGCACGCCCGACTGCAACGACAACTGCCCAGCAGATCCAAACAAGACAGAGCCAGGTATCTGCGGGTGCGGTGTCGCCGACACCGATCTCGACCTCGATCGTGTGACCGATTGCGATGACAACTGCCCGACCATTGCAAACCCCACACAGGGCGACTGCAACGACGACGGCATCGGCGACGCCTGCGAGATCGCAAACGGCGCTCCCGACTGCAATACGAACGGCATCCCCGACACTTGCGATATCGCGAGCGGCTTCTCTGCCGACATCGATCTCAATGGTGTGCCCGACGAATGCCGCGCGGACTGCAACGCAAACGGCATCCCCGATGCGTACGAGATTGAAGAAGGTCTTCAGCCCGACTGTAACGCGAACGGCATCATCGATTCGTGCGATGTCGCAACTGGTCGTGCCGATGTGAACGAGAACGGCGTGCCCGACTCGTGCGAACTCGCACGCGGCGACTTCGACTTGAACGGCATTGTCGACGGTCCTGACCTCACGATCTTCCTCGGCGCATGGGGCGAGACATCACCAAGTCCAATCGATCTCAATGGCGACGGCATCGTCGGCCCTGAAGACCTCACGATCTTCCTCGGGAACTGGGGAACGACCGTCGAAGGCGGCGGCGAATGACCGCAACGCTGGAGCGACACGACATCTGACACCGCGTACGGCTGTATGACTTCGCGTGAGGATCAATCTGGTCGCGCGAAGCGCGTGACGTCGCGTGGCATCGCGTGATACTGCGCTACGCCGTGCGTGTGCAGACATCACGCACGATTTCCGCTGCACGCCAGACTTCGTCGAAGGTGTTGAAGAGCGGTGCGGGCGCGAGCCGCACGATGCCTTCACCTGCAACACCACGTCCCGACTCGCGATAGTCGCACATCAATCCAGCGGCCTTGAAGGCTTCGTAGCGTGCATGCGCGTTCTTTCCGATGAGGAGCGAGAGTTGCGCGCCGCGTTGCCACGACGCCGTGGGTGTGATGATTTCGACGCTCGGAATCTCGCGCAATCGATACTCAAGGAGCGCCGTCATGCGCACGCTTTTTGCTCGCAGTTGTGCGATGCCTGCGCGATCAAACTCCGCGAGGCTCGCGATGAGCGGAAGCGTCGAAAGAATCGGCGGATTCGAAAGACTCCATGCGTCGGCGCGCGCGACAGGCGCAAACCGCGGCTCCATGCGGAATCGCGTGTCAGGGTCATTCCCCCACCAACCGCCGTGTCGCGGAAGATCGAGATCGCGCACGTTGCGATCGTGGATGAACGCGCCAGCAACCGCACCGGGGCCAGAGTTCACATACTTGTACGAGCACCACACCGCGAAATCGCACTGCGACGCGTGCAACGCAAGATCGATGTTGCCCGCAGCATGTGCGAGATCCCAGCCGCAACGCGCACCAACCGCGTGTACGGCGCGCGTCAGTCGCGCGAGGTCAAACGCTTGGCCTGTTCGATACTGCACACCCGGAAGCATCGCGAGCGCGAGCGTGTCACCGAGTGCTGCAATACGCGCTTCGACATCTTCTTCGCGCAACGTCCACTCACCTTCACGCGGCGCGAGCTCGATCACTTCGACTTCTGGATCAAGGCCGCGCGCGGCGACGTGCGTCATCACCGCGTACGTGTCGCTTGGAAACGCGCCCTTCTCAACGAGCAGTTTCGCGCGTCGACCTTCAGGGCGATAGAAGGTCGTGAGCATGAGATGCAAGTTCACGGTGAGCGTGTTCATCGCGACGACTTCGTGCTCAAGCGCACCGACAAGTCGCGCAAGTGGCGCACGAAGTTGTTCGTGGTAACTGAACCACGGACGGCGCGCGCCCATGTGACCGGCAACTCCGAAGTGCGCCCAGTCATCGAGTTCTTCTTGCATGAGGGCGCGCACCGCGTGCGGCATCGGACCGAGTGAGTTGCCGACGAAGTAGATGAGATCAGGCCGCAGCGTGGGCAACGCGAATCGTGCGCGGAGCGGCGCAAGTGTGTCGGACGCATCGAGCGCGCGGGCGAAGTCTCGATCGTGAGAGAGATCGGCAGCCGTGAGCGGTTGCGGAGGAAGTGCGGGCACGGAGGCGGAAGCGGCGGAACTCACGGTCATGTGCGGAGCCTACCCGCCGACTCCCGATTGGTGCACGGCACGTGCCGACTGGAACCACGCGCGATCGCGCATGCCGCCGCTACCCCGCCGCGCGAATTGCCTGCTCGATGCGCTTCCGCGCCACCGTGGGCATGCGGTCATCGAGTTCCGCGCACGCGTTCTGCCCAAGATCAAGCTCCGCGAACACCAATCTGCACCGCTCGCACATGACATCGCGGCCGATCGGAAATCCGCGACCCTCATCCATCGCCGCCAACTTCGCCTGCAACAAGTCAAAACAAAGCTGCCGGTCGTACTCCGGCGCTGGTGCCTTCCGCGTCGGAAGCCCATCGTTGAGTAACTTCCGCAACGCAAGCCGCGCGCGGTGAATCCGCGTCTTGACCGTCTCGAGCTTCAACCCAAGCGCTTCCGCGCATTCCTCAAGCGGCATCTCGAGAATGTCCTTCATCACGAGCGGCACGCGATACTGCGGCGGAAGTTGCAAAATGCCCGCTTGCACGATTTCGCGTGCTTCAGCGCGCATCAGCGGATCCGCTGGCTGTTTGCGATCAATCGCAAGGTCGATCGACCCTGCATCGCGCATCGGCGAAAGATCGCTGAAACTCTTCATCGCCGATCGCTTCGTCGTGCCATCTTTGCGGCGGCGAAATCGACGCTTCGCCGCGCGCGCCGCGATCGCGTAGAGCCACGTGCCAGGATCCGCGCGCCCTTCAAACGTCTCCCACCGACGAAACGCCTGCATGAATGTCTCTTGCACGACGTCTTCGGCTTCAGACGCCGAGCCCGTCACGCGAAACGCAAGCGCATAGGTGCGCGGGCCGAACTCGCGGAAGAGCGCAGGAATCGCGCGCGCAGGATCGGGAGAAGTCCGAGCAAGTGTGGTCGGCATGGTGCAATCGCGTACCGTTAGGATGCGCCCATGCAGTCGACAGGAATTCAACCCGGGCGCGTACTTGTGGTCGGCGCCGGACTCGCCGGAAGCCTGCTCGCAGTCTACCTCGCCCGTGCAGGTTGGCGGGTTGAACTCGTCGAGCGGCGCGGCGATCCGCGGGCGCGGCGCCACATCGCGGGCCGCTCGATCAACCTCGCGATCAGCGCGCGCGGCTTGAAAGCACTGCGGCGCGCGGGGCTTGAGGAAACCGTCCTCAAGGATGCGATCCGCATGGGCGGACGCATGATTCACCCGGTCGCCGGCGCATCGCACTACCACGCCTACTCGAGTGATCCGACCCTCGCGATCAATTCGGTCTCGCGCAGTGCGCTCAATCTCACGCTTCTTGATGCGGCGGCGGCCGAAGCGAACGTCACGCTTGCGTTCGACGAACGCTGCAGCCACGTCGATTTCGCGCGCAACGAAGCGACGTTCGTGAATGACTCAACCGGCGTCACGCGCACCGTCACCGCCGATCTCATCGTCGGCACCGATGGCGCGTACTCCGCGGTGCGCGCGGCGCTGCAGAAGACCGAGCGCTTCGACTATTCGCAAGATTTCCTCGGCCACGGCTACAAAGAACTCACGATTCCACCGGTCGCGTCGGGGCCGCATGCACCTTTCGCGATGGAGCCGAATGCGCTGCATATCTGGCCGCGCGGTGAGTCGATGATGATCGCGCTGCCGAACCCGGACGGCTCGTTCACCTGCACGCTCTTCTGGCGTCATGATGGTGAAGGCTCGAGTTTCGCCGCGATTCGCACCGCGGCCGACGCGCAAGCGCACTTCCGCGCCGTCTATCCCGACGCACTGCCGCTCATGCCAACGCTTGGCGATGATTTCGCGAAGAACCCTGTCGGCACGATGGTCACGGTGCGTTGCAATCCGTGGGTACGCGGCCGCGTGGCGCTTCTCGGCGACGCAGCGCACGCGATCGTTCCGTTCTACGGACAAGGCGCGAACGCAAGCTTTGAGGATTGCGAAGCGCTCGTTGATGCACTGACGCAGGAATCATCGATCGACGCAGCACTCGTCCGCTATCAACGCGAACGGATCGCGAACGCGAACGCGATCGCCGACATGGCGAAGTACAACTTCATCGAGATGCGCGACCTCGCCGGGCGACCGTCGTTCCAACGACGCAAGAAAGTCGAGCATTTGCTGCATCGCCTCGCCCCTGAGCGTTTCACGCCACTCTATGACCTCGTGAGTTTCTCGACCGTGCCGTACACCGAAGCGAAAGCGCGCGGTGCGGCGAACGTGCGCGCTGTGAGCACCGCCATTGGTGTCGCGATTTCGCTCGCGGCCGCTGCGGTGATCACAACGGCACTCATCGCAACCGGAGCAATTCCATGAACTCGTCCGCGCCGCTCGGAACGCAGCTTCCGAAACCGTACTGCTCAGCATGCGGACATGATTTGACGGGCGCCACTTCCGCGAGCGCGTGCCCTGAATGCGGACGCCCGCTCGTCGAAGTCCTCGTACGCGTTCCCTTCGGCAGTAGTTCCCGTTACGTCGGACGGATGCGACCAACGCGCCGCTACGAATCAAAGGCGCGCGTCTTCGGCATGCCGCTCGTTGCCATTGCGACGGGCATCGACGAACGAGGTCGACCTGGCCACGCGCGCGGCTACTTCGCCTTCGGCGATATCGCGACGGGCATCTTCGCCTTCGGTGGAGTCGCACGCGGACTCGTGGCCTTCGGCGGAGTCTCCATCGGCGGTGTCACATTCGGCGGGCTTTCACTCGGCACGTTTGCGGCATTCGGTGGCGGTGCGGTGGCGTGGCTTGGCAGTGCGGTCGGTGGCTTTGCGATCGGGCTATTCGCAAACGGCGGTGCCGCGATTGGCGGCATCGCACAAGGTGGACTCGCGATTGGTTGGCTCGCGCGCGGCGCGCAAGCGAAAGGTACGCACGTTTGGAATCTACGCGCGCCACCTGATGCGGCGACGCAAGCGCTTTTCGATCAGTTCAAGTTGCTGATCGGGCCTTCCGGCGGTGGACTCAATTTGTACCCCGGTGTCGCTTGGACGCTCGCGATCGCGATGGTGGTTGCCGTCCTTGCACTTCTTCCTGTTGTCTTCATCGACCGCGGGCGCAACCGGATCGAAGAAGAGTTGCGTCGGGCGCCCGAAGAAAAGGGGAAGGACCGACGATGACCACTGCCGACCCGACGCGCGCACTCATCGATATCTCGCCGAAGATCACACCGGATATCGCCGTCTGGCCCGGCGACTCGCCGGTGTCGCGCGAGGTTCTCTGCCATCTCGACGACGGTGCGACGGTCACGCTCTCGACCTTGCGTACGACCGTTCATCTCGGCGCACACGCCGACGGTGCGAATCACTACGGCAAAGGTGCAGGTTGCATCGACACGATGCCGCTCGAACGCTACATCGGCCCGTGTCACGTCGTGCGCGCGCGCGTTGAGCGCCGCCCTGGTGGCACACGCGTCGCTGTCGCCGATCTCGACACGCCGCTCAGCGCGATTCATCATCCGCGCGTTCTCATCTACACCGGGACATTCCCTGATTTCACCGCGTGGAATAGCGATTTTGCGGGGCTCGAACCAGCGCTCGTCGATGCGCTTGCCGACCGTGGAGTCACGCTCGTTGGAGTCGATACGCCAAGCGTCGATGTACAAGAATCGAAAGATCTCGCAGCGCACAAGCGATTTGAAGCGCGCGACGTGTCGATTCTCGAAGGCCTGCGGCTCGAGCATGTCGCAAGCGGAACATACGAACTCATCGCGCTTCCGCTCTCGCTCGTCGGCTTCGACGCAAGTCCAGTCCGCGCCGTGTTACGCTCCCTCACATGAGCGACGCGCAGCACGACGTCATTTCATCTCGCGCACCCGAACCTGTCGGCGCGTATCCACACGCAAAACGCGCGGGAAACCTGCTGTTTCTTTCGGGTGTTGGCCCGCGCAAGCGTGGTTCGAAAGAGATTCCAGGTGTCACGCTCGGTGCCGATGGCCGCATCGTTGCGAAAGACATCGAAGCGCAGTGTCGCTCCTGCTTTGACAACGTGAAAGCGGTGATGGAAGACGCGGGAGTGCCTTGGGAAAATCTCGTCGATGTGACGGTGTTTCTCACCGACATGAAGAATGACTTTCCGATCTACAACCGCATTTACGCCGAGTATTTCGCGGGCCCGGGGAATCCGAATCCAACGCGCACGACGCTGGCGATCACCGCGCTGCCAACGCCCATCGCGGTGGAAGTGAAGGCGATCGCCGTCATCTCGTGAATGCGTGCTGCGTCAACGCCTAGCGACTGAACCCTAGCGACTAAACCCAAGCACGACAACGCTGCGACGCACGTCGTCCATGATGCACGCGTCAGGGAACGTCCCCCACTCGACAAAACCGCGCGAACGAAAGAGCCGCAAACTCGGCTCGTTGTGCGCGAAGCAGATCGCGAGAATGCGATCAATGCCGCATGCGGGCGCACGCTCCAGAAGCGCATCAAGCATCGCGCGACCAACACCGCGTCCCGCCGCGCGATCGGCGACGTACACCGAGATTTCCGCCGTCGGCGCATACGCCGCGCGCTCTTTGAAATTCGTGAATGCGCCCCACGCGCAGACGCCTTCCGCGTCGACCGCAACAAGCACTGGACGATGCGTCAAATCACGCTGCAAAAACCACGCGCGTCGCGCTTCGATCGTTTGCGGCTCGAGGTCGGCGGTCGCGATGCGCTTCGGAATCGATTCGTTGTAAATCGCACGAATCGCTTCGAGATCGCTCTCCGTCGCGTTACGCAGCGCAAGTGGTGACGAGCCGCTCACAGTACTTCTCCCGTTGCGATGCACACGTTGGAAACGTCGCTGAAGAAGCGCAGTGCTTCGTGACCACCTTCGCGACCGATGCCCGAATCCTTCACGCCACCAAACGGCACGCGCAAATCACGCAGCATCCAGCAATTCACCCACACGGTGCCCGCATCAAGTTTCGCCGCGATGCGATGCGCTCGCGAGAGATCGCGTGTCCACACACTCGCCGCGAGGCCGTATCGCGTGCCGTTTGCCATCGCGACAGCATCGCGATGCCGATCAAATCCGTGAACCGTCACCACCGGACCAAACGTCTCTTCTTGCACACATGAACTCTCCGCGGGCACACCGAGCAACACGGTCGGCTCGAGAAATGCACCCTGTGCAACGCGCGGTGCAAGCCCACGCGGAACGCCGCCGCCACACGCCACAACGCCACCATCCGCAACGCCGCGCTCAATCGCGGCAATCACCTTCTCACGATGCGCCTTCGAAACGAGTGCGCCGAGATCGGTTTCCGCCGCGAGCGGATCACCGACTTTCATCGCACGCACCGCATCGACGAATCGCTCGGTGAATTCCTTCATGCGCGAACGATGCACGAGAATCCGCGAGGAACAGAGACAAATCTCACCTTGGTTGAGAAACGAACTGCGCACGATTTCAGGAAGCGCAACCGAAAGATCTGCGTCTTCACAAACGATCGCTGCGTTCTTGCCACCGAGTTCGAGCGACGCAGGAATCAGTCGTTCGCCGCAACGTGCAGCGATGCGTCGACCAGTGACCGTGCCACCCGTGAAACTGATGGCGCGCACTTGTGGACAATCCACGATTGCTTGACCAGCCTCCGCGCCAAGTCCGTGCACAACGTTGAGTACTCCCGGCGGCAAACCCGCGGCGCGCGCGATTTCACAAAGCACGGTCGCCGTCGTCGGCGTGAGTTCGCTCGGCTTTGCGATCACGCAGTTTCCCGAGGCAAGCGCGGGCGCAATCTTCCACGTGAAGAGATAGAGCGGCAGATTCCAGGGCGAAATGCAGCCAACAACGCCAAGCGGCTTGCGCAACACGTAGTTGATCGCGTGCACTGGACGCTCAGTCACGAAGCTCTCGCTCGCGTCGTGCAGAATCGCGGTAGCGAAGTAACGGAAGTTCGCAGCTGCGCGTGGAATGTCGAGCGCACGCGCCAGTGCGAGCGGCTTTCCCGTGTCTTCGCATTCAAGCCGCGCGAGTTCATCGAGTCGCGCGTCGATTCCCGCTGCAATCGCAAGCAAAATGCGCGAACGCTCTGCAGCCGGCGTGCGACCCCACACCGCAAACGCGCGTTGCGCTGCATCCGCCGCGCGCGCGACATCCGCCGCGTTACCGCGCGCAACAGCACGCAACGATGCGCCTGTCGCGGGGTTCTCGCGCGAGATTCGTTCGCCCGAGAGCGATGCTTCAAAGGACCCGTTGATGAAGTGGTCGACGTCGTACATCGCGTTTTCTCGCTGTTCCTGCCGTTTCCGCACTTTCCTCGCGCTTCTACCGAATCGCCGCGCTCGTCACGCAAACCAAACGCACACTTACTGCGCAGCGAGACGCCCACCATCGACGGGCAAGTTCACGCCATTGACGTAACTCGCCGCGGGTGACGCGAGAAAGAGCATGGCCATCGCGAGTTCTCGCGCGTCGCCAAGTCGACCTGCAGGAATCGTCGCAATCGCATCGCGTTCAACTTCATCCACCGTCGTACCGCCGCGCGATGCTTTGCCTTTGAAAAGCGCTTCCAAACGCGCAGTCTTCGTGAATCCCGGCATCACGTTGTTGACGGTGATGCCGAATCGCCCGAGTTCGCTCGCGAGCGTCTTCGTCCAGTTCGCCATCGCGGCGCGCACGGTGTTCGAAACGCCAAGTCCTTTGATGGGCGTAAACACCGACGTACTCGTGATGTTGATGATGCGTCCATAGCCCGCGGCGCGCATCGTTGGCGCGCACGCTTGCGTCCACGCTTGTGCACAACCAAGGTGCATCGCCATCGCAGCAACGTAGTCGCGCGGACGCGCTTCGATCGCTGTTCCTGCTGCTGGACCACCCGTGTTGTTGACGAGAATGTGCACCGCGCCGAGTCGCGTCACTGCTTCGTGCGCGATGCGCTCGGTCGCTTCCAAATCAGAGAAGTCGGCGAGAATCGTTTCGTGTGCCAGACCCGAGATCTCGCGCAATTCGCCGAGCACCTTCGCAAGTCCGTCTTCGTTGCGACCAACGATCGCCACACGCGCGCCCGCGCGCGCAAACTCGAGGGCTGTCGCACGGCCAATGCCTTGCGTCGCGCCGCAAACAACCGCGGTCTTTCCTTCGAGCGAGAGAGGATTCGTTCCTGATTGAAATGCCGAGTGCGGTGTCGAGGAATGCATGAGGGGCGCAGGATAGCCGCACAGATTCCTGTGAAGTGCCATGCGATTCCGCTTGCGTGCATCACTCAGCCGCCGAAGTTGCCAAGCAACACGGCCATGTCGGCAGCATCCGTCGTGCCGTCGCCGTTGAGGTCGGTCGGGCCCGCGCTTCCCCAGCCGTTCAGCATCTCCGCAAGATCGGCCGCGTTGACGACGCCGTCGCCGTTGAGGTCGCCCGGAATGCCACACGTACCCGGCGTGACGAAGGTCTTCGTCGGACTCGTCCCAACGTTGTTCGAGACATCAAGCGCGCGAATGAAGTACTCGACGGTCGCGCAATCCGCTTGCGCAGGAATCACGCCGCGCCAGAGGCTGTTTCCCGACCAAAGCATCGGCACCGACACAGGCTTTCCGCCGTTGACGGTGTACACGAGGAAGACGCCCTTGTCGTCGTAGCCTCGATCGCTCGTCGTGCCGTCAAAGACTTCAGTGCGCACCACGTACGGACCGGCCGTGCGCGACGGCACTTGTTCCACGAGCTTGATGTTCGGCGCGATCGTGTCGGCAGGACCCGTGTTGATATAGATGCGATTCTGGAACGCACCCGACTCGCCTTGCGCCGTCACGATGTCAGGCTTGCCGTCGCCCGTGAGGTCACCGACTTTGAGATCAAGCGAGCTGTCGGTGGCGGTCGGCACGATGCCGGTCACTTGCGCGAATGTGCCAGCGCCGTTGTTTCGATAGACGCGATCAGCACCACCGAGCGCTGCAACGATCAGGTCGAGATCGCCATCGTTGTCGTAATCGATGAAACGAGAGTCGTTGTCGTCGACGGTCGGATTCGGTGAAATCTGCGTGGAAACGTTGGTCCACGACGTTCCCGCGCCGTTGTTTCGTAGGAGAAGTTCTGTGTTCGAAGAACCTGCGTTCACGCCGATGAGGTCAAGATCGCCGTCGCCTTCGATGTCACCAAAGTCATACGAGTAGCACGTGAAATCGGTGACAAACGTCGAGAGTTTCGCGAACGTGCCCGAACCGTTGTTGATCCAAAGTTGGCTCGATCCCGTACCTGTCGCGCGCGTGCCAACGTGGAAGTCAAGATCGAGGTCGTTGTCGACATCGCCGAAGACACAGTCCATTTGCTCGGCAAGCGCAGTCGATGGGAATTGCGTCGTTGGTGCGTCGGTGAAGACGCCGGAACCGTTGTTGTTGAAGATGCGCGGGCGACCTGTTGTTGAGAATCGCGTCACGCCGGAGTTACAGATGAGAATGTCGAGATCGCCGTCATTGTCGATATCGCCAAACTGCGCGCGCGCAGAGCTCATCGTGATGTTCGGCAGTCGCGTGGTGGTTTGATCGGCGAACACACCGGCGCCGTTGTTGATGAGGAGAAGCGGCCGACGGTTGTAGTCCTGCGCGAGAATGAGATCCCAGTCGCCGTCGCGATCGACGTCGCCCGCCTCCACACCGCGGAAGCAACCCGTGATCCCTGCAGCGCGCGTGTCGGTTTCATCAGCGAACGTTCCCGTGCCGTTGTTCACGTAGATGCGCGGCTTGAGCAGCGTGCCGATCGAGGAGTAGCCCTGACCATTCGCGAAGACGATGTCTTTGTCGCCGTCAGCGTCGATGTCGACGAACGTGCACTGGTTCGTGTACTCCGCTTGCACCGGGAAGCGCGTCGAGGTTTGGTCGACGAACTGCTGCGCCGAAGCGGCGGACATGATGAACAGCACCCCGACCGCGGCGAAGGGGCGAGCCATGTTGCAAGCGATGTTCCGGGCGATGTTCTCGGTCTTCGTAATCTTCATGTGTTCGTTTCCGTCCGGAGACACGCGATGTCCGTGCCGCGGCCATTGCGGTTGCACAGATGGCTCAAAGTAACCCCGAATCAGTGGAACCAAAGAGGAACGCTCGCATTCCAGACCGGATGGCCGCTTGGGCGGCCTAAGGCGCATGACGCGGACCCACGAGCGGCGGACGAGCGCGGAACGAAGTGCAGCGCGAGAGGATGACGCCCAGCTGCGCGGAACGTCTCGTGTGGCATCACCTCTGGTGATGGCGACGCGAGGTTCATGCGTCGCATTCAACCATGTTCAGCTGGCGCTTCGTGCGTCCTCGGAACTCAAGCCACTACCTCCTGCTTCGCAGGGGGGTAGTGCCACACGATACAACACACGAATCCCACGTCGACTGCTCTGGCTTCGCTGCGCTCCGCCTTCGTCAAAGCACCCTGTGGTCGCGGTCGCCGCTGCGGCGGCTCCCTCTGGCGTAGCCAGCACGAAAGCGAGCGCTCAAATCTCGCATCTCGGCCCGCCGCGATTCACTCGCGGCGAGGCCGACGAAAGCTCGCGAGAGCGGGCACCTGAAGCGAAGCTTCAGCAGCCCGCCAGTCGCGAGCGCTCAAACACGACCCCATCTCGGCCCCCGAGGATTCACTCCGAGGGGCGCCGGCGAAAGCGAGCGAGAGCGGGCACCTGAAGCGAAGCTTCAGCAGCCCGCCAGTCGCGAGCGCTCAAACAACGAGCGCTCAAATCACGGCAACCCATACATCGCCAACGCAGCGTTGCGATAGCGCGCGTCGAGGCTCACTTCGCGATCAATCGCAGACGCAAGCCACGCGGGAAACGGACACGCGGCGCGTTCGTCCGGCAGCTCGACCTCGGCCATCGCCAACGGCAGATCGTGAAAGAAGTCGATCTCCCAGACGAGCGCGACTCCCGACGCCGCGTCGCGCACACGATGCCGCGTCTTCGCGATGCGCCGACCTTCGGTGCGCGGCCACGCCGACACAAACTCATCGCGCGTGATTTCGCGCTCTGTCTCGACGCGCACAACGCCTGAACCTGACTTCACCGTATGAAAGAATCGCTCACGGCCCGACGGCTCGACGATCCGACGCAATCGACCTTCGGGAAATCCAGCCTTCGCGAGCGCTTCTTCGCTTGCGGCAACAGGCGCGAGATACCCCTGCTCGATCTCCCAGATTTCAGCGCCCGCGGGAATCATCGGGCGCGCCGACAACGTCCACACGCGTTCGATTTCGCGCCCAGCCACGCCATCGCCCGCGCTCATGCTGCACTTCCCGTGCTGCTCGCAGACGACCACTGCGCGATGAGATTCGCAAACGCGTGTTTCATATTGACGTTCGCACGAATCTCCGACTCAAGCCGCGCGAGAAGTCCCACGCGATGCGCGGCGATGGCGAGCGTTTCAGCGTCTGCGCGCTGCGCGGCCGCGCTCATCTGCATGCGCAGGCGCGAGGCGATGATGAGCAGCGCGCAACGTGTGCCAAGGCGATTTGCGCTTTCTTTCGAAGCCTTCGGATTCTCTTTCACGAGTTTTTCCGCGAATTCTCCGACGAGTTCTCCGAGTCGATCAGCAAGCGCTGCATCGAAGCGTCCCGCATCGAGGGCATCAAAGCGCGGCATCAACTCGTCGCTCCACGCGCGCAAACCCTGCGTATGCGCGAGTTGCGCCATGCCAGGCGAACCCTCGCTGAACGACGAAAGCCACGCGCGCTCGTCGAGCGGAATCGCATGTCGCTCGTACCACGCACCCATCGACGTCGCGTCGAGCGCACGAAACACCGCGCGCTGACAACGGCTGCGAATCGTCGGAAGCAATCGCTCTTCTTGCGTCGTGACAAGAAAGATGTACGTCCCTGGCGGCGGTTCTTCGAGCGTCTTCAAGAGCGCGTTCTGCCCGTATTGATCAAGCAAATCGGCTTCATCGATCACGAACACCTTGTGATGCCCGAGATACGCGCCCTTCCAAACGGGCGACTCGAAGTTCTTCCCATCCGCGACCGTGCCGCCGAGCATCAACTCGCGCAAGAGATCGAGCGGGATATTCGTCTGCTTCCGCTCACGCACTTCGCGAATCGACGAATCCTCCGCGCGCTCTTTCGAGATCACATGCAAATCGGGATGCGCTGCGAAGTCGATCAACTCCGCGACCCGCGACTCGCGCGGCGCGCGAAACGCCGCAACGTCTTCCTCACCCGCCTCTGCATCGAGCAAGAGCCGCGCGCACTCAAGCGCCGCCGTGCACTTGCCGACACCCGCCGGTCCACTCAAGATCCACGCGTGATGCATATGCCCTGAGCGCATTGCCGTCACAAGCGTTGCGACGGCGGCGTCCTGCCCAAAGAGCACGGGGCCCTCGTGATGAACGGGGCGTACCCGCTCAGGTGGCGGTTGGTCACCAACTCGACCGCGCGGCGCACGTGCCGAAGCCTTGAGAGGGGCCTTCGCCGCCGCAGGAGTTGTCGCGCGTTTCGCCATGGACTGTCCTCAGCCACCCCCACCCGCCGTCGCGTCTACGGCGTTTCGGCACCGCGGCGCGCATCGTACAGATCGATCTCACGCGATCGGCCGAGGCCAGTTGCGGGGGCGACTCTGCCTTGGGTCATGCCCCAAAATCAAACTTCTGGCACTTCAACGAGTCGGCAGGGCTGGGCCTTCTTCGGGCCTTTCGGATTCGACTGGTCGATCGGCACCATCAATGGCTCGCCGTTCAGAAGGTGCGCGGGGAAGCGACGCATGAGGTCTTCGACTTCAGGGGCGAAGAGCGTCGTTTGACCGTCGTACGCGCGGCGGTCGAAGTTTCCGACCGTCACGATGCTCGTCTCGCTGTCTTCGTCGTGGTGGAACCACGCGTCGACGCCCTTCGCGCGGAGATCCGAGCAGTAGCGCTCGGCCGCTCGGCGCATCTCGTCGTACTTCACGCCCTCCTCACCAAAGGTCGACCACGCGGCAACTTGCAGCGTGAAGAGGGGGCGAACCTTCGGGTACTTCATCCGGAGATTTCGGATGTCGAACGGCTTGGTCGCGGCCG
The DNA here is from genome assembly GCA_027483065.1 of Planctomycetaceae bacterium. Lineage (GTDB taxonomy): Bacteria > Planctomycetota > Phycisphaerae > Phycisphaerales > SM1A02 > QWPT01. The sequence continues at coordinate 14,325 of JAIXVI010000079.1, forward strand.
ACGCGTCATCGGTCGCGGTTCGGACGAGCATCGCCCCCGCGAATGGCTTCGCCTTCCCGCGCTCGATCGCCTTGACGCGCTTCAACTCGCCCTGAGCGGCCGTCTCCTGCGGGCCCTCAAAGCGACCGATGACGATCGCGGAACCCTTGCCGACGCGCCGCACGAACGCGCTCGCGAGCTCGGGGTAGTCGCGCACGAGTTGAGTGCGGAACGCATTCGCGCGCTCGACATGGTCAGGCTGCGTGAAGGTCGCCAACATCACCGACCAACGACCTTTCGCGTTCGCCGCTTGTGCATTGACCGCTTGTGCGGCGGCACCTGATCCCGACCCGTTCGCGGCGGGCGACTTCGATACGGCATTCTTCGCGGCGCCCGACTTCGCGGCATTCTGACTCGATGTACCGCGCGCTCCCGGCGTTTCGACCCCCGCCATGACGTCGTCTTCGGGGTTGATCAGGTCTAGGTCCCCCGCACGCGCGCTTGTCGGCTTGGTCCCTGCGCTTGAGGTCTTCTGTCCCGACCCGCCGCCGCAGCCGAACGCGAAACTGAAAGCAATCGCCACCGCCAACGCACGGGTCACCACACCCGAGGCTCGCTTCAACGTGCGATCTGAGCAAAGCTGGCCTGAATTTGGAATTTGTTGCACGAAGCCTGGCATGAATTGCTTGTCCTTTTGGGGAAGCATCGCATAATCTCGCGTCAGAATGCGTAAGGAAGGCTCAATTACCGCGCACTCGCAAGTGGTGGGTTGAAACCTCATTTCTCACGGGCAGATTCGCAAGGAAGTCCCGTTCTGTCAAGGAGTTAGATCCCTGTTCCATCTGTAACGGTTGCTCAAGTCGTGCCGGTGAATCGGTCGATGTAGAGGTGGGCAGGATGCAAGCTCGACGTCGCGTGGTTCGAGCTTGAGACCCACGGTCAAGAACCAGGATGGTTTGGCCTCGTGAGGAAAGGTCGTGTTGGGAGGAACCCGCACGCCCGTTCCAAGGAGTGAAGCAATGGCAAATCTCAGCAACATCAATGGCGGCTCGCACTCGGTTTCGACGTACGGACCGGGGATCGCGCAGGGCGTGCGCTCGACGAGCGACGCTGCGGCGCGTCGAACCGACTCGACCACCACATCGACGAACAGTCGCTCGGGTGATCGTGTCGAAGTGAGCGACGTCGCTCGCTGGCTCGAAGAAATGAACCGTCTCCCAGCGGTCCGCGAGAACAAGGTCGCGGCAGCGCGCGCGGCGATCGCGAACGGCACGCTCGACAGCGACGAGAAGCTCGCGATCGCGGTGTCGCGCATGATCGACGAGATCGGTTGATCGCCTGATCGCCTGATCTCTCGCCCTCGCAGGTGCGCTCCCCGCGCCTCCTGTGAACCCAAGAGCAGCCAACTTGAAAACAGCTTGAACTCCCCGCCCTCACTCGGCGGGGTTTTCATTTTTACGCTGCAAGCTCCCGTACGATCCACGTCATGCTTTCTTCGCAGGCCTTTCGCCTCGTGCGCGCTTGGCGCGCTCTCGCCCTTCTCAATCTCACGCTTCTGACGAGCGTCTTCGTCGCGACCGCTGCAACTCGCGGCGCTGTGGCGCAACAAGGCCCCGTTAACGGCATGCGCCCAAGCGACCCTGCGCGATTCGCGCTTGTGGGCGCGAAGGTGATTCCGGCGCCAGGCGAGAAGCTTGAGTCAGCAACGATTCTCGTCCGCGACGGCGTGATCGAAGCCGTCGGCAAGGACATCGCCGTGCCCGCGGGTTACCGCGTCTACGACGTCAAGGGAAAAACGCTGCTCCCGGCGTTCATCGAGGCTGCGCTGCCCGTCGACAGCGCCAGTGCAGCGAGCACCGCGAGTGCTGCGCCGGGTGCACACTGGAACACCTCGGTCACCCCCGAAGTCCGCGCAAGCGAATTGCCCGTCAGCGATGCGACGATCGACGCCCTGCGCGCACAAGGCTTCGCGGTCGCGCGCGTCCTTCCGGCAAACGGGATTCTCCGCGGCGCGACCGACCTCCGTGTCCTTCTCAAGTCGTCCGAACGACCGCTCGGCCTCGCGCTCAACGGCAAAACGGCGCAAGTCATCGGTCCGCGCAGTTTCGATTTCAGCGCGTTCTTCGGGCAACAAACCCCTGCAACGCCGAGTCCAATGGTTGGACAGCCACCACAACCAACGCAACCGCGCAGCGAACGCTCGGGCAACTACCCATCGAGTCTGATGGGTTCGTACGCGCTCATGCGACAGACTCTCCTCGATGCGAAGTGGCGCGCGGCAACGCTCGCTGTCACGCAATCGACACAACCCGTCGACGACATGAACGCGCTCGACGCGCTGCAACCGCTGGTGCGTCGTGAACAAGGTCTCATCGTCGACGCGGCCGATGAACTCGATGCCGCGCGACTTTTGCGACTCGCGGCCGAACAACTCGGAACGACGGAAGTCACGCTGCTCGGCGGTGGAAACGAATTCCGCAACGAGGCCGAAATTCGCGCGTTGTTCGACGCTTCCAAGGCTGCACTCATTCTTCCGATCGAGTTTCCGCAAGCTCCCGATCTCGTTTCGCCAACCGCCGCTGAGTCGATTTCGCTGCGCGATCTCATGACGTGGCGCTACGCGCCGACGAACCCGAAGCGCTTCGTCGCTGCGGGCGCGAACGTCGCGATCACGTCGCATCGCATGAGCGACAAGTCGTCATTCCGGAAGAAACTCGCCGACGCGATTACGCACGGACTCACGCCCGATGAAGCGCTCGCTGCCGTCACGACGACACCCGCGAAGATGCTCGGTCTCGACGCGCGCGTCGGCACACTCTCCACAGGCAAACTCGCCAACATCATCGTCGCCGCTGGTGATCCATTCGCCGCAGACACGAAGTTTGAAGGCCTCTTCATCGCGGGCGTGACGGCGATCGCACTCCCTGAAACTCCGCTCTTTGCTTCGGGAACGTTCACCGTCGAAACGTCGACGGCGACGCCGAAGCCGCTCGCGAAAGACTTGCGTCTCTCGCTTGATCCGAAAGATTCGTCGATCAAGGCGACGTGGGTTTCGGAAGAGAAGCCCGC
>JAIXVI010000268.1 GCA_027483065.1 Planctomycetaceae bacterium
CGCCCCTGCTGCTGAACCTGCTCCAGCCCCGACCGCGACGGAAGTTCCGCCTGCTGCGCCGACTTCTTCGGGTCAAGCACAGCAACCCGCGCCGCAGCCAGGTACCGCAGGCGACGATCCACGCACGGTTGCGCGCTTCCATCCGACGCCGCCGGCCGATGTTCCGCCGTCGCAACTCCGCGGCGTGCGCGAAGGCCGTCGCACACTCGATGACAAGCCTGTCCGCCTCTCCTTCAAGGGCGTTGGCGTTGAAGAGATTCTCCCGTTCCTCTACGAGTGGACGGGCAAGTATGTGTCCTACAAGCCAACGGAAGTTTCGAGCAACAAGATCACGCTGATTGGTGATCGCGATATCTCGAAGAGCCTCGCGCTCGACTACATCTTCCAATCGCTGAAGGCGAACGGCCTCGCGGTGACGGAGACGGAAGACCTGATCCACATCGGTCTTCAGACAGACCTCATCAAGACGCAACCAGGCGTCGTGCTTGGCCCCGAAGAAGACGTGATGAAGATGGAGGACAACGGCCTCTTCGTCACCAAGGTCTTCCGGTTGAAGCACTCGCGCGCGACGGATGTCCTCGAGCGCATCGAGTTCCTCGTCCCTGAGGATTACGCGAAGCTTTCGGCTGACGGCGACTCGAATCAGATCATTCTCGCGGGCGACATCGGCCTCGCGAAGAAGGTGAAGACGCTGCTCGACATGCTCGACGTGCCGAGTTGGGACGATTACGCGACGGAGACCTTCCGTCTGCAGTACCAAGACGCGAACGCGATCAAGACAATCATCGACGAACTCTTCACCGATGATGGCTCTGCTGGCGGACGAAATGCCGGGAGCCGTGGGCAGCAAAATCGCAATCAACAGCAACAACAACGCCAGCCTGGTGTCCCCGGTGTTCCGGGTGCGACTGGCGGCGGCGGCCTGATTGTGACGGTGCTCGAGTCGATGAACTCGATCACGGTGCGCGCGACGCCAACGGTGCTTGCTGAAATCCGCCGCCTCGTTGCGAACGCGTGGGACCTTCCGCCAAACACTGCGGGCAGCATCTTCCGCATCTACGACCTCGATTACGCCGACCCTTCGAAGGTTCGCGATCTCTTGGGAACCTTGCTCGGTGGCGGCAGCAGCAGCTCGCGCAACAACACGCAGAACCGCGCCTTCGCGGGTCGACAAGTTCTCCAAGGTGGCGGCGGCGTTGGCGATGGTTCGCCATCCGCGGCTGTGGAAGGCATCTTCTCGATCGAGGCGTACCCCGACTCCAATCGCCTCATCGTGATTTCGAAGACGCCAGAGAACTTCGATTGGCTTGATCGCTGGATCAAGGATCTCGATCAGCCGTTCACCTCGGGTCTGCCGGTCAACGTGCCGCTCAAGCACGCGAGCGCGGTCGAACTCAGCGAGATTCTCAACACGCTCCTTGCGCAAAGCGGCTCGGAGGGCGGCGGCCTTCGACTGCCTGATGAAGGCATTGAAGGTCTCGCCGACAGTTTCAACACTGGTGTTGGTGCCGCGAACGATTCGTCGACGTTCAACCAAGGTCAGTCGCAACAGGACAACCAACTCACGTTCCCCTGGCAAGGCGCGCGCGCTGGTCAAGGCGCGGGCGGTACGCCGCAAGAAGTCAGCGCACTCATCGGCCGAAGCCGCATCGTGCCGAATCCGACGCAGAACTCTGTGCTCGTGATGGCGCCTGCGGAAGTTGAGAAGAAGGTCATCGAGATCATTCATCAACTCGACAAGCCTGGCCGCCAAGTCATGATCACGGCCGTGCTCGCCGAAGTGAAGGTCGGAGACGGCTTCTCGTGGGGCGCGCGCGTTGGTACGAACCTCTCGGCGCCGCTCAACGGTGGCGACAACGCGGTGGCGGGCTCGGTCTCGCTCAACCTCGAGAAGGGCAACGGCTCGACGCCGCCTGGACCGAACTTCGCCTCGCCGTGGTTTGACTCGAGCGAACTCACCGTCTCGACTGGTGAGAACATGGAGTTCTTCCTCCAAGCACTCTCGACCGACAACGGTGTGCGCATCTTGCAACAGCCACGCGTCTTCACTTCGGACAACAAGGAAGCGAAGTTTGTCGCTGGTCAAGACGTTTCGCTCCTCACGGGCGAAACCTCGGGCTTCGGCACGACGGGTACGACCTCGAGCTTTGAACAGCAGTTCGTCGGTGTCGGTATCAACGTCCGCCCGCGCATCACGCAAGACAACAACGTCGCGATGGAAGTCGAGGTTCTGCTCTCGAATCTCTCCGCGTCGACCGCGTCGTTCAACTCGAACCCCGTCATCGATCGACGCCAGACGAACACCAACGTCACCGTCAAGGATGGTCAGACGATCGTGATCTCGGGTATCCGTCGCGAACAAGAAACGCAGATCGACAACAAGATCCCGTTCCTCGGCGACATCCCTGTCCTCGGCGCAGCGTTCACGTCGACGCAGCGTCAGAAGGAAGTCGTCGAACTGGTGGTCTTCCTCGTTCCAACCGTTGTGGAAAATCCAGACGCGAACGATTCGAACTTCAACGCTGAGGAACGCATGCGCCTGCGTCTCCTCTCGGAGCCGCTTGAGAAGAGCTCGAACGGTCTCCTCAAGGAGAGCAAGTTCTTCGAAGAGTTGAAGTCGCCGCCACCGGTCGAGCCCGCGCTCGAGCCGATCAATGAAACGATCGGTCCGGACAAGGAGCAGAAGGGAACTCCGTGATCCGCGTGCGGATGGCACTCCGTGACTCGCAAACCAACTCGCACCCGTCGCGCATCCGCGTGGCGGGTGCGGTTCTTCTTGCGTGTGTTGTGTCAGGCTTGCTTTCCGCGTGCGTCACTCAAACGAAGTCGCCGCCGCTCGCGCCGGTGAAATCGTCGGATAAGAAGGCTGTTGGGGCTGGCGCAGCCACACCTGCGAAACCCGCACCTGGAAGCATGACGTCGGTCCCCGGCCGCATCGTTGGAAGCGCGGTTGCCGTTGATTTGCGGCCACTCGGAAATGTGCAGACCGACGGATACACGCTGCCGCTCTTGTCACCCGATGGACGTGTTCTCGCCGTCCAAACGGGCACTGTGCCTGATCTGGCGACGCTCCTCGCGCGTCCCGGTCAATCGGTGCCACAGGCCTCGCGCATCGCTGTGTATCGCGTCGATCCACGCGGACTTGTTCGGCTTGGTGAGACTGCGCCCGGGCTCGTTCTTGGCCGCGCGGCCGACGCGCGCGGATTCCTCGTCGAGAGCCCGCGCCCCGACGGTGCACGTTGGATCGGACGCATCGCGTGGGGAAGCGACGAGCCGGAGTGGTTGGTGCAGGATGGCCGCGTGAACGCGTTCGCGACGCTCGGGCCAAACGGTGAACTCGCGTACGCGTCGCGTGAGAAATCCGATCGCACGTTCGATCTCGTCGTTCGTCGTGATGGTCGAACCGCACGGCTCTACTCGGAAGGAACGCGCAGTTATGTCTTCCCCTGCTTCACAGCCGACGGACTGAAGATCCACGCGATCTCGCTCCGCGATGGCATTCTCGAGTTACTCGAGGCCGATCCCGCGAGTGATGAATCGCTGCGCCAATCTGCGACGCGTGCACTGATCAGCGAACGCGCGGACGATTCCACCGCGATGCAGATGACGACGCCGCAAGGAACGCGCGACGGCGCGGATGGCCCCGACTGGATCGTCTTCCATCCGATGCTCGGCTCACTCGTGCGATGGAACGCGGTCGACGGCGTGCGTGCCTTCGCCGGGAGCCCGATTGCCGCCGGGCGGATCGATGCGCGACGCACAGCGTTTCTCGTCGGAAATCGTGTGCGCATTCGATCGCTTGATGATACTTCTGGCGAGGCCGAGGGCCGCATGCGCATGGACAGCGGAGTTGCTGAGCCTGGTCTTGGCACCGTGCTCTTCGATTCGATCGCGGTGCCGCGTGCGATCGCGCCGATCGAGGGCGCTCCGGCGCTGCTTCTCGTCGCACCCGATCGAAACGGTGTGCGCCTCCTCATTGCGCGCCTGCCCGCGTAACGACTCTCTGATGCTTGGCTGAACGCTGACGGTGGTCGACTCGCAGGTGCCTCACCGCCCGAAGTGCGCGAAGGCGCGAAGGCGACACGAATCTGTGCGCCTTGGACTCGCGAGCATGAGCATGAGCATGAGCGAGCGCGGAAAAGAAATCGCGCCCTGTCGTTTGGACAGGGCGCGGAGTTCACGTGAGCAATGCACTTGACGAGGCGTTTGAGTGGCCGAGGAAGTTCCAAACGTGCCCTGACGGCTGTCTGAACACACCGACGGAAATCAACTCGCCAGTCGGTACACGACGCGACCGAGAGACCAATCACTCGTCGTCATCGTCGTCGGCGTCATCATCGTCGTCGAGGAAGTCGTCGTCTTCGTCGCCGAAGTCGTCTTCCTCATCTTCTTCTTCGTCCTCATCTTCATCTTCGTCCTCGTCTTCTTCCTCGTCGAGGTCTTCTTCCTCATCTTCTTCTTCCTCTTCTTCTTCGTCCTCATCCTCGTCTTCATCCTCGTCTTCGTCTTCTTCCTCGTCATCATCGTCCTCGGCGTCTTCATCGCCGAAGTCGTCTTCGTCGCCGAAGTCATCGTCGTCGTCGTCGAGTTCGAAGTCCTCGTCCTCGTCCTCATCTCGGTCGAGCACGGCTGGAGCAGCGCCGCCGAAGGCAGACTGCCACGGTGCGGGAAAGAGTTCGGGATCGATGCGATCGTTGTCAAGCATGGTGTGCACGTTCCTGATCCGGTTCAGATACGTCCCTTCAATCAGTCCTTCAGACGTTCAGCCCATCGGTCTTCACCGACCAGCGGTGCGGACGCTCGAAACTGAGCGCCTCGCCCGGGCGGGTATCGGACGGATACCTCTGAACATCTGAAAGATGAGAGCGGAAAAGTCCTAAAGAACGAAGACTTTGGGAATGGACGTTTCCCAAACCCACTCGACCACCTTCGGTCGAATCGGGGGGGGAGTTGTCGCGCGTTCAAAGGTTCCTGTCAACCCCTCTTTGTGTCAGCATCTCCCGTCGCGTTCGCAGGAGGATTCGTCCCGTCCAAGCCGACCGCAGGTTCAAGCTTGCCCACCGCAGGTTCAAGCTTGCCCACCGCAGGTTCCTCCGCGGGCACAGGCTCTGCGCGGACGGGGATCGTGGCTGGGAGCGGGATCGCGATCAACGCAATCTTGGATGAGAAGAGAAGCCAACCATCGGCAACCAATGCTCGTTCCACCGTCTCGCCGGGCATACGGAACGCAAACGGCTCGCCTTCGATGCGCAGACCATGCTTTGGGGAGAGTTGCTGGACGATGCACGCATCGCCCGAGCCGCGCATGTCGAGCCCTTCGCGTTCTGGCTCCAGCGGAGCCTGCTCGATCAGCGCGACAGAACTCTTCGTTGGAAACGCGAAGTTGTACGTTCCGCCGCGCGCGGATGAGTCAACGCCGCGAACTTCCCCAGTTGGGCCTACGAGGAGCAGCCGATCGGTCATGTGGACAACCGCTCCCTCGGCCACCGGGAATATCCCGCGAATGACCCGATTTCCCGCGCCATTCATGGCAACTTCGAGCGGCCGCGCATCGCCTTCAAAGAGAGGCAGGACGGTCGGAATGTCGTTCGCGCTCCGGAAGAGCACGTTCGCGCCGAGGAGAATGGGGCCACTCGATGCGCCGACAAACGCGTTGGTTGTCACAAGCGCAGGTCGCGGTGTGCCCATGGCATCGATCGTCCAACGCTCGATGCCTTCGTCAGTCCCGATGAAAATCTCACCGAGTACCGTTGCGAACGCCCAACGAACGGGCATGCCCGACGTTGGTTGCACCTCTGCAAGCACCTCGAGCGACCGCGGGTCCATCACGGCGACGGAAGGCTCGGCGGATTGGCTTTTCTGCCGTTGGCCGCCCAGAACGAGGCGGTGCTGAAAGAGCGATGTGCTGAAAATGCGTGGCAGCGGCGCGATCGCGAGGACAGGGTCGGGCCGTTCGTCGCGAAGTCCAAAGCGGGCGAGGCGGCCGTCGCGTCGGGCGAGCACGATGTTCTCGCCGTCGCAGGCGGGAAGCACTTCACTGAGGACAAATGGAAGACCATTCGGCGCTCGCTCCGGCGTCTTCACCATGTTGGGGTCATCCATCCAAAGCGCCGCAGCTTTGGGCGTTGACCAGAGCACTGTGCCGTCGTTTGGATTGATGACGGTGACGTTTTCCCCACCGCCCGGGATGCGTTGGTAGACCGCCACACGATTTGCGGCCCAGAGGACGCGCGGGTCGCGGTCGTCGAGGCGAAGCCGCCAGGCGGGTTCGAGCTTCTCGCTCCCGAGGCGCGCGAGGGCACCATCCACGTGTGCCAGGATGAGCGAGGGATCGCGCCCTTCGAACGCCGCGCCGTCGTAGGCGGCGACTCGGCCGCGCAATTCGACGCCCGACCCACGCTGAGCGCCGAGTTGCGGAAGCACGACGCCCGGCTTCTCACCGGACGGGCCAACACCGCCACTCGCGACGAGAAGTTCAGCCACCCGACGCTCGAGCAGGACAGCCTCGGTGGCGAGCGGCGTCGCTTGGAGACGTTCGCGGAACGTCTGCACGAGTTTCTCCGCGAGGTCAGACCGCGCGGGTGGAATCAAGCAATCGTCGAGGACAGCAGCCAAGATGGTCGCCGCACGGCGGTCGGCGACGGCCGCGGCTGCCTCGGACGCGGCTTCCAAGGCCGCTTGAGTGCGCGGATGCGCGATCGACATCGCAATGAGCGACTCTGGCGTGACATCCGCGGTGCGCACGACGGCGAGCGCTTCAGCGGCGCGACGCTCGAGGTCGGCCGAGAGTTCGGTGTCACGCGAGGCAATCGACGCGAGCCGCCGAAGTGCGTCGATGCGCACGGAACGAATCGCGCCCTCCTGTTCGACAAGCGTGGTCTGCGCATCGGCCGCGGACGCAAGGCGACGCCAGACGTCCGCCGCTTCGGCTGTCCGACCGGATGTGCGCAAGTACTCGCCGCGCGCGAGCTCAACGCGCACCCGCAGGTCGACCGAGTCGGCGATGGCCAACGCGATATCGAAGGCCGAGTCGCCCATGTCGGTCTGCCGCTGCGCGAGTTCGATGAGGTGCCCGATCAGTTCTGCACGTAGGGCGGGTGCACCTTTCCCCCGTGCGATCGCCGATTGCGCGGCGCGCGCAGCCTCGAGCGCAACAGCCCATCGCTCGGTGCGCTTCGCCAGTTCGAGGAGCGCAACTGCGGCGGCGGGATCGTCGGGGCTCGCGGCAAGTCGCGCGCGCAAGATGTCCTCTGCACGGTTTGGCGGCATGAGCACGCGGAAGGACTCGTCACCGGCGACCACGATGCGGTCACCGAGCATGACGGCGTTCCCAGGCGTTTGCTGACCAATCCGCGAAAGGACGCGGCCTTCGCGCGCATCAAGGACGAGAAACTCTTCAAGCCCAGGCACGAGAACACGATCACCAGCCACTGAGACGCGACCTCGGATTCCCTGTCGATTCCCTGCGCCGGCACGCGGTGCTTCGCCTTCGACCTTCGCCGCGGACGCAAGCGATTCTGAAAGCGTCCAAAGTCGCTTTGAAAGGTCGCGCGCGTCAAACGCCGCAACATCGCCACCGACGGCCAGGACAAGCGGTGTGCCATCAGCGAGCGTCGCGGAGACGAGATACCGCGGCGTCGTCCACGTCGTCCCCGGACCGATCGGGCGTTCCTCGCGCAACTGCCCTGTCATGCGATCGAGCGCAACGACCGACGCATCGTCTGGCGCGATGGCGATGATGCGGTCGCCGGCGGTAATTGGACCGGCGTACTCCCACGGCGTGTTCGCTGCGCGTGATTCGGCAAACGGCACGAGCGAACGACGCAACCACAGGATCGCGCCATCCGAGGCTCGCACGCGCGCGATCGCGCCGAGCGGCGTCGAAACCGCAACGGCATCGCCATCGGCGCGAATTCCCGCTTGCTTTCGCCCGTAAATGCCACGGCCACCCGGCGCACCGGCGATGGTGGTCGCCCAACGCAGGCTGCCGTCATCGCGCGAAAGTCCAATCATCCAATCGACTTGTTCGAGTCGCTGGGTTGGCTTGCGCGCTGCCACGACCACGGTGTCCGCGAGCAAGAGCGGCGTGCCGACTGGGAAGAGCCCCGCGAGATCTTCGCGGTCTGCGATTTGATCGAGATCGACGTTCCATCGAACCGAGCCGTTGGCAGGATCGAGGCACCATACGCGCGAACTCGCCGCGCGGCGGTTCGACGCCGCATGTCCTTCGAATGTCACAAGCGCACCACGATCGACAGCGATCGCAGAGAAGTCGCTGATGTTGGTTGCGTCGCGTTCCACGCCGCCGAAGCCGAGCGTTCGACTCCAGATCTCATCGCGCGAGTCGATGTCGATCGCGCGGACGTAGGAGCCCTCGTTGACATACGCGACATTGCCGAGCACGTAGGGCACGGCCGTCATGTACGTCGCGTTGGCACGCGCATCGTCGAGGAGTCGCGGGCTTGTCCGCATCATCGACGGATCGAAAAGGCGACGGAAGAGCGTGCGATCGAGCTCAACCGACCAAACTTGCTGCCAATCCGCGCTGGGCAACTCGCCAGTCGCAGCTTGTTCGAGCGGACTACGCACGACGCTTGTTGCGAGCGTCGGCGTGAGATTCGCCGCGGGATGAAGCGCGGGGTTCGACGCCGAACCCGTCGGTGTCGCCTTCGCCGACGCCAACGCCGCGGCAGCACCGAAGTCGTTCGCAGCATCTTCGTTGGCGGCCAATGATTCGAGCTGTGCAAGCGCTGCGTCGCGCTCGGCGATCAGGCCCGTGCGCGCCGCAGCCACGGCGGTGATCCACGCTTGCCCCACCGCTTCTCGCTTCGATTCAGCGCTGCGCAAATCAGGATGTGCGCTGACGCGGCGTACCGTCACGAGCGCTTCATCTGCGCGATCCGAGAGCAGCAGCGATTGCGCGACGCGCAACGTCGCGATGAGGCCTGCCCGTGTCAGACGTCGACGCGAGGCCGTCGAGAATGGGCCATCCTCGGCCAGCATGATCTCCGCAGCGCGTGACTCACTCGCGCGGAAGCGTTCCAACACGGTTGGCGTCGCGAGGAGCAATCGCTCTGTTTCGTCCGCGACGGAACGAAACAGCGAATCCTGTTCGCCCGCCACTTTGAGCAGACGGTCGCCGTACTCATCGAGCAGTCGGCGACAGAGTCGCGCCGATTCCGCAGGATTTTCCTTCGACTGCGCGACGGCATCATCGAAGAGCGTCTGCGCCGTCGGACTATCGGCGATGGCTGGAAGCGTGGCTTGCTGCGCGCTTGCAGTCGTCGTCGCGATGAAAATCCCGCTCCCGGCAAAGACGGCGAGGAGGAGGCGAGGCGCAATGCTGCGGCGCGTCCGATGCATGGGCCGAAGCGTAGCGTCGGCAACGCGCGTGACGGCGCGTTCGTGACCAGACTCGTGCTACATTCCGGAGCATGTCCACTTTGGCACGTTCGAAGTTTGTCTGCGCGCTCCTCGCCACCGCGGCAGCTGCGCTCGCGGGCTGTCATGTCGTCCGGCCTGAAGGCCGTGCGACCGAGATGCGTCTCGGTGAAACCAAAGGCGATCTCACGGAAGTCGCGGTGGTGCTCGAACTTCGAAATCCAGGTCGCGATGAAATCGATCTCGTGGAGTACGACTACACGATCTCTCTCGCAGATGGCTCGCGGTACGGCGGTCGTTGGGCTGCGCTGCGCGCGCTTCCGCCGGGACAAGCCGTGGAAGCGACGTTGCCTGCGGTTCTACCCACGGCGAGCCTCGCAGAAGGCATGGCGTGGAGCGCAACCGGCACAGGGAAGTATCGCGACCCCGACTCCGTGTTTCGCATTCTCTACGAGGCGGGCATCTTGAAGAACGAGTACTCGTTCTCGACGAACGGCACGAAGAAGTTCTCCAAAGCGGCTTCGACGAGTGTCGTGGCGCCGGCAGAGGCACCGGCAGAGGCGCCTGCAGAGGCGCCCGCAGAGGCTCCCGCGACACCCCCTGCTGTGACACCCGCCGCAACGCCTGCTGCAAACCCAAGCACTGCGCCGAAGTCGCAGTGATCGCGTCGCTGTGCACGCTGGTTCTCGCCCCTCCACGCCGTCGCATGCACTTCTTGCGCACGCTGCGAAATCGTGCCGCCTGCGCCAGTCCCACCTGATTCAGGCACTTCCCCGAAGCCCCGCTCAACCCACCTTCGCTTCGAGCCGATCGACCTTTGTGCGGAGCCTCGGCCGGGTGGATCCCTGTCGCGCGCCCACCGGAGGGAACGCACGTGCCGGAACTGAGCGCACTCGACGAGATCCTGCGGAAGGCAAACGAAAGCGATGCCTCAGACGTTCACCTCGTGGCCGGTCATCCGCCCATGGTTCGTGCGCAGACGGTCATGCAGCCGTTGGAAATGCCCGTCCTCACCAGTGAGGA